>JAJZQZ010000257.1 GCA_021802965.1 Actinomycetes bacterium
ACTACGACGGGGCGAGCGCGAACGTGATCACAGAGACCGACGGCGCCGGTGCCACCATCGCCAGCTACGCCTACGACGCAGCCGGCCGCGTCCACTCGATGACCCGCGGCGGGGAGACGTACTACTACCACACGAACGGGCACGGCGATGTGGTGGCGGTGACGAACGCGGCGGGCGAGGTCGCAAACACCTACCGCTACGATCCGTGCCGCGTGCTCGAGGCGCAAGAGACCGTCCCGAACCCCTACCGCTACGCGAGCTATCGCTACGACGAGCGCACGGGGCTCTACTACCTGTGGAACCGGTGGTACTCGCCGAGCGCCTGCCGATTCCTGACAAGAGATGAGAGATGGGGCCGTCTGCTTGTCCCAGGTACCCTGAACGCCTACGCCTACTGCTTTGACAACCCGGTCGGGTTTGTAGACGCGACGGGCCTGACGCCATGGTGGATCGACTGGTTCAACAAGGTCATTGACATCATTCTGGCCCCGTGGCACGGCGTCACCGAATGGGTCCGCACCGGCATTTGGTCCCACGGACAGGCTGAACGCATCGACGAGGCATGTGGGGTTGCGAATGCCCTCATAGATGACGCGATCAAGAACCCCGGCGGCAAGTCAGAAGCAGACGTCCGCTACGCCTTCGGGATTGCAGACTTGCCCTACGCCAACGAGCCCGTCGGCGCATGGGGGAAGCATCCGCGGGATGAACAGGTTGAGGCCGTGAGTCTGGTGATGAGTGCCGAGATGTGGAAGCGCGGCCTAGGATTGGTATCGGAGTCAGCGAAGGATGTGTACTGATGTTACAGAGAAGTCATCACGGATGGTCTCTCGCTGCGTCAATCGCTGTGTGCTTGGCGCCGCTGTGGCTGCTCTTCAACGTCGTGTTTGCGCGCGATATCGTAGGCGTCAGTCTGCCAGCTCGACCGTGGGCCGTGCTTGCTGTTGCCGTGCAGGTGCTCTTGCCCTGGTCGTACGGGCGTTGGCTCGGCTGGGGGGCCTGGATCATGCTCGTGCTCGTCGCGCCATTCGGGTATGTGCTCTCCGTGTTGACGTTGTCCAGACGGTGTGATCTCCGAGCCGCCGTTCTCGCGGCGTCGCCACTGGTTGTGCTGACAACACTCTCGGCTGTCGTTGCACCCCGGGTAGGTATCGTTCCGAACTGGATACTCCTCATGAGGGGGGAGTGGCAGCCTCTCCTCCGGTTTGCCCGGGATCCACTCTTAGGCTCGCTGCTCTTGTATGTGGTTCTGGGTGCTCCCCTGGCGTCCACACTGCTCCGATTCGTCTGGAAGCGGTCATCACGGTAGTGTTGCTTCATCATCGTTGCCTTCATAGCAGTGCTCGCCTGCGTATCAACCGCGACGATGCGGAGCGTGATGGCGCTTCTCGCGGCGCTCGGCGCAGGGTGGATAGGCCGCCCGTCTATCCTGGCCCCGCTGCGCAACCGCACGTTCTTTACGTTCGCCGAGCTAAACGACGCGATCGCCGAGCTTCTTGAGGTGCTGAATGCCAGGCCGCTGAAGAAGATGGACGGCTCGCGGCGCTCGATCTTTGCCGAGCGAGAGCTGCCCGAACTCATCCCGCTGCCCGCCACCCCTTACCACTACCGCACGCACAAGACCTCCAAGGTCCACATCGACTACCACATAGAGGTCGCAACGCATCGCTACTCCGTCCCGCACACGCTCATCGGGCAGACGGTCGAGGTGTTCTTCGACGCCGGCACCGTGGAGGTCTACCACGCCGGGGCTCGGGTGGCGGTCCACGTTCGCGGTCATACGCGCGGCGGATTCACCACCGATCCCACCCACATGCCGCCGTCTCACCGCGCCTATGGGCGCTGGACACCCGAGCGGATCCAGTCCTGGCTTTCTGGGATCGGACCGGCCACAGGCGAGTTCGCGGCCAAGGTCATGGACGCCTTCCCGCATCCCGAACTCGGCTACCGAAGCTGCCTCGGACTGGTGCGGCTGGGTCAGAAGCACGGGCAGCAGCGCCTGGAGGCCGCATGCGTTCGCGCCCTTGCCGCCGGTGCCTACCGCTACATGTCGGTGAAGTCCATCCTCGGTGCCGGACTCGACGCCATGCCGCTCGCGGACCAGCAGGACCCCCGTCCGCCGTCACCGACCACGAGAACCTCCGCGGCCCCGACTACTACGTCTAGTGAAGGAGATACCGATGAACACCGCTTGAAGCGCGCCGGGTATTGTGGAGGCCATCAACCTACGCTTCTCAACTCCGGGATCAGCTCAGCAGCGGCAACTCCAAAGACGCACCAGGGCGACAACTACTGGATCTACGACTGCGCCGTCTGCCACGAGAGCGGCGACGGCGAGACCGCGTTACGCGGTCGGGCGATGCACCGCTAGACGAGCTCCACCTTGACGTGCTCGTGGCCGCCCTTGCCGAGGTCTTCGGTCGCCACGTCGAGCCGCTCCCGCGCCTCGCCGAGCATGACGGTCACCTGCGCCAGATGGGCGCTCGTCGCGCCTTCGTGCGCGTGGTCGCACAGGTGGTGAAGCTGCTCGAGCCACTCCTGCGCCATCCCGAGCATCTGGTTCACCTGGGCGATCGACAGCTTCATCTGGCCCTGGTTGACGCCGCTCTCACACATGCCGGTGTGCTCCTCTCGATGGGAAGACGACGGAGCGGGGACCGCCGGGCCCCCGCTCCGTTGGGTGCATCGCGTACGCCGAGGGTACTCCTAGCCCACCCAGGGCGCCAGCTCGTCGGCCAGCCGCTTCTTCGGCATCGCGCCCACGAGCTTCTTCACGACCTGGCCGTCGGCGAAGACCAGCATCGTGGGGATGGAGAGGATGTCGTACTTGGTCGCGACGGCCGGGTTCTCGTCGACGTTCAGCTTGCCGATCGATATCTTGCCGCTCCACTCGACCGCGACTTCCTCGAGGACCGGCTCCATCATCCGGCACGGACCGCACCACGGGGCCCAGAAGTCCACGAGCACCGGCGTGGCGCTCTTCTCGACGGAGTCCTCGAAGTTCGCATCCGTCACCTGGATCATGTTCTCGCTCATTCCGGCTCCTCTCGGATACCCTACACCGTATCGCCAAGTGCAATCACTCTAGAGCGTACACGTCCTGCTTTCAACATACCTCGACGCTTCGAAGCCTGCTATCGCGCCCTGCGCGGCCGCCGTCACCACCTGCTTGAGCGGCGTGTCGGTCACGTCCCCGGCCGCGTACAGCCCGGGCGCGGAGGTTCGTGCGAGGTGGTCGACCTTGATGAACCCGTGCTCGTCGAGATCCGCCACGCCGCGCACGAACTCGCTCTTGGGATCTACCCCGACGAACTCGAAGACGCCGGAGACGGGGAGGATCTCGTCCGGCTCGTCCCTGGTGGAGCGCAACAGGACGCCCGTCACCTTCCCGTCCTCCCCGCGGACCTCCGCCGGCGAGCGGTTCCAGTGCATCTGGATCTGCTCGTGCGCGATGCACGCCTCGGCGACCACCTTCGTGGCGCGCAGCTCCTCGCGCCGGTGCACCAGGTGGACCCTGCTCGCGAACCGCGTGAGGAACTGCGCCTCCTCGGCCGCGGCGTCCCCGCCTCCGATGACCGCGACCTCCTTGTCGCGGAACAGCGCGCCGTCGCACGTCGCGCACCACGACACGCCGCGCCCGGTGAACTCCGCCTCGCCGGGGATGCCGAGCTTCTTCGGCACCGCCCCGGTCGCGACGATCACCGCGTGCGCGAGGATGTCCCCGCCGTCGTACGAGAGCTTCCAGTCGCCGCCGACGGCCTCGAGCGCGTGCACGGCCTCGAAGGTGCGGAAGAAGGCCCCGAACTTCTCGGCCTGCGC
>JAJZQZ010000258.1 GCA_021802965.1 Actinomycetes bacterium
AGATCGTCCTCGTGGTTGTTCGCGCCGACGTAGTCGCCTTTGCTCCACTGGCTGAGGTTCCTGTAGTAGGCGGTGCCCATGATCGGTGCCCAGCCCGTTTCGCCGCTGCCGCGACCCTGGTAGTACTCCGTCCCGTTCGTCAGTCCATCGTGCCCCAGACCCAAAGTATGGCCATTCTCGTGAGTAGCGGCCTCTCCCACGTACTTCTCGTTGTTGGCCAGGTTCTCAGGGAATACGAGCGCCGGCTTGTAGTAGTCGCCGACCATGTCGAAGACGCCGACGTACGCCACCCCGCCGTACGGGCCCACCTTCGAGCTGATGGGACTGATGAGCACGCGCATGCCGTAGTACTCGTCGGAGAGGCTGGAGCGAGTGATGGCGGATTCTCCCGGGAATTCCGTGGTGACATCGACATTGAATGGCGCGTAGTCCTCCGCGACCCTCTGCCAGACCCGTTGGATGATGGTCCGCTCCTGCGCCGTGAACACGGAGGGTCCACCTTCGATATCCCAGGCGGGAGCGTAGATGGTGCCACCCGATCGCGCGGTGTTGTTCCAGGCCGTCCCCGAGATCACGTGGCCGTCGAAGTCCAGGAAGACGACTCGTTTCGCCCCCGGGAGGCTATGGAGCTTGAACGTATCCGCCAGCGGAACAGGGAGGGCAAGAGCAGCGTCCGTGGTCGCGAGAGGTGCGGATGACGGCAGGCCGGGGTCAGAGTAGAAGAGGCGGCCGGTGGTATCGACGACGAGCGATCCGTCGCTCTTGAACCGCTTCGTCAGCTCCTGCGGGGTGAGCCCGTGCTCGCGGGCGACGTCCGCGATCTTGGGCCCCAGCGCAGCTACAGCCGCCTCGCCCGACGCGGGAGCTGCCAGGCTGACTGTCGGCGCGGGCCCCGATCTGGAGGAAGGATCGTAGCGCGCCCACGCGATCCCCGGCAAGAGAACAAAGACGCAGAACAACGCGGCTATCCATACCACTCGTTTCGAGACCGACGACATCGTAACCTCCTGGTGACCCCGACGAACGAGACACGCAACGGATTGCGGATGGCACGAGTACACGATACACCGCTGCACTGACCTTATCGGATGGCCGAAGCCTTGTCAGTAGGTCTTTTTACACATCGGCAGCCGTGGCAGGCGTATCAGTGCCCGTGATAGGCGAGCGTGCGGGTGATGGCCCGTTCCACCTCGCCGGAGGTCGAAGCTTCGAGGGGTACCACGCCGATCTCGGAGAGAGGCCGATCGAGAAGGCTCCGCAGGGCAACGATCCCGCCCGCGCTCATGCTGAAACAGTCGTGGGACTCCCCGGCGAAGCAGTCGGCGCAGAGCACTCCACCCTCGGAGGGGCCGAAAGCGCAGAGGTATTGCTCGCTGCCGCAGGCCACGCACGACCCCAGTTCCGGGGCGTAGCCGAGGGCGTGCAGGAGCTTGAGGCGTGCGGCGAGGACCACCTGGGCGGCGGCGGCGCGGTCGGGCGCCGTCGCCAGCTGGGCCACGGCCCGGACCAGTAGGTTGAAGACCCCGGCATGTTCCTCTTCCTCGGGAAAGAGCTGGCGCACCGCTTCCAGGAGGCGCGAGCCCTCCTCGAGCCGGAAGAGGCATTCGCGGACCCCTTGGAAGGTACGGATGGTCTCCACCTGCGTCACGGTGTAGAGACTCCGACCGGGATAGAGGATCACGTGGACCAGGCTGAAGGGCTCGAGCCGGCCGCCGACGCGCGAATTCGTCCGCCGGACGCCCTTGGCCACTCCCGAGATGCGCCCGCGGTCGCGGCTGTACAGGGTGACGATCCTGTCGGCGTCGCGAAGCCGCATGGTCCCGATGACCAAGGCCTCGGTCTTGAGAGAACGTGAGCGCATCGGCCTGCCTCGCTCGGCCAGCGGGGGATGCCCCGACCGGCCCCGGGTCAGATCTCCCGGTCGGCGGAGAAGCTCTTGATGATCTCCACCGCGTGGGAGGTGCCGATGCGGGCCGCGCCCGCGTTGATCATCACCTCGGCATCGTCGGCGCTGCGGATCCGCCCGGCCGCTTTGACCCCGACGTTCTCGGAGAGGAGGTCACGGAAGAGCTCCACATCCTTGGCCGTGGCCCCGCCGGGCCCCTTGCCCGTGGACGTCTTGATGAAGTCGGCCCCGGAGTCTTCCACGATCTTGCAGACCAGCCGCTTCATCTTGTCGTCGAAGTAGCATGCCTCGACGATGACCTTGACCAGGACCAGCCCCCGCCCCGCGTTCACGCTCTTCATACGCACGGCACGCACCAGGCTGGACAGCTCGTCGCGCACGTATCGAAAATCGCCGGAGAGCATGGCCGGGATGTTCATCACCACGTCGAGCTCGTCGGCGCCGACGGCGACCGCATTCTCCGCGGACTGGATCTTCGCCCGCTGAGTGTCGGCCCCATAGGGGAACGAGACGACGGTGCCCACCTTGACGTCATGCCCCCGCAACAGCTTCTTCGCGCCGGGGACGAAATACGGGAACACGCACACCGAAGCGAAGTGGTGCTCCGCCGCGTCCCGGCAGAGCCGCTCGAGATCGGCCACGGTCGCAGTCGGCTCGAGCATGGTGCTGTCGATGGTCTTCGCGAGTTCCTCTACTCTCAAGGCCGCCTCCTCAGGCGTGCTTACGATCACAGCTGCCGCCGTCCAATGATACACCCCGGTTCAAGCCCCCCCGCTTTCGGGCCGAGCCGACAGGCCCCGCGCGCAGCGTGAGGTCGCGGCCGCAACGCTACAGACCCAGGCGATCGAGCATCCGCGGGTCGGCGCGCCAGTGCTTGCGCACCTTGACCACCAGATCCAGGAACACCTGCGAACCCAGGAGCCACTCGATCTCACGGCGGGCCCCGATGCCGATGTGCTTCAGCCTCTCCCCCCCGGGTCCCAGGACGATGGGCCGCTGCGAGTCACGCTCCACGTAGATGGCGGCGCGGACGTAGATGAGATCCCGGTCCTCGCGGGGCTCCATCTCCAAGACCTCCACGGCGATCGCGTGGGGCACCTCCTCTTCGGTCACAGCCAGCACCTGCTCGCGGATGAACTCCGCAACCAGGACCTCCTCCGGCTGATCGGTCACCGCACCCTCGGGGAAGTAGCGCGGACCTTCCGGCACGAGCGCGGCGAGACGCCTCTCTACCTCGGCCAAGCCCTCACCCGTGAGAGCGCTCGCCAGGAGAACCTGGTCGTCTCCGAGAAGAGTGGCCGCCTTTTCCTGCTGCCGGGCGGCGGCCTCGGGCGCAAGCAGGTCGACCTTGTTGACGACCGTGACCACCGGAGTGGGCTGCCCGCGGAGGGCCTCGGCGATGAAGGTGTCCCCCCGGCCGAAGCTTTGGTCTCCCGGCAGCAAGAAGAGCACCGCGTCGACCTCGGTGATGGTCGAGCGGACGAGCTCCTGCATCCGACGGGTGATCGTGTCCCGTGGCTTCTGGAAGCCGGGGATGTCCAGCAGCACCAGTTGATAGCCGTCGCCGTCGACGACGGCGGTCACCCGGTGCCGCGTCGTCTGAGGCTTGTCGGACACGATGCTGACCTTGCGGCCCACGAGCGCATTCGCGAGCGTCGACTTGCCCGTGTTCGGCCGGCCGACCAGCGCGACGAAGCCCGAACGGAACACCTCTGTCACTGCACACCTCCCAGCTCGCACCGCAACAGATGGCGGTGCTCGCCTTCGCCGTAGAAGTCGGGGATCTCCTCCACCAACACAAAACCGAACCTCACGTAGAGGTTCAGGGCGGGCTCGTTCGAGGGGTCGACCGTGAGGAGCAGGCGGCGGAGGCCGGCCCGG
>JAJZQZ010000034.1 GCA_021802965.1 Actinomycetes bacterium
CCCGCGGCAAGCATCACCGAGAAGGCGAGATACGGGTTGCAGGCCGGATCGGGATTGCGCAGCTCCACGCGGGTAGCCTTCTCCTTGCCCGGCTTGTACATGGGCACCCGCACCATGGCCGAGCGGTTGCGACGGGCCCAGCAGCAATAGATGGGAGCCTCGTAGCCGGGGACGAGCCGCTTGTAGGAGTTCACCCACTGGTTGGTGACCAGGCACATCTCCCGCGCATGCTTGAGCAGCCCGGCGATATACGATTGGCCCACCTGCGACAGGTGATACTCGTTGCCGGCTTCGAAGAACGCGTTCGAATCGCCGGTGAAGAGCGACTGATGCGTGTGCATGCCCGAGCCGTTCTCGCCGTAGATGGGTTTGGGCATGAACGTGGCATAGATGCCCCGCGCCTGGGCCACTTCCTTCACCGTCAAGCGGTAGGTCATGACCTGGTCGGCCATGGTGAGGGCATCCTTGTAGCGCAGGTCGATCTCGTGCTGCGACGGAGCCACCTCGTGGTGCGAGTACTCCACCTGGATGCCCAGGTCCTGAAGCGCCGTGATGGTGTCCCGGCGCAAGTCGCTGGCCACGTCGAGCGGGGTCAGGTCGAAGTAGCCGCCGTGATCGAGCACCTCGGTGCCGTTGCTGTCCTTGAAGTAGAAGAACTCCAGCTCGGGGCCGAGATACGCGGTGTAGCCCTTCTGCGCCGCCTTCTCCAAGGTCCGCTTGAGGATGTAGCGCGGGTCCCCTGGGAAGGGGCTGCCATCAGGCTGCTGCACGTCACAGAACATGCGGGCCGTGCCCCCGGAGGCCTTGCGCCACGGCAGCACCGCGAAGGTGCTGGGATCGGGCAGGGCCACCATGTCCGACTCCTGGATGCGGGCGAACCCCTCGATGGAGGAGCCGTCGAAGCCCATGCCTTCCTCGAACGCCAGTTCGAGCTCGGAGGGTGTGACGGCGAAGCTCTTCAAGAACCCCAGGACGTCGGTGAACCAGAAGCGGACGAACCTGATGTCCTGGTCTCTCACAGTCCGAAGGACGTCTTCTCCTGTCATGCCGTTACCCATGAGGCACCTTTCTTTTCGCTCTTGCTCGATAGGGGCACGTTACCCCGGATGGGACAGAGGGACAACCAGCGGAAGGACAAGAAGATGGGCGGTTTGATTGTCCGGATGTCTAGCGGGCTTCTAGTACGCGTACAGCTTCCCGTACGGCCGGTGCGAATACGGATAGAGCTTGACGAAGGGCTCGGCGAGTACGGCGGTCGCGTCCAGCTGCATGACCCGGCAGAAGTCGCCGACGACCTCCTCGAGCCGGGCCTGGTCTGCCGCGTCGGGCTCGGCGACGCCGACCTCCTTCCCGAGCTGGTGCTCCGCGACCGTGCCGCGCAGGAAGATGACCCCGCCATGCATGCCCGTGCCGACGTAGGAGCCGACGAGAGCGTCGTCCGACTCCCCCAGCCCGAGCAATATCAGCTCACCCCCGGCCATGTACTCGCCGAAGAAGTCGCGCGCCCGCCCGCCGGCGACGATGACCGGGTGCGCCTCTCCGAAGGCCTTCATGTGGATACCCACCCGGTAGCCCACGTCGCCGCGCACGTAGAGCCGGCCGCCGCGCATGCCGTAGCCGAGGACGTCGCCGGCGTCGCCGTTGACCACCACGAGGCCGCTGTTCATGGTGTTGCCGATGCCGTCCTGGGCGTTCTCGTTCACGATGACGGTGGGCCCGTCCATGAAGGTGGCCAGGTCGTTGCCGGGGACGCCGTTCACCACGAGGGTCACGCCTTGGGCGTGCAGGCCCGCGCCGATGTAGCGCTGGCCGTTCACGTGGTCCAGGATCACCGTCCGCGCCCCCAGGTCGAGCGCCTCGCGGATCTGCTCGTTCAGGGTCTTGTAGTAGATGCCGCGGGCGTCGATGCGGGCGGTGTCGCCCTCCAGTGTCACCGTGCCCTTATCGCTGCCGGGTTGGCCGGCGGTCACGCGCGCCGGCTCGATGCCGGTCGGGCCCTTACGCGACGGTCCGGTGGGCACGTTGCGGATGCTCTCGGATGACAATGCCATCGTCGATCCTCTCTGTTTCTCAGTGACCGACGCCGGCCGGCTTGACGCCCAGGATGCGCATGGTGCTCTCGTCCAGCCCGAGCGCGCGCAGGCGCTCGCGGCTGCCGCGCAGGCTCTCGATGGCGTTGACGCCCAGGGCGCCCAGGATCTCGGCCACCTCGTGGCTCCAGGCGCGCACCAGGTTGGAGACCCGCTCGGCTCCCCACTCGGGGTCCAGGCGGCGCGTCAGCTCCGGGCGCTGGGTGGTGATGCCCCAGGAGCAACAGCCGGTGTGGCACTTCTGGCAGACGTGGCAGCCCATGGCGACCAGCACCGGGGTGCCGATGCCGCAGGCGTCGGCGCCGAGCGCGATGGCCTTGGCCACGTCGGCCGAGCTGCGGATACCGCCGGCCGCGACGATCGAGGCCCGGTTGCGGATGCCTTCGTCGCGCAGGCGCTGATCGACCACCGCGATGGCGATCTCGATGGGGATGCCCACGTGGTCGCGGATGACCGTCGGGGCAGCCCCGGTACCGCCGCGGAAACCGTCCAGGTAGACGATGTCGGCCCCCGCCCGGACCACCCCCGAGGCGATGGCGGCCACGTTGTGCACGGCCGCGATCTTGACCGACACCGGCTTGTAGCCCGTGGCTTCCTTGATGGCGTAGATGAGCTGGCGCAGGTCCTCGATCGAGTAGATGTCGTGGTGCGGCGCCGGGGAGAGCGCGTCGGTGCCCTGCGGGATCATGCGGGTGGTCGAGACCTGCTCGTCGATCTTCTCCCCGGGCAGGTGCCCGCCGATGCCCGGCTTGGCCCCCTGGCCGATCTTGATCTCCACCGCCGCGCCCGCCTGCAGGTAGTCGGCGTGCACGCCGAAGCGGCCCGAGGCGCACTGGACGATGATGTGGTCCTGGTAGGGCTCGAGGTCGGCGTGCAGCCCGCCCTCCCCCGTGTTCATGTAGGTGCCCGACTCTTTGGCCGCCATGGCGAGGGCGCGGTGCACGTTCAGCGACACCGAGCCGAAGCTCATGCCTCCGAACATGATGGGCGTCTCGAGCTTCAGCTGAGGGTCGAGCTCGGTCAGCAGCCGCGGCCCGCTGCCGTTGTCGCCCATCGCCACTTGGACGAAGTCCGGCTTGCGCCCCAGGAAGGTGCGCAGCTCCATGGGCTCGCGCAGCGGGTCGATCGAGGGGTTCGTCACCTGGCAGGCGTCAAGGAGAAGGTGGTCGAAGATGCGCAGGTAGGGCCGGTCGTTGCCCATACCCGTAAGGAGCACGCCGCCCGTCTCGGCCTGCCGCCAGATGGCCTTGCGATGAGCCGGCGACATGCTGTCGGAGTCCTTGTAGGCCAACGGGTTCTTCTCGATGGTGATGGAGTCGGTCGGGCAGAACGTGACGCAGCGGTGACAGGCGGCGCACTTCGCGTGGTCGGGGATTGGGCGCCCTTCCTCGTCGAGGTGATAGACGCTCCAGCCACACTGGTGCACGCAGCGCCCGCACTTGATGCAGGTCTCCCGGTCTATGCGCACCCGGAACTCGGGGCGGACGAACGTGAGCTCAGCCATGGCCCCTCCCCTACGCCACGGCCGCGGGCGAAGCCGCGACCTCGAAGGCTTCGCCGGACCGAGACGCCGCCGGGTTGACGCCCTCGGCGAGCCTGGCGACCACGGGCTCGCCCGCCCGGGGCATCCAGCTCCGTTCCGGTTTGGCGCAGATCTCCCTGATGGCCGACTCCTCACTCGCCACGTAGACCGTGCTGCCGTTCCGCGCAGCGACCAGGGGCCGCAGCTTGATGCGGTCGTTGAGGGCCACCATCCCCTCGCCCATGCCCAGCACGACGGCGAAGGGGCCGTTCAGGAGGGCCGGGCCGTAAACCATGCGCAGCGCGCTGTAGAGCTTCCGCTGATCATCGGGCATCAGGTCGATGTCCTTCCAAAATGGGCTGGCCAGAGCCTTGCAGGCGATCTCCACGGGCAGACCGTGACGGCGCAGCATCAGGTCGAAGAGATAGGTGACCACCTCGGTATCGGTGCGCAGCGTGCAGTTGTAGCCGAAGCCCTCCAGGTACCGCTGGTTGATGCCGTAGGAGCTGATCTCGCCGTTGTGGACGATGCTGTAGTCGAGCAGGCAGAAGGGGTGCGCTCCGCCCCACCAGCCGGGCGTGTTCGTGGGGAAGCGGCCGTGGCCGGTCCAGGTCCAGCCCTGGTACTCGTCCAGGCGGTAGAACTGCCCGATCTCCTCGGGGAAGCCCACGCCCTTGAAAGCCCCCATATTGCGGCCCGAGGAGGCCACGAAGGCGCCGTTGATGTGGGCGTTGATATCCATGACCGCATGCACGACGTAGTCCTCGGCGGACAGCTGGGTCTCTGCCAGGCGCTGATCGGTGATCTCGAGGAAGTACCGCCACAGGATGGGCTCGTCCTGGATGCCGCGCACCGGCCTCGTGGGGATCGGCTCGTGATGGAGTACGACGAAATGCCGGGCCAGGTAGTATTCGGTGTCGTCCTTGCTGGCGTCGTCGGTGTAGAGCATGTGAAAGCAGAAGGCGTGGGGGAAGTCCGGGTAGATGCCGTAGCCCGCGAACCCGCCGCCCAGTCCGTTCCCCCGGTCGTGCATGGAGGCCATGCTGCGCACCGCGAGCTCCCCGCTCATGCGGCCGCCGGACTCGTCGCAGACCCCCATCAGTCCGCAGCCCCCCAGGATACGTTCCTCGGCTTCGGCTGAGTATTCAGGCCGGGGGCCCATATCGGGCACGCGCGAGCCGGGCGCCGGCAGACCGCCGTAACGTCGGACGGCGCTACGGCGGTCGGCCTCGCCGATGCGGTTGAGACCGCGGGCCGCCGAGTCGGCATCACGTCGGAAGTGATCAGTCACGACGCACCCCCCTCATCCGGAGCCGCTGTCGGGCCGCCCACCACGGGGACCGACTCCCCATCGACACCCGGGTCTGTCCCGGACGCGTGCAGGCTCTCGAGCAACCGCAGCAGACCCTCTCCCCCGCGTGCCGGCGCCGGGCTCAGGCCCAGCTTGACCCGGGAGCTCTCCCGGGGCTCGCCGAGCGACCCGGTGGTGGCGAACATCTCCCAGGAGAAGCGCACCGCGTCGGGCAACCGGCCTTCGTTCTTGGCCAGCTCCTTCAACGTGCGGAACACCTCGGCCATGCCCAGCCGGCTGTGACACTTCTCGTAGCAGGTGAAGCAGTCCAAGCACTTCCACAGATCGCCGCGCTCGATGACCCCGTCGAGGTCGCCGGAGAGTATCTCGCCGATGATCGTGGTGGGGCTGAACGAGCCGTTGAGCTTGGCCACAGGGCAGTCGCTCTCGCAGGCCTTGCAGTCGTTGCACTTCTGGAGCTCGGCCAGAGAGAACTCCTCGGCCACTCGCGTGCGCTGCTGGGTCTTCGCGGCCCACCGCTCCAGGAAGGACTCCAGCGGCACCCGGTGCATCGACAGCCCCAACTCCTCCGGTTCGCGTCCGAGGGCGAGGCAGAGCAGCTCGCTGTAGTAGAGCACGGGGACCTCGAGGTCCTCCTTCTGCCGCAGGAGCGTGGCCTGGTTGAGGTCGAACTGCTGGAAGCACGAAGGGCAGGCGACGACGAGGGCGTCGACGCGCTCGGACTTGAGGTCGACCAGCTTGCGGCGGCACATCTGGAGGGCCTCGTCGCGCTGCCCCACCCGATCGAGGGCCCCGCCACAGCAGTCGAGCTTGGTCTCGTACTCGACCACGGTCGCCCCCAGAGCCCGGACCATGTCCTCGAACTTGGTGGGGTTGGTCGCGCTGTCCCAGCGGATGGCGGGACTGGGTCGGAGCATGTGGCACCCGTAGTGCACGGCGATGCGCATGCCGCCCAGCGGTCGCACGACCTTCTTGCTGATGGCGGCGGGACCGATGTCCTCGTGCGCCCACTCCATCAAGTGCTTTACCACCAGGTGTCCGTCGTAGCTCAGGCCCTGCTGACCCAGGAGGCGGTTGAGGCGCTCACGCTTGCGCCAATCGGACTTGAACTCGGCCTGCGTCGACTTGAAGGTCGAGTAGCAGCCGTTGCAGGGCGTCACGAGCGCCCGCCCCTCGGCTTCGGCCACAGCGAGGTTGCGCCCCGCGGTGACGTAGTACGCGTCCTCATCCACCGCCTTCACCAGTGTCCCTTCCGGGCAGCAGGTGAAGCCTTCGACGTCGAGGGGCTCCGCCCCCAGCAGATCGAGAGCCAAGCGGGTGGATTTCTCTATGAACGGGAACCGGGCGGGGATGGTGCAGCCCCAGAACATCGAAAAGCGCTTGATCATGTCGACGACCACCCTATCTCGTGACTACCGGCCTAGGAGGCTTTCGAATAGCGAAGTCCCGGCGGCTGGAGCGCACTCGGAAACGTCGGCGTGCCCCGGCCGCTGAGGTCATGGGCCAAGAACCCGCCAGCCGCATGACGGGCCCCCCGGACCCATTCAAATCGGAAAGAGAAGATACCAGCCAGACGCACAGCCCGTCCTATACAAGAGGCTATACATCTAGAGGTTCTCTTTTGCCAAAAGGCTAAACGAGCGAGGCGGCGACCTCTAACACACGAACCCGAGGCCCGGAGAGGGCACCGAGGCCGGCATCAGCGGCGTGCGAGGCAGTCCGGGCCGCGGAGAGCCCACATTGTAGCCCTGCGGAGCCACGTCGTTGGGAGATGAAGGATAGAAGATCGAGGCCAAAGCCTGGATCTGCGCCCGGCCGGGACCCAACTCGAACTGTCCTCCGCCGTACATCACGATCTCCTGTTCCGCCCCATGATCGATGCAGTCGAGGAGGCGCCGCAACGACCCGAAACGCGAGGGCTTGATGTTGAGCGCGCCCGGCCGGTGTTCCAGGGAGAGAACATCATCCACCGAGTGGATGACCGCATCCCAACTGAAGAGATGCTCGGCCCCCGCCAGGACGCCCATCGCCTCTGGCGTGCGCGCCGGGTCCTCGATGTACAAGCGGCCGTTCGCGGCGAGGGCGGCGTCGCGTACTCGACTGTAGAGCACCGGGTCGAAGGGCTGGTCGACGGGAGTACCTTCGTATGCCCCTTTCAGGTCGAGCACCCGCACCTTGTCCAGATCGGCCAGGGAGGCGAAGAGGTCCGGAGACCATGAGCTCTGCGGGTCGAGCTTGAACTCGAGCTCGGGATAGAGGCTCGACCATCCCACGACTATCTCGTCCGTGGGCGGCGACCCGAGCCGGGTCGACACCACGAACCGAAGCGGGGCGAACGAACGACCCAGTACCGCGGCAAGAGAGACCCCCTTCTGCCGAAGGGCGAGATCGAGCGCGGCCGACTCGAACGCCCAGCGGGAGTGCGGCACGTCGGCGGCCGGAAGCAGCGCCTCGAGAAGGGTCGAGAACGAATCTACCGTGTGGCGTCCGGCCAGGTCCCAGGCCGCCCGCGTCGGCAACTCGCGTTCGTGCGCCTCGGCTTCGTACGTCGTATCCTCGCCCATCCCCCGCGCACCAGCCCCCTGCAGGGTGACGACGGTGGTGACGCGCTGGAACCCGCTCGACACCTCCTGCGAAAGGACCTCGAGCCAGTGGCTCTCGACGAACAGTGGTAGCTCGACAAGCCGTTCGTACGTGCTCACAGCGCCCTCCAGGACTCGGGCCGCAGGCGGGTGCGAGCGGGCTCGGACAGCACGGCGTCGAGGGCGGCGAGCATCCTGCTCTTGTCGGCGGGCAAGCGCCCGCCGACGGGCAGATAGTTCGAAGCGTGGTTCGAACGAAACAGCGAATCGGTCACCTCGATGGAGGCGATCAGCTCCCGCAACTCTCGCAGCATCGCGGGAGGCCCGGGCACGATGAACTCGCCCCGGCGCACCCGCTCGGCTATGGGCGTTCCCGGTGTGACCATAAGGCTGAGGACCCCGATGAACGCGGGGTCGATGGCCGAGAGGACGCGGCCGGTCTCGCGTGCGTGGCGCTCGGAAGCCGCGGAGAGGGCCTCGTCACCGACCGACTCGGCTCCGGCGAGTCCCAGGATGGTGGTGATCGACAGGTCGATGCCCGCCTCGGTCGCCCGCCGGCAGGCCTCGATCTGCTCGGCGACCGTGACGCCCTTGTTGCAGGCGGCCAGGGTGGCGTCGTCGCCGGACTCGAGGCCCAGGAAGAGCAAGGTGAGCCCCTGTTCGCGCAGCGCGGCCAGCTGGGCCACGTCCTTGCGCAGCAGAGCTTGAGCAGTCGCGTAAGCGCTCACCCGTTCGAGACGCGGAAGCTCCCGGCGCAGTAGGCTCAGGAGTTCCAGCAGGCGGCGGTAGGGCAGGACGACAGCGTCGCCGTCGGCGAGAAAGACCCGCGTCACAGCCTGTTTGAGTCCGTGCGGCAGGCCGGTCAGGTCCTCGACCACCTCGTGCCAAGGTCGGAGTCTGAACGGCTTGTCGGCGTAGGTCCCGCAGAAATCGCAGGCTCCATGTGAGCACCCATAGGTGACCTGGAGGATGAGGCTGTCGGCCTCACTCGGGGGGCGGATGATCGAGCCGAAATAGCGCATGAGGATATTCTAGTGTATCCGCGTCGCGCCTTCTCCCGACAGACGGTACACTACACCGGCAATGATTCGACCCCCGGAACTGGCGGATGGAGATATGACGATGCCGCGCGCGAAGAAGCCGGCGCCTGACGCGCCTGTAGAGAACGGGCAGAGCGAAGCTGCGCCGGACGAGCCCATCGCCGGCGGCCGGGTCGAGGAGACCTTCCAGATCTTCCAGGAGGTCCAAGGCTCGGTGGTGGGGCGGTCACGCGAGGTGCGCGAGATCTTCGCCGCCATGCTCAGCCGCAAGCACATCTTGCTGGAGGGGCCCCCGGGAACGAGCAAGTCCACGATCGTTCGGGCCATCGCCCACTCCATGAACGTGCCTTTCCATTTCATCGAGGGCAGCATCGACCTCACACCCTCCAAGCTCCTTGGATTCTTCAACCCCGGCAAGGTGCTCAAAGACAGCTACCTGCGGGAGTACTTCGAGATGGGTCCCCTGACCCAGGCCATGGAGGAAGGGGGCGTCCTCTACCTCGAGGAGTTCAACCGCATGTCAGCCGAATCGGCCAACCTCCTCATCACGCCGATGGAAGAAGGGGTCATCAACATCCCCCGGTACGGGCAGGTGGTGGCGCGGAAAGGCTTCACCATCATCTGCAGTCAGAACCCGTACGACGACGTCGGCACCCTCCAGGTCAGCCGGGCCTTCCTCGATCGGGTGGTGCGGGTGCGCATGGACTATCAGGACGAGGCCGAAGAGATCGAGATCGTCGATCTGCGCGCCGGAGAGTCCGATCCCCGGCTGGTCAAGACCGCGGTGCGGATCACCCGCCTCACCCGCTCCGCCCCAGAGATCAAGCTGGGGGCGTCGGTGCGGGCGGCGATCGACATCGTCTCCATCGTCCGCAACCTCTCGCTGCTCTCCGACGGCGAGCTGAGGCCCGAGGACCTGGCCGACGCCTGCAAGATGGCGCTCACCAGCAAGATCTGGGTCGCGGAGACGATCAACGCCACCCCCGAAGAGCTGATCGAGCGGGTGATCGAGCGCGCCCGCAAGGAGCTGGGCTCGGACTTCTACCTGGCCGGGGCGGGGGATAAAAAAAAACGTTCATAGAGGCGCTGAGTGAGGAGCGCCTCTCCCTCCTCAAGCAGCACTTCGACGATGGGGACATCAGCGCCTTCGAGATGGCCGAGGCCATCAACCGAGACTCCGGCCTCCAGGACGAGTTCCTCGGCGACGAAGAGTTTCTGAAGTACTACGCCGAGCTGAACCACCTGCTGCGCTCGGACCTCAAGAAGAAGGCCAGGGAGTTCGCCAAGAAGCTGATCATCAAGATCGCGAACCTGCTGGTAGGAACGGGTGTCAGTCGAGGCACCCTGTACCTTCGCAAGGGCATCTTCTCCGATGAGATCGACCTCGACGCAACCCTCGAGAACATCGTGTGCAACCCGTTGGAAGACCTCGAGGAGAACCTCGCCACCTGGGACCGGCAGCGCGAGGAACAGGGGTTCGTGATCATGTTCGATCACAGCTACTCCATGCGCGGGCCCAAGATCGTCCTGGCGGCCCTTACGGTGGCGGCCATCGCGGTGTACTTCAAGAAGAACTACGGCGTCGTCGCCTTCAGCACGGAGGTCGAGACGGTCAAGACCGTGACGGACAAGGTGCACTACGAGGTGCTGCTCGACCGGGTGTTCGACCTCCCCATCGAGGGTCTCACCAACATCTCGGGCGCTCTGGCGACCGGACTCGACCAGCTGAGAGATTTCAACCGCACGTTCGGCCTGCTGCTCACCGACGGGGGCTGGACATCCGGCGAGAACCCGATGGCCGTCGCCTCGAAATTCGGCCGCTTGAACGTCATCGCCTTCCCGCCCGCGAACCCCGACAAGATCCGGCTCATCGCCGAGGCCGGCCGCGGCACCATGGAGTTCGTCGAGGACGAAGAGCAGATCACGGCCGCCATCGTCCGGTCGCTGCAGGCGCGCTGACGGGGGCGACATCGGCTCGACCGCGAACGAGATATGCCATCAGATAGTGGTAAAGTGATGGCATGCGTGGCGAGACGCCCGGGAGGTCGACCGATGGTGCGGATGCAGGTGCAACTCACTGATGAGCAGTTGTCGGGATTGCGCGACGTTGCGATCCGCGAAGGAGTCTCCCAGGCGGAAGTAGTGCGGCGCGCGCTCGATCAGTACCTACCGCGGCATGCCCCCGATCGTGCGGCGGCCCGGCTTCGTGCGCTGAGCCTGATCGGAGCGTTCGATTCGGGGTTGAGTGATATCTCCGAGCGACACGATGCGTACTACGCAGAGGCTATTCTGGCCGGCAAGGGCATGACCGACCCAGGCCCTTCTTCGAGTGAATCATGAGCCGCCGTTAGAGTCCGATGCGGCCTCTCCAACCAAAGCCATCATCCGAAGTGCTTGTCGACAGCTCCGGTCTGTTCGCCGCCGTCGACGCCGGCGACGCCAACCACGCAGCGGCGGCGGCGGTGCTCGAGCGACTCCTTCACGACGAAACGCCGATGGTGATCACCAGCTACACCCTCATGGAAGTGACAGCGCTCATCCAACACCGCCTCGGGTTCGAGGCTGCCCGCCGCCTCACCGCGCATGGGGCAGCGCTGTTCGACGTCGCCTGGGTGGACGAGGACCTGCACTCTCGGGGGGTGGGCGTTTGGCTGGCCGCGGCCCGGCGCCCCCTGAGCCTCGTCGACTGCGTCAGCTTCGCCCTGATGCACGAACTGCGACTCGACACGGCATTCACCTTCGACCGCCACTTTGCGGAAGCCGGGTTCATCGCGATCCCGTAGCGTCGAGCCGGAGAATGACCTGGGCTCCAGCCTGAAACATCCGGTGAAGGCGCGAGGGCCGGCGACTCCCTTGCGGGAGCCGCCGGCCCAAATGAGACTGACTACCTCATCCCTTACTTCTCCCCGTCGGCGACGATCTTCTTCATCTCCGCGTGGATGTCGGGGTCGAGCGGAGCGGGCTGGTGGGTCTTGAGCAGCTCGACGGCGATCGCGTTGGCACGCGTGATCGCGTCGGTGGCGCCCTTCTTCTCCCACGACCCGCGGGTCCGCCGGTCGAACACCTTGACCTTGGACTGCTCCTTCGGCATATAGCCCAGGGTGTGCTTCTCTTTCAAGAAGTTGTTCCCCGAGCCGATCTTGTGGATGACATCGATCCCGACGGTGCCTGCGTCCACTGGTGAACCCTGCACCACGCGCTTCACCATCGAGGCTATCTCGTTGTCAAGAACAAGCTGTCCGTAGGAGAATGTGACTCCCAGCTCGAGCATCCCCATCCCGTATATCAGGTTGGACCCTGCCAACGCTGGTAGCAGACTGGTGATGGTTTTCTCGTGCCCGGCCTGGAGGTCACTTATCTTGGAATCCGCCTAACCACCGGCAACATAGCTCGGCAGATTGTAGTAGTTGGACAGTTCCGCCACCGCCGCCGAGATCATGCCCAGCTCGGGCGCGCCCACAGGGGCCGTCGCGTAGGTCATGTCGAACATGGTGGTCGAGCTCCCGTACATGGTGGGAGCCCCGGGGCTGGTGAGCTGGGCCAGCGTGATGCCCGCCAGCACCTCGGCGTTGTGGGTCACCAGCGTCCCCGAGACCGACACCGGGCTGGACGCGCCCGACATGGCCATGGAAAGGACGTTGATGGGACAGCCCCAGCGCGCGCTCTCCATGATGACTTCGCAGGTCACCGTGTGGAGCATCAGCGGGCTCGTGGGGCACACGAGCGTGGAGACGAGCGGCCGTTCGGCCAGCTCCTTCTTGCCGCCGGCGATGAGCGCCGCCATCTCGAACATCCGGCGGGCGTTCGCTCCGCTCGAGACGTCGATGTGGTGCACGTGCTTGCCGGTGTTGAGGAACGCGGCCTCCAGCATGTGCAGGTCGTACGACGAGTCGGGCATGTCTCGGGCGACCACGGCCGTGGAATACACGTCCACGTTCTGCATGGCGTCGCACAGGAGGGCCGTCTTGCCCATGTCGTCTTTGGTGGTCTCGCTGAGCTGGCCGGTCTCGGGATCGACGATCATGATGCCGCACCCGAAATCGGTGTAGCCCACTTGCCTGCCGCCCATCCAGTAGTCGTACTGGGGATCGCGGGCCGCCAGCAGGATGTGGCTGGGACACGACGAGAGCGCTTGCTCCACGACGTAGGCCGGGAACTTCACCACCTTGGTGTCGCGGTTGACGATGCAACCGCCCTCCTCGAGGACATCCAGAGCTTCGTCGAGGTGGACCTCCACGCCGGTCAGACGCAGGACCTCCAGAGTCATCTCGTGGATCGCCTGCAGCTGATCGTCGCTGTACATCCGCAAGCCCCATCCGCGAAACTCCTCGGACGAGGCGCTCGGACCTCTGATCATGCGTTCCTACCCCCCTTCTGATGGTTCGCCGCCGGGAAGAGCCACTCCGGCCTCCCGGCGTGTTCGCAGATGCTCAGCCGACCGCTTCCTTTGCCCGTTGCACGGCCTCCGTTGCACTCTCGGCGTAGATATCGGCGCCGATCTTGTCGGCCCAGTGCTGGGTGGCCGCCGCGCCGCCGACCATGGTCTTCACCTGACCGCGGATGCCCGCCGCGACGAGCGCGTCCTCCAGCTTCTTCTGCCCGGTCATCGTCGTGGTCATGAGTGCGGAGCTTCCCACCAGGTTCGCCCCGGTCTCCTGAACCATCCGGACGAATTCGGTGATGGCGACGTCGCGTCCCAGGTTGTGCACCTCGAACCCGGACACCTCCATAAGGGTGGCCACGATGGTCTTGCCGATGTCGTGCACGTCGCCCTCGATCGTGCCGATGACGACCGTCCCGAGCTTGTTCTCCTTCGACTGCTCCGGCAGGGCTGTCTCGAGGACAGCGAGGGCCGCAGTCATGCAGTCGGCGGCGATGATCATCTCGGGGAGGCTCATCTCTTCGTCCTCGAAGAGCTCCCCGGCCCGACGCATGCCCACCGTGAAGCCTTCCTGCAACAGTACGAGGGGGTCGAGCCCGCTCGCGAGCGCATCCTTGGCCACCTGCACCGAGGCGTCTTCGTCGACCGCCAACACCGCTTCGATGGCTTTCTGGATGGCTTCTTCCTGTGTCAGTGTTGCCATACTCCTACATCACCTCCTCTCTCGTGTACGGTCCGCCGGCATCCCCGGCGGCCACTCCACGCCGCCCGCCCCTCCGGGGCCGGGCGGCGGCAGGGTCATATTCACGTGCGGCGATGCTCGCGCTGGTCGCCATGGTCGCGACTCCCAGGGCGAGGGGTTCGTGGATGGAGCGCGGACCGAGGGCTCGGGCCGCCGCGGCTGTGAGGCCGGAGGGTACTCCGGGTCCGGCGACGACGCAGCCCGAGGTCACCCACTCGGCGTCGATGAGATCCGACGCCGGCGATGCGTCGAGAACGAGCCGACATGAAACCAATCCCTTCTCGGCGTCGATCACACGGAGCCAGGGGAAGGACGACATCGCCTCGTCGGCGCGGGCCCAGTCGGGCTCGACCGCGAGGACCTCCGCGCCCGCTGACGCGAGCCGGGCCGCGGCGGCGAGACCCACCGGCCCAAGACCGAAGACCAGCACCCGCCGGCCGCCGACGCCGCCCGCGGCGCATTCGAGCGCCACCGCGTACGCGGTACCCGTGGCCACACTGTTGTCGAAGCACGAGCCGGAAGGCAGGTGCAGGGCGACGAAGCGATGGTCGTCGGCCGACAGCACCACCTCCACTCCCCGCTCGACGGCATCGGCGAATCCGGCGACATCGGGCCAGAGGCTCACCTCGGCGTCGCAGCCGACGTAGCGACAGACGTCGGCGACCGCCCGCGCAAAGCCTGGGATGACCCCCATGCCCGCCGTGATGCGCACCACGGAGACAGACGTGGCAGGCGGACCGTCGTCGGCCATGCTTGGAGACTGTTGACGGTCGAAGCTTTGGCCCCCAGAACGCACCGGGCGGCGCGACACGGCGGCCTTCAAGAGCCCCATGGGTGCTCCTCCCCCATGGGGACGCGACGCCAGCTCCGCGATCTGCGCGAGGGTATGCCCCGTCGATTGCAGCAGCGTCGCATCCAGGGCAGGGAGACGACGACCCATACCGTCCACGTCAATCGGAGTCAGGCGGGTCAGCTCGCCACCTCCGTCCACCGCGGGGAGAGGTCCGGCGCGAGCGCCAACCCGAGGTCGTCGACCATGCGAGCGATGACCTCGTCGCCGCCGGCTCTGGCGGAGCACGCATCGGACCCGGTGGTAATGATCGTAGCCGTCCAGTGGGACGCCCCAGGTCGGAAGTCGGTGAGCGCGTCGTGCGCCCCGAAGAAGCCGGGGGTGCGTGTCAGGGGGCGCGCGTGGGCGAGCGCATGCTCGCCCACCACCTCGAGCACGCCGTCGGACACCGCGACGTGCTGATAGACCGCCGCCCGGCGCGCCCGGCGGTCGACCGCGGGCGGGCTCCCCAGCAGCACGGTATCCACCAGCAGGGAGAGCAGGTTGAGATCGCACGAATGGTAGACGGCGGACGGCGTCTGGCTGGGGAGCCGGGCGTCGACCTCGATGATCTTCGGCACACCGTCGGCGACCATCGCTTCCACGTCCATGAGTCCGCGCAGGCCAAGGGTGGCGGCGATGCGCTCCCCGGCTTCTTCCAGCAGGGCCGCAGTGCGGCCGTCGCACTCCCCGGGGGCCACCACGCGCTTGCAGTCATGGCCCAGGTCGAACTCCAGGGAGGTCGTCTGCAACACCTGGACCCTACCGCCGGCGGCGACCACCTCCAGGGAGAGCGAGGGGCCCAGCACGTGCTCCTGGACCACGACCTCGTGGCCCTGCTCCTCCAAGCGGGCCCGGGCAGCGGTCAGCTCGGTGTACGTGCCCGCGACGGCGACCCCATCGCTGCCGCTCGCCCCGCTGGGCTTCACCACGACCGGCAACCCGCAGCCGGGCCAGGGCGAGGGTCGGGGGACGTCGAGCTCGGCGAACAGCAGATCGGAGCGGAGCTTCGAGCAGGTGACCTCGTAGGCCGCCAGATCGAAGACGAAGGGAACACCCCACCGCCGCAGCCGTCCGTCGAGCCAGCGCAGAGCGTCCAGGTCCTCGAAGGCCGGCAGCACGGCGTCGCAGGAGGCGAGCAGCGTCCGCGTCCGCGCCTCGTTGGCCCGTATGTCGAGGACGTGCGTCTCCGAAGCCAGGCCGGAGGCGGGAGTGCCCTCGCAACGGTCGACGAGGACCACGTCGTATCCCGCCAAGCCGCCCAGGTATGCGGCCTCCGTCCCTTGAAGCCTTCCCCCTATGACCCCCAGCCGCATCGGCATCCCGCCTCCTGGCCGCCTATCCGCGGTCGTTCGCTCGCCGGGCCAGGTGCCGGGGATCAGCGCCCGCCAGCCACGCGCGGAACTCCGCGCGGCCGGCCGTCTTGAGACCCAGAGGGGCAAGGTGACGCTCCACCCCGGCGACGGTGCGGTATCCCTGGTCGATGTCCAGCGTCGACTGCGACACGCCGGCCAAGCCCGAATCCGGAGGGATGATGGAAGTCACCACGTTGGCGCCCGCGCGAAGCCGGGCCTCCAGCCCGCGAAGCCCGTCGATGTCGAGAGAGGCGGGGATGAGCCGATCGGGCATCACCAGACGCATGGTGGCCAATGTCACCATCTCGGCCAGCAGCGAAGGCTGGGGGAGGTCCGCGAGGGGCGTGCCCTTCTGCGGAACGAACCCCATGACCCGCACCTGCTGCACTCCTTGGGCGCGCATCGTCATCAGGGACCGCGCCCGCTGGCGGGCCGACTCCCCCACGCCCAGCAGGATGCCGTCCTCCGCGTGGAGCCCGAGAGCGAGGGCCTCGCTCCGCGAGGCCTGACGGCGGTCGTAGTCCTGACCCGGACGCAGGCGACGATACAGGGCCCGGTCGTGCGTCTCCTGATAGCACGCGTACCAGTCGGCCCCCGCGTCGCGCAGATCTCTCAGCACGTCCCGGCCGACCACCCCCGGTGAGACCATCACGGGCACGTCGACCTCCCTCCTCACCCGCCGAACGAGCCCGATCAGCCGCTCGAACTGTTCCTCGTCGTGTATCTCGGGGTCTTCGCCCATGGTGAGATCGACCAGATGCACGCCCGACTCGGCCAGGTCACGAGCCGCGCGCACCACCTCATCCTCTGTCTTGCGGTAGCGCGGGCTCTCCCGGTTGCCCTCGCGGTAGAAGCAGAAGGTGCAGTGATTGCGGCAGTAGGTCGAGAAGTAGACGAACCCGTAGAGGAAGATCGTGCGGCCGAACCAGCGTTGTCGAACCGTTTGGGCCGCCTCGAAGAGATAGGCCGCATCCGCGGCGTCGTCCAGCTCCAGAAGCGTCTCGATCTCGTCGAGGTGAAGAGGACTCCCGTCTACCGCCCGCTCGATGCTGCGGCGGACCGATCTGGAGTCGGCCGGTCGGCGCACGTCAGGCCTCCCTCGAGGTGGCGCTCTTATCTGGCTGCACGTTCAGACGGGCCCCGTCCATGTACATGAGGCTTCGTCCGAATCGGCGGATCTGAGGAGAACCCTCCGCCACCATGGCGAGCCGCTCCAAGCCGAACCCCCAACCGGCCCACGCGTCGCCGATCTCCCAGTTGGCATCCAGGGGGTGTGGCCCGGCCACGCCCGAGGCCACCTCCACGCCGCCCGCCTCGACGTCGATGGTCGCCCCGTAGACCTCGGACTCCTTGGGCACGAGCTCATATCCGACCCCGGCGGCGTCCATGGCGAGTCCGGCGAGGTCGACGAGGCGCTCCCGAGCGTCTCCATCGGGTCCCAGCTCCACCAGGTTGAGCATGGTGAACTCGGTCAGGTGCTCCGAGCCCTTGGACTCCTTGCGAAAGCATGGCCCCACCTCGAAGATGCGCACCGGCAGGGGCCACAGCCGCTGCAGGTGGCTCAAGAGGTGGTACAGGTTGGCGGCCAGCATCGGCCGGAGGCAGCGGGTGCGGTCGACCCAGAAGATCTGCCGCCACAGGGGATGGTCGGGCCCCAACCCCAACTTCTCCAGGGATCCCCGTCCGATGAGCAGAGGCGTGACCACCTCGACGAAGCCCGCGTCCACGAGGGCGTCGACCATCCGGCTTTCGATCCGCCGCACGGCCGGCCTGCGGGTGGTCGAGCGAAGCTCGTCCAGACGGCGCAGGTTCTCCCCGGCGAGATCCCGGTGGAGACTCTCGAACTCTCGATCGCGCTCGGCCTGAGCCGAGAACGGCCCCGCTTCGGGGAGCGGCCACACCGACATCTCCGCCAAGCGCTGGCGCTGCGCGGGAGAAAAACCGAAAGAGCTTGTGTCGGGGGCTGACATCAGATGAAAGCTGTCTCCTCGAACTTCTTCACCTTCCACGCCGGCACCCGGCAGCGGGGGCAGGGCTTGTCGAACAGCTTGTTCCGCAGGTGGCGGGCCACACGACTGTTGCGCGAGTTCCGGATGCGGGCGCTCTGGCCGCAATGGGTCTGGATCTCCATGAACCCTCCCCGGAGCTTGACCGAGCGCACGCCGTGCAGAAGGCCGGTCTTCGACGGCCAGAGCTTGATCTTCTCCACGATGGCGTAGGGCTCGGCATGCCGCCGTACCGTGCGCTTCACCGCCGGTCTGACGATCTGCACCGGCGGAGTGTCGATGGCACGGGCAGCCGGCGCGGGCGCTGCCGGCCCGCCGCGGTCGCTCCGCCCTTTGCTCGCGCTCGCCATCGGCGGCTCCTGTTTCTTCGCCCCCATCAGCTGTTGCCGACGGCGACGGTATGGTCTGGAGGAGAGTCCGGGAGTTCAACCCGGCTACGGAGATTTAGAGTCTCCGCGGTCATGCCGACCAACCCTCCTTGTGTCGCCCCCGGAGCACTCTCGCCCCGGGGAGTGTTCTGGAAGGCTCTTACCCGGCCTACTCGACCGCCTCCACCATGGCGCGTAGGTTCTCGGTAGTGGCAGCCGGCGGCACCGAGCAGCCGGGGGCGATGATCGCATAGCCTTCGGCCAGGGCTTTCTTCACGTCGGCCCGGACATCTTCGGGAGTGCCGGAGAAGAGTGTGGTCACGGCATCCACCCCTCCGATCAGCGGGATGGGCCGGTCGTACCCCGCGAGATCGGCGACGAGGCTCGGAGCGTCGACCGAGGGTTCCACCGACAGGGCGGTGGCCCCCGTCTCAGCGATAAGCCGGCCGATCGAGTTCACTTTGCCGCAGATGTGCATGATCGTCGGCACGCCCACCGGGAACCGCTCGAGCTGCTGCTTCTCGTAGGGCTGGGCCAGGTTCTGGTAGATCGGCGGGCTTATCACGTCGATGGAGGCCATCATGTCCTCGATGACGATGACGTCGGCCCCGGCTTCGGCGAGGGCGTGAGCGAGCATGGTGCCCGCTTCCTCGGCCACGGCGAGAAGGGGCCGGAGCTCGTCGGGCCTCTTGAAGCTGGCCTTCAGAGCGTCGGTGATACCCACCAAGTTGGCCACGATGGAGAACGGTCCCACGACGTTGCCCATGACCGCCACCTCGTCCCCGAACCGCTCCTTGAGGAGCCGGACGGCCTCGAGCAGCGCCGGGATCCTCCCCAGGGAGAGAAAGTCGGCGGGCAACTTCGGCGTGTCTCCGACTTTGTATGGGTGCACGTCGATGCGGGGCACACCCTCCTTGCCCGCGTACTTCACCGTGGCGCCGAAGGCCTCGGACTCGATCGTCTGGCAGTAGGGGACACGCACCGCGTCGAAACCGAGGATGGTGGCGGCCCCAGCTGCCAGAGCGGCCATCGGTCCGGCCTCTTTGTGCGCCTCGGGCCAGGCCGCGCCCAAGGCGTCCATCTGGGCGTAGGTGGCCGTCTGGTTGGCGGAGATCACCGACGGACGGTCGACCTGCTCGCCCCGCAGGGCGGCGAGCAGGCGCTCTTTATGGGTCATCGTCATCAGGTCATCACTTTCTCGATCGGGTGGGTCATGCCATCTTAGCCCGCAGGCGTTCCACCGAGTTGATCCGCACGCCGAGAAGGTCGGCGATGCGCACCTTGGCCTCGATCCCCTTGGCGCACCCTGGCACCGAGGTGATCACACCTATGTCGAGATCCTCGCGCACCTCGCGCATGACGGTCACGTCGGAGAGATCGTCGACTCCTACCTTCACCTTGGTCGCCACGTAGGCCTTTGCCTCTTGGATCCGCATCTTCTGCGCGAGCTGCATCCGTGCCACCAGATCTCCGGCTGCTCGGATACCGCCCATCCCAGCGGCTACCCCGTGCGCGATCGGCATCCCGAAGGGATCGCCCACGCCCACCTATAATCCATCCACACGGGCGATCTCGACCATCGCGACCGTCGCCCGAGTCACACTGTCGATCGGCGGGGTCTCGAACACCGGAGAGCCGCCCACACCCATGCCCATGTTGACGTGGATGGGGATGTTCGACGCTTCCACGCACGCCTTGACGAAGGTCACCGCGCGCGAGAGGTTCCAGGCCATGGACTTGCTGGTGTTGGTGTTCACCACCGGACCGAAGATATCCCCTCCCGCCTGCTCCACCAGCTTCACCTGGTGGTGAGGATAGAGGCCGGCCAAGCGTTGCCCGTCGAACTCGAGACCCCCATGGATGCCCAGGACGAACTCGCCCGCCATCCCCACCTGTATCGCGAGGTTGGTCGTGGCCTTCAACTGCCGGATGGCCTCGAGCGTCGCCTTGAAGTCGGCGTCGCCGGCCGCCCCCGTGGTGTCGAAGTTGATGCCGTCGCCGCCCACGTCGGCCAGCTTGGTAGCCACGTACACCATGTCTCGAGTGGCGTGCTCCACGGCCTGCTCCTGCGCCTCCCGGGCTTCCTTGATCTTGCCCATGGGCAGCAGGTCGCTGGGATTGCCGAAGGGGCCGTCGGGCGCGTAGTACGTGCCCAGGTTCGGCATCGCCCCGTAGAACATGGGGATGATGGTCGACAGCAGGATGTTCTCCAACGCCTGCTGCTCCTGGGCGATCACAGGCTTGATCGGTTTGTACGAGTAGTCGACGTGCCCGAGCTCCATCGTGTCGGCGGCGAACGCGCGCTCGTGCACCTGCACGCCCTGCAGCCGGCTGAGCGGGATGCCGACTCCGCTGTTGCCCTGATCGCCGTCGAGGCGCAGCGTGCCGATGTCGTGCGTCAGCACCACCTCGTTACCCCGGGCGACCCCGACGACGCGTGCGGGATTCGTGAAGAGGTCGAGCAGCCGCTCGTACTCGCTCTGTTCGAGCACCGGGATCTTCCCCCGGTCGGCGGCGTCCTCCGAGCCTTTGATGAAGTCCGCCATGAGCTGGTCGGCGGTCATCTCTATGGAGTGACCGTCACCCATGCGGGTGTGGTACGTGGTCACGTGGTCATCACCTCCTCCTTGTGCACTGTCATCTCAGGCGTCCATGAGCTCGAGGGCCTTCTGCACGGCCT
>JAJZQZ010000035.1 GCA_021802965.1 Actinomycetes bacterium
TTCGAAGGCGGCTACGCGGCCTCCGCCCACCTTGGGCAGCAGGCTCTGGCAGATCACGCCGTTGAGGGCGATGGAGAGCTGCATGCGGATCTGTTCCTGTTGGTGGGGCGGGAACACGTCTATGACACGGTCGATGGTCGACGGGGCTGAGGTCGTGTGCAGGGTGCCGAAGACCAGGTGGCCGGTCTCGGCCGCGGTGCACGCCGCGGAGATGGTCTCCAGATCGCGCATCTCGCCAAGAAGGATGACGTCGGGGTCTTGGCGCAGGACCCTCTTGAGGGCCTGGCCGAAGCTCTTGGTGTCGGAGCCGACCTCCCGCTGGTTCACCACCGCCAGCTGGTCCTTGTGCAGGAACTCGATGGGGTCCTCGATGGTCATGATGTGACACTTGCGGTGCTTGTTGATGTGGTCGATCATGGCCGCCAGGCTGGTCGACTTGCCCGAGCCGGTGGGGCCCGTCACCAGGACCAACCCGCGCGGGCGCATGGCGAGCTCGAGGACGACCGGCGGCAGACCGAGCTCGTCGGCCGACGGGATGCGCATGGGGATCGTGCGGAACACGGAGCCGATGGAACCACGCTGGTAGAACGCGTTCACGCGGAAACGGGCCAGGCCGGGTATGGAATAGGCGAAGTCGAGCTCGTGCTCTTCCTCGAACTCCTTGCGCTGAGCGGTGTTCATCAGCCCGAGGATCATCTCCTGGGTATCGTCGGGACGGAGCATCTCTGTTCCCTGTACGCGCTCCATGTCGCCGTGCACGCGGATGCACGGCGCGCTACCGACCTTGATGTGGAGGTCGGAGCCCTGGCGTTCGTACATGTACCGCAGCAGCGTGCCTACGTCTGGCTGATAACTCATGCGTATCCTCGCCTCCCTGGCGGTCCTGCTCCGTTCGTGGTTCGAACCTTGGTCGGTATCGGCAGGGGGGGGAGGCGGCTTTACTCGAGGGAGGCGTTCAACGGGATATCCGGAGGACCGGATAGGGGTTGATGGCCGCGCCTCCCCAGGGGTACACGCCGAAATGGAGGTGGGGCTCGCCGCCGCGCGCGCTCAAGCTCGAGCTTGGCTGTGACCTCCTCCGCCTCCGACTTATCCAGGGCGGCCTCGCTCGACCGGATGCCTGCTTCAGCGAGCGGACGGGCGTCCATGGGTCAAGCGCTGCCGCCGATCAAAACACCCCGGGGATCAGCCGGTAGCGCACCTGCTGGCAGTACCCGCAATAGGAGGCGTCACTGCGAAGGACGCGCTCCTCGGCTACGATACGCGCGATCTGGAACGTATATCCGATGAGATATACGGCAAGGTTGCGAGGGCTGGTGTCGACAAGTAAGAACCCTATGTGGGTGACCAGATATCCGAGGTAGATCGGGTGACGCACGAGGCGGTACGGCCCCCGGGTGACGATCCCGCGGTTGGCGGCCACGACCCCGAAGCTGCGACCCAGAGTCGCCTTGCTCGTAGCCTGGATCGCGAGCCCCGTCAGCTGCAGGCTCAGCGCCAGCCACTCCGGGGCGACCGCAGAATCGGCCGGCCGAGCCATCAGGAAAACAGTGGAACCGGCGACCGCCACCAGCCAGTCCAGGGGACGCTCGGAGATCAGGTGGGACGGTCTGCGCACGACGAAGAGGACCACCACCATCGCCTCCGAGACGATCCATGCGAGCGATGTCAGTCGACCCGTTTCTCTAAAGTCCACCCAGAATGAGATGCAGACGACCGCAAAGAACGAGGCGGGAACCAGTCGGCTGAGAAAGGCGAGCACGCCGGCCAGCAGGGGTCGGCGGGCCAGGCTCTCGGCGGGCCATCGGGTCAGGGTGTCGGCCAGGGCGCGCACCTGCTCTCTAACGTGAGAATACGTAGTAGATCCTGATCGCGGCGGGACCGAGGATCACGATGAACAGGGTAGGGAAGATGCAGAACACCAGCGGGAACAGCATCTTGACCGGCGCCTTCTGCGCGGCTTCCTCGACGGTCTGCCGGCGGCTCGTGCGCAGGGTCGACGACTGGGATCGGAGGATGTTGCCAAGACTGACCCCCAGACGCTGCGACTGGATGAGAGTCGAGACGAAGTGGTCCAGGTCGGGGTCGTCGCAGCGGCGGGCCATTTCCTTGAGGGCCGTTTCCCGAGACTGGCCGATGCGCATGTGGTGCATGGTGATGAGGATCTCTTCACCCAGAGGGCCGTGTATGCGCGACCCGACTCGGGCGAGGGCGGATTCGAGGCCCAGCCCGGCCTCGACTGTCACCGTCAAGAGGTCGAGGAAATCCGGCAGGGAGTGGGCGATGGCTCGGCGGCGCTTGTCCTTCCACACGTGCACCACCAAGTCGGGTGCGTAGTAGGCCAACAGACCCAATGCGCAGCCGATGACGACGATCCAGAACGTCGGCAGCCACGTGATCCGTGTGATGACGACCACCAGGAGAACCGCGACTATGAGGCAGATGACCTTTATGGCCAGGAGGCTGTTGACATCGAGGTTCCAAGGCCGGCCGGCCTTCTCGACGCGCTCTTGGAGGCGGCTGATGCGACCCGTGGGGGTTATCATGCGGCCCACGACAGCCAGACGGGCGAGCATCGGGGATACCAGCCTCTCGCGCGCGGGCACCGCCAGCTCCTGACTGCGGAAGGAGCGGACGTCGTATTGTTCGAGACGCCCAAGGGAGGCCTGTACCTTGTCGGCCTGTTGGCGGGGCCGCAGGGCGTAGGCCGCCGCGACCGCGGCCAGGAAGACCAAAACAGCGACGGCTACGAGAAATGGCGCCATCGTTCGCTCCCTTCGGTGATCACACGTCGAAGTTGATGATGCGCTTGATCCAGAGGATCCCTGCAAGCATCAAGACGCCCCCGGCCCCGATCATGCCGACGCCCATCTTGGTGCTCCACAGCAGGCTCAGGTAATCGAAGTTGAAGACGGCGATCGCGCCGCCCACGAGGACCGGCAGGAGCACCAGGATCGCGGCGCTCCAAATTCCTTCCGCGGTCAGTGTCTTCACCTCGCGGCGCAGGAAATCTCGCTGACGCAAGGCCTCGGAGATATTGGTGTACACCTCCGCCAGGTTGCCGCCCACCTCGCGCTGGATGCCGGTGGCCAACACGACCCAATCGAAGGCCTCGGACCGCATGCGTAGCGCAAGAGCCTTCAGCGTCTCTTCGGGGGGGACCCCAAGGCGCTGCTGGGCCAGAAGACGGCCGAACTCTTGGGCCGTGGGATCGGGTCCTTCGGACGCCACCACGTGGAGTGCCTGCTCGAAGCCTTGACCGGCCCGCAGAGAGCTTGCCATGAGGGTGAGGACGTCGGGCACCTGCCTCTCGAACGCCTCGCGCCGCTTGCGTGACTTGCGGTCGATGTAGACGATGGGGGCGGCCGCCACCGATAGCACGATGACGATCTTGAGCACGAACGGCAGGGGCAGGAACCCGACCACCACCGACGCCACCACGATCCCGGCCAGCTGGAAGAGCATGAACTCCGACGTCCGGATCCTCCAACCCGCATCCTCGATGCGCTGTTGGATGGGATCGACGTAGCCACGGGCCTTCATGAGCCGGGCCACCAGCTTCTCTCCGGGCCTCTCGGCCTCGTCGGCGGGCGACGCAGGTCGAGGGCCCAGGTTACGCCGGTTCTCGAGTATGTCGGAGTACTCCGCGAGGACGTCGCGCTTCGGGAAGAGCACGGTCGCGCCCACGAAGACGGCCAGGAAGAGTAGGAGGGCCGTCAGCAGTGCGATGAGGGCGTCGCTGCCCTTCCAGGCCAGTAGTCCGCTCAGAGGCCCCGTCGAAGGCGAGGCCACGTTCGTGGGGGTCGCCGGCAGCGATGTCTCACTCGGTTTTTCGGCCGGGCTGGCCGACGCGGCGGCGGCTTCGGGGTAGAAGAAGCCCCGCGAGCCTTCCGCGGTCTTGCCGCCGAGCTCGGCCCGTACCGTCAGCAGACCGGCCCCCGAGCCGCGCCCCGACTCGGGCAGCACGAAGTTGATGACGTACTGGTTCTGGATCTCCCGGGCGAGGCTGGCGTAGAGGGCTGCGAGCTCCTCCGGGCGGGGCGTTTCCAGATAGCGTCCTCCGGTGGCCTCGGAAAGCTTCACCAGCGGCGTCGAATCGAACTCGTTGGTCTTCAGCCCCACGGCGTAGATCTGAACCGCGGCGCTCCGTGCGGCAGCGAGAGCTTGTTCGAGCGTCTGGGAGCTTCTCGTGTCGCCACCATCCGAGAGCACCACCATGTAACGGGAGGTGACGCGCTTGAGACCGCTCACCGCGTCAAGGGATGGCGGCAAGGCGTCGTAGAGCGCTGTCTCCTTTTGCGGTGCGAGGCCGTCGAGGGCGGCAACGAGCGCGCCCTTGTCGCTGGAGAAGTCGCTGAGCATGCGCAGGCCCTCGTTGAAGGCGTAGATCGCCACGACGTCGCCGGGTCGCATGGCCGTGATGAATTGCCGGGCCGCCAGCCTCGCCGCGTCCACCGCCTGCTTCATGCTCCCGGACTCGTCGATGAGGAGGAGGGTCCCGGTGGGCAACGGCTCTGACCGCGTGGGTCGCAGGACCGCGTTCTCCACCGGGCGACCGTCGACGAGCACCTTGGAGGAGCCGGCATCAAGCTCGCCTCCGCTCAGCGCCGCCGAGCCTCCCACCTGCACGACGGCCGAAGCCGAGGGGAAGCGGGAAAGGTCGACCTCCGTGACCGTCAAAGTCAGGTCGGGCTGCGCCCAGGCCACGGCCGGCAGCGCGAGGAGCAACAGCGCGAACAGGAACACCAGCAACCCCAGGTTCTTCCGGCCGTCCAGGGTCTCGGCTGAGTGTCTACCGGCGGGACGCATCGTATGTCTCGAAGGCGAAGACTTGGTCGGGCACGACGACTCCCAGGTCCTTGAGGCGGCCGAGGAAGGTCGGGCGGATACCGGTTCCCTTCAGTCGTCCTTTGAACCGCCCATGCTGATCCATGCCGGAGCCGTAGTCGAATACGAAGAGGTTCTGGAGGGTGATGACGTCGCCCTCCATCCCTTGGATCTCGGTGATGTGAGTGACCCTCCTCGAGCCGTCACTGAGACGGGACTGATGCACCACCAGGTTGATGGCCCGCGAGACCTGTTCGCGTATGGCCTGCATCGGCAGGTCGACGCCGGCCATCAGCACCATGGTCTCCACTCGGGACAGCGCATCCCGCGGTGAGTTCGCATGCACCGTCGACAGCGATCCGTCGTGGCCGGTGTTCATGGCCTGGAGCATGTCGAGGGCCTCTCCCCCGCGGATCTCGCCGACTATGATGCGGTCCGGCCGCATACGAAGCGCGTTGCGCACTAGGTCCCGGATCGTGACCTCGCCGCGGCCCTCGATGTTGGGGGGGCGATATTCGAGGCTGACGATGTGCTCGTGGTCGAGCTTCAGTTCGGCGGCGTCTTCGATGGTGACGATTCGTTCGTCGCCGGGTATGTAGCTCGAAAGGACGTTCAGGGTGGTGGTCTTTCCCGCCCCGGTGCCTCCGCTGACCAGGATGTTGAGGCGACCGTGGACGCACGCTTGCAGGAACGCGCCGGCATCTTCGGACAGCGTCTCCAGCTCGATGAGATCCGCAGCCGTGAAAGGATCGGTCGAGAACTTGCGGATCGTGAGCGCCGGGCCCCGGACGGAGAGCGGCGGCAGGACCACGTTGACCCGCGACCCGTCGGGCAGCCGAGCATCCACGTAGGGTGAGGCCTCGTCCACGCGCCGCCCAACCTGGCCCACGATCTTTTGGATGATCCGCCGCAGGTGGCCGTCGTCCCTGAAGCGCTTGTCGGTCTTGTGGATCTTGCCGGCGCGCTCGACGTAGACGTTGCGATAGCCGTTGACCATGACCTCGGTGACCGTCGGGTCGTTGAGGTACTCCTCGATGGGGCCATAGCCCAAGACCTCGGCGATCAGCTCGTCGACGATCTCCTGTCGTTCGGCCCGCGGCATCGGCACCTGCTCCGCGGTGAGGCCGTCCTCGATCTTGCGGCGCACGAGGGTCTGTAGCTCCGGCTGGGGCAGCTCGCTCCGGTACAGCTGGGATCCCAACTCAGTGATCACGTAGCTGTGGATGCGCGTCTTCAGCTCTTCCTGGCGCCCGTAGACCGCGTCGCCCCGTTCGGGCACCGCTTCCGTGCTGATACGGTCGGCGAACGCCGGCGTGCTGCGCGCCGTCCCGTCCTTGACTCCTGTCCCGTTCAGGCGGTCGCTCAGAGCCATCGCTCTCCTCCATGGGGTCTCATCCGTCGTTGGTGGCGCGCCTGCGGAACCGGCCTTGCGGGCGCCCTTGGCCGTTATTGTTCGCCCCGGAGCCTTGCTCGACGAGTGCGACCAGCCCAAGGAGCTCCTTGGCCACCCGCGACCCGGCTTTGCTCAGGAGGATCGACTCACCTGCGTTGAGCGCTCGGGGGACGTCTACCGAGCTCGAGATCGAATGCCATACCTTACGCCCGAGATGGTTCTCGACGTCCCTGAGCTCCAGCCCGACACGCGAATCGGCGCGATTTACCACGACGTGAAGCTTCTCCGCGGGATAGGCCATCAGGTCCATCGTGCTGTAGCTGAGCTTGATGTTCTTCAACGTGGGCAGGTCCATGCTGCCCACCAGGATCACGTCGTCGGCCCAGTCGAGAGCCACGAGGATGCGCTCCTCAAAGAAGGGAGGCGTGTCGACGACCACGTAGTCGTAGCCGAGCTGCACGACGTCGAGTATCGCCTGGATGTCGTCGGGGGTGATCTGGTCGCCCTGTTCGGGGAAGAGCGGCGCAGGCAGGATCTGGAGGCCGCTGGCCGCGTGGGTCAGCATGAACTCGCGCATGAGGGCGACGTCGAACTGACCGTACGATTGGACCAGGTCGAACAGCGTCCTGTCGGGCACCATGCCGAGGGCCAGGCTCACATCGCCGAACTGCAGGTCGAGGTCGATCAAAGCGACGCGCTTCCCGGCGCGGGCAAGCCCAGCCGCGAGGTTGGTCGCGAGAAACGTCTTACCGGTGCCGCCCTTGGTGCTGAAGACCACGATCTTGCGAGCTGTCTGCCGCTCCGGGGCTTGCTGGGCGCGGGCCGTGATGTCCTCGAGGGCCGAGCGTTTGGCCGTCGAGACCGTGATCGCTGCGTCAAGTGCCGCGAACAGGTCCTTCTTCTCCACCGGGATCGCGAGCATGTCGCGCGCGCCCGCCTGTAGGGCTCGTCGATAGTCCCCGGGCGCCGGGTCTTTCATCACGAGCAGTGCGCTGACCCCGGGGACGCGTGAGGTTATCTCCTGCACCGTGGTGAACCCATCCGAGGGCTGCAGCTCAGCGCCGACCAGCACCACGTCCGGCCGGCATTCGATCGCGCGCGCGACGGCCGACGACGAGTCCGAGCACGTCTCGGCCACGACGCCCCCGCCGTAGTCTTGGAGCGCCAGCGTGAAGCTGCTGCGCACATGCTCCTCGGCGAGCGCGAGCAGGATGCTCGCTCTTCCCCGCTTCGTCTCTTGTGCCGGATGGGATGTCTGTCCACTCAAGGGGCCTACCTCGGGAACTCGTTGAAGACGGCCCGGCCGGGGGTGGCTGGCTTGTCGGTGTCGTCGCTGGGGACCAGGGCGAACCAGATCGTGCCGATCTCCTGGGCGAGGACCAATATCTCCGCCTCTTGCGGCGTGACCATCAAGGTGATGACCGGTTCGTCGATCTTGCTGGAGTTCCCGGAGCCGCCCAAACCGCCCTGGCTGCCCGCTCCCGGGAGCGGATCGATGCTGAGAACCTGGATCTGCTGCAGGGCCACTCGGGTGACGTCGCCCTGGCTCTGGGCGGCATCGAACTTAGTCTCCTGCTTTATCCTGTCGCTCTCGGCCTGAGAAAGGAGCAGACTCGAGTCGGCCCCTGCTCGATTGATCTTTTCGTAATCGAACGTGGCGACAACGTCGACCCTGTCACCCGCCTTGATCTCTCCGCCCAAAGCCCGCGACCGCTCGATCGGCACCGAGATCGCGCGCATGCCCTTCTTGATCTGGTAGACGGTGCCCTGGGCCTCGGGCGTGCCCACCTGCGAGCTCACGAGCTGCTGTCCCTTCGCCACCGCCGATATCAGGACCATCCCTTGGAGTGCGGTCGCGTCGGTCAGGGCGCCGGGAGCCACGAGCCGTTTCGGCACCGGCGTCGACTCGACGAGGCCCTTCTGCACGATGACGTCGCCTTTGGTGCGTGCCGCGACGTCCTCACGCGCGATCAGCACCGTCTGCGTCTCTTCTCCCTCGCTCACCTTGGTGCGCACCGAGCCGCTGTACCACCACACCAGGCCGGCGGCCCCCAGAGCGAGGATCGCCGCCGCTATGATCGCTATTGTCCTGCGGCCCACACCCGCTCCTCTCCGCTGCTCACTGGGTCATCACCGCGGTCTCGACGTATAGGTTCCCTGGGGGTTTGGTGTCCGACCACTCACCGGGCTGGGCCCAGCGGATAAAGACGCCGTTCGCGTCGCCGCTCTTGCTCCAGCTCGTTATGTAGTAGCCCGCGAATGCCTGGATGGTGTAGGGCTCGCTGCCTCCGTGCATCGAGCTGAATTCGACGATCGGGATAATGACGAAGTAGGGGTCGTCCGGGGGCATGCGGGCGATTATCTGATCGAGGGGGAGCGTTTGGAGCTCGGTCGTGGTGAAGGCGGGAGAATGACCGGCGAGACGGTCGTCGAGGCCGCTTCTGATCTGGCCTACGGCGGCGCCGGGCTCGGCCTTCAACGGGCCTCCGATGACCAATGGGTAGTTGAGTGTCCACGTATCCGGGATGGGCACGGTGGCGATCTCGTCGTGGGTGTTCGGCTCCCGGTAGATATCGGCTATGCGCCAGTTGCCGGCATAAATCCCCGCGCCTGCCTGGTTGCCGAGCTTCAGCACGTACTCAGAACCGAATGTGAGCACACGCGTCTTCACGATCGCCGAGATCGCCGAGGACGAGCCTACCGTGCCCGAGTACCCACCATAGAAGGAGTCGAAGAACATCAGATATTGGAGCGGCACGTCAGGATGGAAGGACACGTAGCGAGCGATCGGTCCACTGGCGATCTTCTTGTCGATGGTCAGATCATGGGCTTGCCACCCGTCGTTGGTGGTATCTGTGGGAGCAGCCACGGTAGCTTCGTAGACTCCGCCGCCTATCGGGAGCAGGCTGAAACCGTTGTTGCCTAGTCGGGCGGCGATCGCCGGATCGGTCACAGTAGCCCCCGTCTGGATCCTGACGCTGACTGTGCTTCCCCCCACGGCTCGCGACATTCCGACTGCGAGAAGGGCTCCCGCCGGATCGGCGGCCCACCATCCGCCCACGTTGTCCAGCTGCATCCCGACCGACCCGTCCTCGTCGATGGCTTGAAGGGTGATGTCGTACCACCCGGCGGCCGGCGGCGTGAAGGAACCCCCGCTCTCGAGGTTGTCGAAGACCCCGTCCTTGTCAGGGTCGGAGAGGTCGAAGCTGTCGATCGTCGCCCCGCCCCTCTGAATGAGAAAGCGGAAGCGGTAAGGGTTCAGATAGTTCACAGCCACCGGGAAGAGCTTGTCCGCGCCGGTCAGATACTTGACCTCGGCCCTCGCGTGAGCAGTCACCGCCCCCTCGGTCTGGCCTATGACGGGGGCGAACATGAATGGGATGCCATGCTCACGCAGGTCGACGGTGACCGAGCGGGAGTCGACCGCCGGTGCCCACGGGTCGAGGTTGGCTTGATCGACGTGCGAAACGTCTGCGTTCCGGTTGACGTACTCGACCGCTTTCGCCGAGGCCGGGCTAGGCGCGCCGCCGGAGTAGATGAGCTCCTGGGCGCCGGCCAGGGCTGCGGCGTCAGCGGCGGTCTGCAGGTCGCGGTCGTGGGCGTACAGATCGCCTAGGTCGACCGACAGGGCGACCAACACGAGGAAGACGACCATGAGTAGCGCCACGATGATCAGGATGGCGCCGGATTTGTCACGTAGCCCCATGGAGTCACTCCCTCCGCATGCGGGCGGTGGCGTCTATGGTCAGGGTATTTCCGATGCCTACAAGTCCCGGCAGAGGGGTGACAGCCGTATAGGTTGCCGTCAGGACGACCGAGGCCTCTTGACCCGTGGACGCGACGTCGATCGACCGACCGGTGATCGCGGTCGAGATCAGCGTCGCGTTGCTGATTGCGGCGCTCGCCTCGGCCTCGTTGCCCACCGACGCGTACCGGGCCGCGTCCCGTGCGACTTGAGTCAGCTGCAGGTCGTTGTAGAAGTACAGGCCGAAATCGATGATGCCGAAGATCAGGATCAAAAGGATCGGCAGAACCAGAGCCATTTCCACGAGGGCGGCCCCGGATTCGCGGCGGTCATGGGATTGGGGCTTCGCTGGCGACATCAAAACGGCCCCCCCTCGAACAGTGGCGCGACCTTCGTGCCGAGCAAGGCGACTGCCGAGACTGCCACGAGGGCGACCAGTCCCACCATGAGCGCGTATTCCACCACTGTGGCCCCGCGCTCAAACCGCAGGAAGCGAAGGCGGCGGCGGTACAGTCTGGCTTTTCCGATCGCTCTCACGTCTGACCCTTCAGTTCCGAGCCCACTCGACCCGCCGGCGCTTGGGGTGACGATCCGGAGACGGGGGTCGTCCGGGTGAACCGCGACGCGCCCAGACGACCGCCCACTCTCCAGAAGCTTGTGGCAGCCCTCTATAGGGCGCCACCAATAGCGCCTGAGATGCTGGTGAACACCGCGCTCACGTTGGTCCCGACCAGAGTGACCGCTGCGATGCACACCACCGCGATCAGGGCCACCATCAGGCCGTACTCCACCATCGTGGCGCCCTCTTCCGACTTCACCTGGGAAGCCAGCCAGCAGTACAGCTTCGTCATTTCAATCACCTCCTCCCCTCCATACTCTCCGTTGCTCCCATCCGTCCCGGCCTGGGGTCCTTCGGCCTCAGCCGAAGATCCCGGTCGCCGAGCTGTGCTCGTGCCGTTGCGTGTCGCGATGGTGCGGCTCCGCCGCCACCGCCTTCGCCGCGGCGATGAGTTCCTGACGAGAGATGCCCTTGGTCAGATAGCGGTCCGCGCCCGCCTCGAGCCCCCGGCGGATTATCGACTCCTGGTTGAAGACCGACAGGATGATGATCTTGGTTTCAGGGCAGCGTTTCCTGATCTCATGGGCGGCGGCGGCGCCGTCGAGCTCGGGCATCACGAGGTCCAGAAAAACCAGATCGGGAGTGAGCTCGGCCACCACCTCGCAGGCCTCTCGGCCGTTGGCGGCCTGCCCTACCACCTCGAAGTCGCGTTCGAGAGACAACAGATGTGCCAGCGCGCGCCGGAATGGCTCATGATCGTCCGCGACAACCACCCGGATGCTCCCCTCGCCCACTGCGGCTCCTCGCCGTTGCCCGTTCCGACTCCGTAGTCAGCGTAGCCGGAGAGGTGCGCGAGGGGACCGGGCGGAGGTCCAGCTGTGTCCGGGGCCAGGGTCTAGTCGTGCGCCTGGACCAGGGTCTAGTTCAGCGGCGCCAGGCCCTTGTTGAAAGCGTAGGCAGCGGCTTCGGTGCGGTTGGTCACACCGAGCTTGGCGAAGATGTTGGTCAGGTGGAACTTGACCGTCTTGGGTGTGACATACAGCGTGCGGGCGATGTCCGCGTTGCTCTGACCCCGGGCGACAAGACGCAGGATCTCGAGCTCGCGCTCGGTCATTTCGACGCCGTCGGCCGGGGCATGGATCTGAGATGCGTGCTCCTGCAAGATCGCGGCCACGCGTGGTCCCCCCATCCAGACCGTGCCTGCGACGGCCTGGGAGATGGCTGCGGCAAGGTCGGTCGGGCGCACCGACTTCAGGATGTAACCGGCGGCTCCCAGGCGCAAGGCCTGGAGAGCGGTCTCGCGGTTGTCGTCGACGGTCAGCATGATCACCGGCATAGACGGGTGGCGGGACACTATCTCGCGCAGGCAGTCCATGCCGTCGAGACGAGGCATGCGGAGGTCTATGAGACAGACGTCGATCTCGTGCGTGCCCAGGGCGTCGAGAACCTCGATGCCGTCGCGCGCTTCGACGACGATCTCTATATCGTCTGAGAGCTCGAGGGCGCGGCGGATGCCGGAGCGCATCAGCTCGTGGTCGTCGGCCACGAGCACGCGGATGGGGACGTTCGTGTCAGCCATGCACCGGCGCTCTTCGTGCGGGGATGTGGGCTCGGACGACGGTCCCCCGGCCGGGGGCGCTGTCGATGTCTATCTCACCGGAGAGCAGCCGCACGCGCTGACGCATGCCCTCGAGGCCGAAGTGGCCGTCGGACTTGTTGCTGCCCACATGGGTCACCGGATCGAAGCCCTCGCCGTCGTCGGAGACCGTCAAGAAGACGCCACCTTTGGTCGCGCGGATGCCCGCGCGGGCGCGAGAGGCGCGCGAGTGACGCTCGATGTTCGACAGTGCCTCCTGCACCACCCTATAGACGCAGATGCGCATGGAGTCTGTGTGACATGAAAGATCGCCTTGAAGCTCCAGCTCGGTCTTTACGCCCGTGCGTTCGCGGAACTCGGAGATGAGGTGGTAGACGGTGGCGTCGAACTCCTCGCCGCTGAGCTGAGGAGGCCTGAGCTGGCCGATCATGGTACGGATCTCGCGCACCGCCTCGCCGCATATCTCCTTGAGCCGGTCGACCTCCTCCCGCACAACCGGATCTGAATCCTCGGTGAGGGCTTGCAGCACCTCGACCTCCATGACGGCGGTGGTCGCCACTTGCGCTATGCCATCGTGCAGGTCGAAGCCCATGCGCTTGCGCTCGCGCTCGACCGCCTCTATGCATTCGGCCCCCATGCCTTGCAGCAACGCGCGGTTGCCTCCTCGCTCCGACACCCGCCCCACCGCGTAGGCTGTCACGAAGAGAATGCCCACCCACATCGAGATCAAAATGGCCAGATCGATCTCCGAAAGGCCGGGCCAGGGCGCGGGTGAGAGACTGTACGGCAGCACCTGCAGCAGCACGACCAGTGCACTGATGCCCGCGTAGACCATACCCACTCGGTGGCCCAGGACCACGCTGCAGATTGAGACAGGGACGAAGAACCAGTAGAGCAGGCCGCTGCGCTCATGGGGCAGGATGTGAAAGGCGAGGGCACCCACAAGCACGCCGAGGAGCAGCAGTCCCTCGAGGAACCAGCGTGTGCGTACCTTTTGCACCCGCCCCGTCATGGGCCGGGTCGCGACGGCAGCTTCCTGCAAGGACCCCCCCTGTGGCTAGGCTAGAATCTAGGCTAGCATTTCATACGCAGCTACGCGAAACAATGGACGCAAACCAAACCTATTCTTGGCAGGCGCGAATACGCAATGGTCAGCGATCTCGCTGTCTCCCTGTTTCGGGGGGCGACTCGTCTCTCCTGCCTCTACCGGCTCCCGGGGTCACCCTGGAGCAGAAATGTGGCGGCCTGCGCTCACCTGCGTGCCCGCCAAGGTGGTGAGCCTGCTCATCTCCACCGCCGTCGGCTTGACGGATGACGGCCCGTGCCACGCTTCGCCGGGTCAGTGCTGGGAGAACGCCGCCCGCAGTATGGCTCGGGGGGACCGCGTCGTGGCCCGAACGGCCGAAGGCTCGTGCCCGCAGTGGGCCATGCACCCGGCGCAGCGAGGGTCACGCCCGCGTCCGTATCGCTCCCAATCGGTAGCTTCGAGCAACTCGGCGTAGGTCTCGACGAAACCGTCCGCCAGCAGGTAGCAGGGCGTCTGCCAACCGAGGACGGAAAAGCTGGGGATGGCCCAGGGCGTGCAGGGCAGCTCGAGGCGGCCTTCGAGGAAGTCGAGGAACAGGGGCGAGTGGTTGAGGGGCCACTTCTTCCTTCGCCCGTGTGCGAACACCTCCCGAAAGAGCCGGCGAGTCGCGGCCTCCGCGAGGAAGCGGTCCTGGTCGGCCGCGGCGGAGTGGGCGAAGGCCGGGGAAAGCATGACCGCGTCGACCTTCAGGTCGAAGGTGAGGAAATCGAGCAGCGCGGCGACGTTCTCGGGCGAGTCGTCCGAGAAGAAGGTGGAGTTCGTCGTCACCCGGAACCCGCGCGCTTTGGCCTCAAGAATCGCAGCCGCGACCTCATTGAAGGTTCCCGGCCTGGAGACCGCCTCGTCGTGCCGGGTCTCGAGGCCGTCGACGTGGAAGACCCAAGCGAAATAGGGTGAGGGCCGGAAGGCGTCGAATCGTCCGCGCGCGAGGAGCCCGTTGGTGCAGAGATAGACGAACAGGCGCTCTTCGACGAGGGCCTGGACCATCGTGTGGATCTCGCGGTGAATGAGGGGTTCCCCCCCGGCGATCGAGACCATGGGCGCTCCGCACTCGGCCATGCCCGCGATGGCTTGGTCGACGGTCATGCGCCGGGAAAGTATCTCTCGTGGGTGGCTGGTCTTACCGCATCCGGGGCAGCTGAGATTGCAGGCGAAGAGGGGCTCGAGCTCCACGATCAACGGGTACCGTCGCCTCCCCCTGATGGTCTGGCCGGCCAGATGCCGAGCGAGACGGGCGTTCTGTCTCAGAGGGATGCCCATCAGCGGCGATCAACGGCGATCATAGTCGGGCGGCGAGAAGTCGGGGTGAACCCGAGGCGAGTAGCATGAAGAGAGGTTACCACGACCTGACAGGCTGTTGAAGGAGTGGCGCTTCGCCGTCCAGTGCGTTCCGAGGGTCAAGGCTTCGTTCTCCGGCGGCCTGTTAGCTCTCTACCGCCACAACCCCCTCCCCCCAAGAGCGAAGGGGACCGCCCACCTGCGCGAGAGCGCGGTAGCCGCGGATGGCGCTGGCGAGGAGAGAGGCTGGGTTGGAGCTGGACCGCGGCCCGTCACTCACCACCCGCACCACGGCGATGCGCCCGTCCGCCTGTCGCCGGCCGCGGCGCGACCCCGTCACCTCGGCGGCCAGCCAGTACGACTCCATGTCGACGGCGACGGTGCCTTCGTGGGCGAGAGCGGTACGCTCGGCTCCCCGTACCAGGTGATCGACGGAGAGCAGGGGGCCCGCGACGACGAGGAGACCTGCCTCCCGCAGGCGCTCGGCGAGAGCAGGGGCCGAAGGCAGTATGAGGACGCCCTCGGGTCCCCGCAACTCGGTCGCCACGACCACGTCGCCTGGTAGAGCGTCTGGTGCGACCGAGCCGCAGAACCCGGCCACGGCGACGGGGCGCCGGCGCGCCTGCCCGGCGAGCCTGCGGGCGGCGCGCTCCGACGCGCGCCGCCCCATCCCCGTGACCACCACCTCGACGACCGCGCCGCCCCTTCGCAGAGCGATGGCCTCGATCCGCAGGGGGGTGAGGACGAGCAGCGCGGGCCGGCCGAGTCGCGCCTTGGCGTGGCGGTCGTCCGTGCTTCGCACGTCGCGCGGGGCCGAGATCCGGCCCGGAATCATTCCCTGCGGACGCCGTGGACTCACGCGGGTTCCGCGCGCCACCGCCCCAGCGCCCAGAGGGGGAACACCATGCGATAGAGGTGGTAGTTGATGTAGAAGTCGCCCGGGAAGCCGATGCCGGTGAAGTAGGGCTCGTCCCACGTGCCGTCGTCGCGCTGAGTCTCGACTAGGTAGCGGACCCCACGCGCCGCCTCTTCGCCGCGGTCGCCGGCCGTCAGGAGCGCGAGGAGTGCCCATCCGGTCTGGGAGGGTGTGGAGGCGCCTCGCCCTCGCCATGCCGGATCCCGGTAGGACCGCAGATCCTCTCCCCAGCCGCCGTCCGGGTTCTGGTGCTCGCGCAACCAGGCGAGGGCGCGCGCGACCGGGGGTGACTCGCGTCCAAGACCGGCCTTGACGAGCGCCGGCACGACCGAACCGGTCCCGTAGACGTGGTTGGCGCCCCAGCGGCCGAACCAGGATCCGTCGTCTTCCTGCGCCCGCAGCAGCCACTGCAGGCCGCGGTTCAGCACGGGTCGCTCGGCCCGCTCGGGGGCCTCCGCCAGCATCTCTACCACGTGACCGGTGACGTCGGCGCTCGGGGGGTCTATCACGGCCCCGAAGTCGAAAAAGGGCAGGGCGGCGCACAACTCACGCGTGTTGTCTGCGTCGAAGGCTCCCCAGCCGCCGTCCCGACTGCGCATGCCGACCACCCAATCGACGCCCCGTCTGATCGCCCCGTGCACTCGTGCTGGATCCAGTCCGGTGACGCGTCGCAGCGCCATCACCACGAGGGCGGTGTCGTCGATGTCGGGGTAGACATCGTTGGCGAATTCGAAGGCCCAGCCGCCCGGCGACACGTCAGGGCGGCGAACCGACCAGTCGCCCTTCACACCGATCTCCTCCGCCAGGAGCCACTCACCAGCCTGCGTGAGGGCGGGGTGATCGCCCGGCAGGCCGGCCTCAGCCAGGGCCAGGATGGCGAGCGCCGTGTCCCAGACGGGGGACTGGCAGGCCTCGAGCCAGCGCATGTCGCCCGCCTCGACCATGAAGGCGTCCAGCCCCCGGATGCCTGCGACCACGGAAGGGTGATCCATGGCGTAGCCTTCGAGGTGCAGCGCCAGGAGTGAGTACACCCAGGGGGGCTGGATCCCGCCCCACGAGCCGTCGGCCTCCTGGCGCTCGAGCACCCATCCCAGCGCGCGCTTGACGGCCGGACGCCGGAGACGCTTGAGCGGGAGCCGCTCGAACCGCCGCAGCGCGCCATCCAGCACTGTCAGCCAACCCGTGGCCGACCGCAGGTCCACCGGCCGCTCGACGGTCAAGCCCGAGAACAGCTCCTCGATGCCAAAGGGCATGGGTCGAACCGGACGGTGCGAGACGACCACCGACAGGGCGACGATGGTCTGCCGGGCCCAGCAGGCAAAATCGTAGGGGTTGAAAGGGAACCAGGAGGGCAGCAGGTTGAGCTCCGCCGGGATGGCGGGAGTCTTGTCCCAGGGCCAAAGTCCAAAAAGGGCCAGCCAGATGTGGGTGAAGACGCGGGCGTTCTCCACCCCGCCCAGTTCGCGGACCACCAGGGCCGCCCGCCGCATGTGCTCGTCTTCGGGCCGGTCGCCGGCAAGGCGTAGCGCGACGTAGGCCTCGATGGTCGTCGAGAGGTCGGCCGGGCCGCCGAAGAAGGTGGCCCAGCTCCCGTCGTCCCGTTGGTTCGAGCGGATCCATCGGGCAGAGCGTTCGGTCTCGTCGTCACGGCGGATGCCAAGGAACTCGCGGAAGAGGATGTCCTCGGAGTCCATGGTGACGTTGGTCTCGAGCTCCCCTTTCCACCAGCCTGCGGGGTCCTGCATCCCGAGGAGGGCGTCGCGACCGCGAGTGATCGTCCGGTGCACGGACTTCGCCAGGGCGGCGTCGGCCTGGAGAGATCCCGTGCGAGCCCCGCCGTTCGGTCCCGCGAGCGGCCCCGTCGACGCCGCCCGAGGGGAACCCGTCGTGGGCGGCAGTCTAGTAGTCTCGCTCACCGAGGAACCTGGCCAGACCGGCAAGCTCGGCGTGAGCTTCCGGGACGATGGGGAGCGAATCCAGCATTTCGAGGGCGGCGCGGAGATGGTCGGCCGCGTATCTGGCTGTGCGTTCCCGGCTGCCACTCGACTCGATCAGTTCCACGGCCCGCTCCAACTCCGATTCTGCGGGCTCGCGTGTGTGGAAATCGCCGAGAAGGCCGGCGAGCTCGTCGCGACCTGGCCCCTCGACCTCGAGCGCGGCCGAGATGGGCAGGCTCTTCTTGCTGCGGCGCAGGTCGCTCGAGGTCGGTTTCCCCGTGACCTCGGGGCGGCCCCAGATGCCGAGCATGTCGTCGACGGCTTGAAATGCCAGGCCGACGTGCATGCCGAATCCGGCCAGTCCTTCTACGACCGGTGCGGGGGCTTCGGCGAGGATGGCTCCGACGCAGGCCGAGCAGGCGAGCAGGGCTCCGGTCTTCTGGGCCTCCATGGCTACGCATTCCTCCCAGGTGACCGCCACCCGTTCCTCGAACCCCAGGTCGTCGACCTGCCCCCCGATCATGTCTCGGGTGTCGGCCCAGACCCGGCGCGCGGCGGCGAGGGCGGCCGGCTCCGGCCGCCGGAGCAGCTGGTCGAGAGCCAGCACCACGAGCGCGTCCCCGGAGATGATGCCGGCCGCGACCCCGTAGCGCGCCCAGACCGTGGTGCGATGGCGGCGCTCTCTGTCCTGGTCCATGATGTCGTCGTGCAGCAGGGAGAAGTTGTGCACCAGCTCGATGGCCACGGCGGCGGGCACCGCCGTCTGCGCGGGCGCTCCGGCGGCTTCGGCGGAAAGCACCGCGAATGCGGGACGGACCGATTTGCCTCCGCGAGAATCCGGCCGTCCTTCGGCGTCGATCCAGCCCAGGTGGTACTCGACCATGTGCCTGATACCCGGGTGAAGCTCGTCGACCGCTTCGCGTAGACTCGGGTACACGAGCTCCTTGGCCCTGCTCAGGATTGGGGGAGATCCGGGCTGCCCGGGTTTGGCTGTCTGCACGCTGGTCCTCTCCTAACGATCTCTGGCTGCCTCCGCCGCCGCGGCCGAGCCGCTGCGGACGGCGCTCTCCATTGTGGCGGGCCAGCCCGTATCTGTCCATGCCCCCGCGACGAAGATGCCCGGGATCGGTGACGCACTCCCCGCCCGCAGTGCGTCGCTGCCGGGGGCGAGGCGGGGCGTGGCGCCCGTATCCCGGATGACCGAGCCCTCGAGGAGCTGAGCGGCGCGCGCATCGGGAAAGAGCCGCTTCAGGTCGCGTAGGACCCGGGGGATGAGGGTCCGCGCCGGCATCCGGGCGCAGTCCTCGGCCGCGGATTGCGACACGACCAGATAGCGCCCCGCGGGCAAGCCTACCGCCGCGGACCGGTCGAACACCCACTGCACCAAGGTATCAAGGCAGGCGGCCAGCGGGTATGGGAACGCAGGCCGGTCGAACGTCAGGTGGATGTTGACGATCGGCGACGCTCCCAGCGACGCCACCCGCTCGCCCAGCTCCAGCCCTTCGGGCGGCAGCAGCGTGCCCAGCCGATGGTGCGGGACCGCCAGGATGACGCTCTTGGCCTCGATGTCGGCGCCGTCATCCACGCGCAACCTCATCGTCCCCGCCGCGTCACGCTCCACAGTGTCGACGCCGCACCGCAGCCGCACCTCCACGCCGGCGGAGGCGAGGGCCTTTCGGGCGAGGTCGTCGTGGAGGCGGGATAGAGGGACCGTGGCCCAGCCTATGTCCGCGGCGCCGGCGTCATGGAGCAGGCCCATCTGGAAGGTGCGCGTCGCCGCGAGCAGGGAGACGTCGGGGGCGTGCAGGTTCAGGGTGGGCAAGGCGATGAGGTCCCAAAGGGCGTCCACAGCCGCCCGGGACTGGCCGTGTGCGGTCAACCAGGAACCGAAGCTCGATCTGTCGAGGGAGGCATCGGCCCGGTCGAGGCCCCGCAGCGCCAGCGCCGCGGGGCCCACCAGTGCCCGCTCCCGCAGGGAAAGATGTGCGTAGCGGGCGATGGACGGACCGAGGTGCAGCGGGGCCGGCCACGAGTTGCGGCGGATCCACTGAGTCTCCACCCCGGGACGCACCACGGGTATCTCCAGTCGCTGCTGCAGGTACAGGTGCTCCCCGCCCCCGATCCGCTCGATGAATGTGCGATACGCGGTGCAGCAGCGGAGGAGCACATGCTGGCCGTGGTCCTGCCAGCGCCCCCGTCGGAACACCGCCGCCGCCGCGCCCCCCAAATGCGGCCGCTTCTCCAGCAACATCACGGTCGCCCCGGCGTCGGCGGCGGCTAGGGCGGCGGCTGTGCCCGCGAGGCCGCCGCCGACGACGGCCACGTCGGGCCGGGTCATGCCGGCAGACCGGCCAGCGCTCGGGCCGCCACGCCCGCCTTCTCCCATCCGGACAATGAGACCCGGCCCAGCAAGGGCAGCTCCGGCTCGACCTCGATGCGCTCCAGTAGGTGGTAGTAGATGCCGGCCATGGTGGCGACGCTGGCCCGGCTCCGGTAGTCGAGCAGGGGAAGCAGGGCGAAGCCCTGTTCGTACCAGGAGCGCGCCCGCCGGGCCTCGTACGAGATTAGAAGAGCCAGCTTCTCTCGGTTCCCGGTCAGGTCCGGACGGCAGCCGAAGCCGACGATGTCCTCGCGGGGGATGTAGATCCGACCCATCTCCTGCCGGTCCTCGACGATGTCGCGGAGAATATTCGTGATCTGGAGGCCGACGCCGAGCGCGTCGGCGAGAGGGGCGGCGACGGCCATGTCCGGCACGCCGAAGATGGCCACCGAAAGCCGGCCGATGGTCCCGGCCACCAGCCTGCAGTACTGCACCAGCTCGTCGTAAGTCTCGATCGTGGTGCGGCTGCAGTCGAGCTCGCACCCGTCGATCAGCTCGTCGAAGGCTTCGAGGGGCAACGGGTAGCGCCGGGCGACCTCGCGGATGGCGACGAGCACCGGGTCAGAGGTGGGACCGTCCCCGTTGGGGTCGGCCAAAAGCCCCCGCACGTCGGTTCGAACGCGCTCGAGCTCCGAAAGCCTCTCGTCGGCGGGGAGGGCACAGTCGCCCACGTCGTCGATGCGACGGGCGAGCGCGTAGACCGCGGAGAGCGCCTGTCGTTTCGGCTTGGGCAGCAGGCGGATGCCGTACGCGAAATTCTTCGCCTGGCTGGCGGTGATGCGCTCGCACTTCTCGAAAGCTTCTTCGGGGCTCATCCCCGGGGTTCTGGTCAACTGGGCCTCCCCCGGTGGCGTTGTCGTCCTACGGCTGCCACTATATCGAGGAAGTGCCTCAGGCGGCTGCGCCTATCGGGGCGCGTCTGGTAGCGCAGGACGTCGTAGCCGGCGACCTCGATCGCGTCTAGTGCCGCCAGGCCGCCGGCGGCGAAGCCGGCG
>JAJZQZ010000036.1 GCA_021802965.1 Actinomycetes bacterium
AAAGCGGTTCGCCGCGATCGTCCCGGCGACTCGCGGTCGAATCGGGCGCCGCGGCACCCTCGGTGGTCGGCTCGTGCGTGCAGAGTTCGCGCCCAACGAAGCTTTCCATACAGCCGCTCCCCTCGCAGTACGCTGTGACGAAACCCCTGCATTGGTCAGACTCATACTACTACGATACCTGGTCAGCTCGTGGCGCTTGGATCTCGCGGAACCGCCCCCCCGACCAACTGGGAGATTCTTGTATCGGTGGCGCGGTTGGGCCGGACGTCGGAAGCAAGGTGACCGACCCTCTTCTTGGCTAGAGCTGAGTTGCCCTGCCTGGCGAGCCACGCGGCCAACGCAGAAACGCGAAGTCGGCCTCGTTGTCGTCCTTGGCCTCGATGGTCGTCTTCCGTTCCACCAAATGACTCTCGCCGGGCCCTCCATGGAGGAGGAGAAGGCTGTCGGCTCACGCACCGCTTGACACGACGAACCCACCTTCTGATACTCGAGTCATGGCGGCGAAGTTCGCCGCGCGGGAGAAGGAGGGGACATGAAGCGTACATCCCTACTACTACTCTTGCTGGTGACGACGGTGGTGCTACTGGCCCCGCCTTCTTTGGCGGCCGCCAAAGAAGGCGGGCCGGCGCCCAAGGCCTCAGGGAACGTCGTCTCGGAAGTGCTGACCGGTGATCTGATCGGGATACGCACCATGGTCTTCAACGCGCAGGGCACATTGACCGAGGCCAAGGGACATATCTCCTTCACGCTCGCGTGGCCACCGACAAGCTTCCTTCGGACTTTCGAAGGTGAGGTGACCGGCTTCTGGCAGGAGGGGAACCGCGCCGCCTTCCGGGGAGTGATGACAGCTCAGACCGGCTACTCTGCTGATGACCCGCCCACACATTTCGCCGTTCGCGTCGAGGACAATGGTCAAGGGTCGAAGGCTACGGGACCCGACCGGTTCATGAGCTTCTTCGGCTGGACCGAAGCGGACGACGAGTTCCTCACGGACTGGGAGGCCGCTCCCTGGCCGTTCAGCACGTACTGGGTACCCGTGACGTCGGGCAATCTCGTCGTGCATTGATACGGGGGCCGCGGCGGCGTCTTCGTCGCCGCGGCCTGACTCGCGCCCCTAGCCTCTTCCTCCCGGCCCGGCTGACACCGTAAGTCCGCCACCCTCGCCCTCGCTGGACGAGAAGCCGGACGCCACCAGACCGAAGGGAACAAGACGCGCCGGCAGCAGGCACGTGGCTGAGACGCCTTCATACATCCTACCGGCGCAACTCGTCGGGTAGGTCCAGCGCGAGCGTGCCCCCTGGATTCATGATGCCCCCAGGATTCAGGTGGTGCTTGACGGCCCGCAACAGCCCCAGCGGAACCTCGCCCATCTGGCCTTCGAGCCAGGGTGCCAACATCCTGCCGATGCCGTGGTGGTGGCTAAGCGTGGCCCCGCTTGCCCGGATGGCGTCGATGATGGTCCCTTGGTTGGTGAGGTAGTCGGAGCCGGACCCCGACTTCGTCATGAAGATGAAGTAGAGGTTCGTGCCCTGAGGGTAGGCGTGGGAAAGATGCGTCATACAGATCGTGTGCGGCCGGGCCTTGCACGCCGACTGTTCGTCGACGTCACCCAACTGCTGGGTTCGCCAACCAGTCGAGCGGGCTTCCTGGAGGTGGTGGGGAGGTCCGATCCGCTGATCGAGGACGCGCTGCAGACCATCCTCGAACGCGGCGACTTCATTCCGACCCTCCCGGACGAGGGTCCCGAAGGGACGCCGGCCGGCGGCGCGCCCGGCCCCCCCGAGACCGATCCCGCGATCGTCGACGAGCTGATCGCGCGCAGCCAGGCCTCGATCGCCGCCCTGAAGCGCGACATCCGGACCAAGTCCGGGGCAGCGCTTGTCGACTTCATCCTGGAAGACATCCAGGAGCTGAGGCGCATCCTGTTCGATCCACGAAGTCATCGAACGTTCATGACGGCCATGGAGGCGACCTGGTGGCTCAATGATCACCTGGAGGCGTGGCTCGGCGAGAAGAACGCAGCCGACAGGCTCACGCAGTCCGTCCCCCACAACGTCACGTCGGAGATGGGACTTGCGCTCCTGGACGTCGCGGACGCGATCCGCCCGTATCCCGAGGTCGTGGCGTTTCTGCAAGACGTGGAGGACGAGGACTTTCTCGACGAACTACCGAAGCTCGCCGGCGGGCGGGAAGCCCAGGACGCCATCAGGGGCTGGCTCGACGCGTACGGCATGCGCTGCGTCGGCGAGATCGACATCACGAGACCACGTTGGAGCGAACGACCCACCACGCTCATACCTATGATCCTCAGCAACATCAGGAACTTCGAACCGGCCGCCGGCGGGCGACTCTTCGCGCGAGGGCTGCAAGAAGCCCGGGAGTGGGAGCAGGAGCTGCTCGAGCGCCTGCGGGCCTCGCCCGACGGCGAGCGCAAGGCAGAAGAGGCCAAGCAGATGATCGACCGGGTCCGGACGTTCATCGGATACCGGGAGTACCCGAAGTACGGCATGATCAGCCGCTACTTCGTCTACAAGCTGGCCTTGATGCAGGAGGCCGAGCGCCTCGTGCAGGCGCGCGTCCTTCGTGAGAGGGAGGACATCTTCTACCTCACGCTCCAGGAACTCCACGACGTCGTGCGCACGGACCACGTGGACGACGAGCTCATCCGCCGGCGTAAGGACGAGTTCCGGTCGTACGAGGCGCTCACGCCGCCCCGGGTGCTCACGTCGGATGGCGAGGTCGTTGCCGGGGCGTACCGACGCGACGACGTGCCGGCCGGCGCGCTGGTCGGCCTGCCGGTCTCCGCCGGGACCGTCGAGGGTCGGGCCCGCGTCATCCTGAACATGGAAGATGCCGATCTCGAGCCGGGCGACATCTTGGTCACCGTCGCCACGGACCCCAGCTGGACCCCCCTCTTCGTCGCGGTCAAGGGGCTGGTGACGGAGGTGGGAGGCCTGATGACCCACGGCGCGGTGATCGCCCGGGAGTACGGCCTGCCGGCCGTCGTGGGGGTGGAGCGCGCCACCCGGCTGATCCGTGACAGGCAGCGTATCCGCGTGCACGGAACGGACGGATACGTCGAGATCCTGCCGTAGATGACCACCGATCAAGGGCGCGGCGGCTGACGTACGTGCTCGGGTCGGTCTACGCCAGACGGATCCAGTCGAGTGCGACGGCTGAGTAGCCGCCAACGGCAAGCAGTCCCAGGAAGGCGGCGCCAGTCAGCGCCAGAGACGACACCAGCAACAAGGGTTCCGATCGGGACTGTCGATATCGGTGAAGCACGAACGCACCTACGAGTACCAGGGCGAGACTGAGAGCGAACTGAAGAGCGACCTGCCTGAGTAACCCGCCCTGGCTGGCTTGCGCCCAGAAGGGTTCCACATACGTCGTCGAGCCAGACCTGGGTAAGAACTTCCCCCGCGCCAGTCGGTGGCCGAAAAGTCGGCGCGTGCTAGACCGATTTGCGAGGTAGACTATGCTCAGTCAGGTAGCGGGATGCGACGGCACCAGGAGGGAGTCTTCGTGCGACCCGTCCAAAGACAGCCACGGGCATTCAGCGGTCCGGCCGCGCGAGTGGCATCCTCCGTTGCGGTCCTGAGTTCCCTCGCAGCCGCTCTCGTGGTACTCGCCTGGTGCACGCCGGCTCGGGCGCTTCCAGGCACCTCAGGCGAGAAGCCGCCATCGCCGATCGGCACCTTGTACACGATCGCGCTGCTCGTGGATTTCTCGGACCACCCCCACCAGACCGACGCCTCGTTCTTCGACGACCTCGTGTTCAAAGACACTGTCGGACCGACGAGCGTTCGCGGCTACTATCGGGAGGTCTCCTACGGCATGCTCGATGTCGCTCCCTTGAATCTCCCTTCTTCGCTGGGCTGGCTGCGCGTGTCGGAGCAGATGGGGTACTACCTCGGAGAGGGGAGTGGTTACGGCCCTTATCCGCGCAATAGTCAGAGGATGATCGAAGAAGCGCTGGCTCTCGCCGATCCGCTGGTCGATTTCAGCCGGTACGACTGCAACGGTGACGGATTCGTGGACAATCTCATGATCATCTTCGCCGGTCACCCGCCTTACTGGGACAGCCCCGGTTTCGCCACGCAGAAGACAGAGCTCATGAACCCCGTCAAGGTCGACGGCGTCCGGGCGCGCAGCTACACGACCGTGCCCGAGCTGAACTACTGGCCAGGCGACATGACGATCGGACTCTACGTCCACGAAATGGCCCACACCCTTGGCCTGCGAGACCTCTACGACTATGACGGTTCCAGCGTGGGCACCGGCAAGTGGAGCCTCGTGTCCAACGGGTGGGCCAACTCGCCCCCCAGACTTCCGGCCCGGCCGGACCCCTGGTCGTCGGCCAAGCTGGGTTGGCTCCTGCCTCAGACCCTGACTGGTCCACCGACCCTCCGGACGATCCCGACGGTAGGGTCGTCGCGCACCGCGGCCTTCAAGCTCTATCCTGGGGGTGCAACCAGCGGCCCAGAGTACTTCCTGATCGAGAACCGCCAGCGGACCGGCACCGACGGCGCCCTGCCCGGGAGCGGCCTTGTCATCTGGCACATCGATGAGCGGCGACTCGACGACTTCATCGGCAGCCCGCAGAAGGACGAGACCCACAAGCTCGTGGATGTCGAAGAGGCCGGCGGCGTCCAGAGCCTGGACCTCTCGCCGGGGGAGCCCGGAGCCAACTACGGCGGAGGCGAAGATCCCTATCCGGGGGACACGGGCAACCGCGAGTTCAGCGACATGACCACGCCGGACGCCAAGACATACGCCGGAGCCGACAGCGGGGTCCACATCTTCCAGATCAGTGACAGCGGTCCGGTCATGACCGCGCTCATCGGCTTCCACACCCCCTTCCGCCCGCCCTCGCTGCCGACGTTCGTCGACGTCCGGCCGGCCAACTCCTATCACGTGGCCGTCGAGGGGATGGCCGCTCGCGAGATCATCGCCGGGTACGAGGTCGCGGGCGGCACCGAGTTCCGACCGTCCAGCCCGGTCCTCCGCGCCCAGTTCGCCAAGATGATCGACCTCACCCTAGGTCTGACCGTCACCGAAGGGGGGACGGCTCTCCCCTTCGCGGACGTGGAGCGTCCCGCCGACAACCTCTACCCAGACGACTACGTCGCCGTGGCCTACGCCAATGCGCTGATCAAGGGCTACCCCGGCGGCCTCTTCAAGCCCTATCAGGACGTGAGCCGGGCTCAGCTTCTCACCATGGTGGTACGGGCGGTTGAAGGCGTGCGGCCCGAAGGCCTGCACGCGCCTCCCTCGGGCTGGTCGGGGGAGCTTCCCGGCGGTGACCCCACCCACGGGCATAACATCACGAAGGCCGAGTACTCCGGACTCCTGTGGGGCATAGACCTAGCCCTCTTCGACATCTGGGGAAAGGCCACCCGGGGAGAAGTGGCGCAGGTGCTGTGGAACGCCATGGAGATCCTGGGGAACGGCTGAGGAAGCGCCCCCGTGAACAAAGGGGCGCTTCCTCTCTTCGTCAGAGCCGCACGCTTGGGCGTGCCCCCGCTTCTACAGGAAGCTCTGCGAACCGGCTTACTTTCGAGGTGCCGTCCAGATGGTGTCGACGCCCGCTACCTGTCTTCCGTCGACGAGGTCGGCGTTCAGGGTGGCGGACGTATCCCCAAGCACGATCCCGGTCGCCTGGGTGTTGAAGAAGAACAGTAGATCCAGGTCCCCGTCACGGTCGATGTCCTCACGGACCCAACGTTCTGCAGGCGCACTATCCGGCCCGAACACCGCCGACGTGGGATCGATCAGGGCCGGATCGACATAGTACGGCGTCCACGAGGGGTCATTGATGACGGCCACCGGGATGAGGCCCTTGTTGGCGGGATTGACCCCGTTGGGATAGCTACCCGGCTTGATGTCGAGCGGGACAGGCAGCCGCCGAACGGTCACGATCATGGTGTCAGAGCCCGCACCCCCATCATCATCAGTCACATTGAGGGTGACCGTATACGAGCCAACGGCCAGATACGTATGCGTGGGCGTCAGACCTCCGGCGGGAATGCCGCCGTCGCCGAAGTCCCATGAGATGACATGAGTGTCGAGAGTGCCCGGATCGGTGAAGCTCCCGCTAAAACTCACGACGTCGCCCGAGTACACGGTCTGATCGGGCCCGGCGGCGACGGTGGGCGCGACGTTGTGGACGGTCACGCCGGCGGTGTCGGTGCGCGCGAACAACCCGTCCGACACTTCAACCGTCACCGTGCCCGTGAAGTCGTCACTCCAGGTGTGCGACGCGGCCGTGCTGGAAGACCACGCGGTATCCCAGACGCCGTCGCTGTCGAAGTCCCACCGGTACTGCAGAGGATCACCGTTCGGATCGGAGCTGCCGCCGGCGTCGAAGGCTATGGACGCGCCCTCGTCACCCACGTAGGGTCCACCGGCATCCGCTGCCGGCTCTCGGAGGAGGACCGACAGCTGATAGTCCATTTCCTCGTGGTTCACGGAGAAGTGGCTCCCGTCCTCGAAGTCGGTGGTGTCGGTGAAGAGGTACTTGACGTTGGGCCAGTCACTCCAACCGGCCAGGGTCGTCTTCGATCCGTCGCCATTGATGTCGACCGATACGTTGGACGAGCCGCCACTGGCCCCTTCAGTCGTTCCGTCCCAGTCCCAGTCGATCGACCCTGTTCCCTGTCCTTGACGTCGAATCCCGCTCGGATCGAAGAACGCCGTGTCGTCCGTCCCGTCCTGGATGCCGAGGAACTCGTCGAGGCTGTTCTCGTCGAGACTGGCCAGAACCGAGTCGGAGTAGTCCAGGCTATTCGACGGCGGGATGCCGGTCATCTGGAAGAAGTAGTTCATGATGCTCAGGAAGTTGGGTTTGTATCCCGTGTGATCCCCGCCCCCATGCTTGAGATCGAGGTTGTGCCCCAACTCGTGCATCAGCGTCCCGGACTGTTCCGCCACCGTTCCGACGTCCTCGTCGGACAGCCCGTCACCATCGATGTCGCCGAGTCCGTTGTGCCACTCGCCGAGCGACACGATGAAGTCATTCCCGGGCAGTTCCGAGAGCCCAGAGTAGTACTTCGCCATGCCGAGGTCGTGGGCGAAGATGCAGTAGTGGTAGACCGACCTCCTGGCGTCGGCGAAGTTGGCCGTCTTCAGCGTGTCGAAGTCGGTCACCCCGGCAGGGGCGTCGAGCCGCATGTGGTCGCTGTGCGCGATGCTGTTGCTCACGTCCACGTGCAGGGTGATCCCGTTGTTTCCATCCGGGTTCGAGACCGGCGCGGCGGCGAATGCGTTCACCACGGCGTTGACGACACCCGCTTTGGGCTGATGGTCATGGGTGGCATCCTGCATCCAGTCGATCTCCAAGAAGACGTCCTTGTGGTTGGGATTCGCGTTGAAGGGAGCCTGGTGGATCGGCAGGTCGATCGTGCCGTCCCAGTCTGCGTCCACCCCATTCGTCTCCCAGACGTCCCAGAGGCCATCACCGTCAGTGTCGCCTCCGATGCGGACCAGCATGACCGCGTCATTGAAGTCCTGGTCTCCCAGATCCGGGAGATCCTCCCATTCCAGAAGCCAGGTATCCGCGGCTACCAGAGTGGTTCTGACATGGTCCTTCCCATCGCTGTTGCTCGCGGGGTTGCTCGACCACGTGTAGGTGGCGCTCCCTGTTCTGGCGAGCATCTGGAACTCGAATGCCGTGCCGGCAGCCGAAGCACCCAGCACGACGGTCGCCCCTCGACGAGTCGTCTGCGTGTTGAACAGGAACCTGTTGGGGGGCGATAACACACTCAGGTCGTTGATGAACGCCGCGTCGGAAGAGATGTACTCCGCCGAGACCACTCCGCCTGTGGGTAGGGTCAGATTGCTCGCGTGCGCGGGTGCCGCGGCCAGGATGGCCAGCACCGAACAGGCGGCCAGCGTCAGCATTAGTGTGGACAGCACCTTCCGCATCTTGATCCCTCCTGGCAAGAGACCTGCAGGCCATGCGTCGATTGCGCCGGTGCACCACCTTCCGAACACAAGGGAGCGGGGAGCGCCGAAACCGTGGGCGGCACCAGAGAGCGCCGCGATAACCGACGGTGCGCAATAAAGGCCCGTGGTCGCTACGGTAAGAGATTGCAGGCAGAACTACGTAGGAGCAGGCTAGTTGTCGGCTGCAACTACGCGCGAACGGTGATGGCGACCAGGCTCCACCACCTCCCTCATCCTCTCCCCCACCCCAGAACATTCCTGGGAAACAACAGAGAGCACCATCGTGCTCTCTAGTCCATTATAAGTCACTCTCTTCGCGAGTCAAACCAAAGGAGTCAGTCTGACAGGGGGCGCACTCGGATGCCGCGCTACGAGCGCGCAGCGATCAGGGTCAGTCCAGGAACACGTAGCTGACTCGAGTCCACGACCCCCCGACCTGCCGTGGGATGCCCAGAGCGTCCATCGTGGCCAGGCTATCTATGCCCGCCATGGCCGATTCCGGCCGAAAATCTGCCTTGTGCCGGCACTCTCCTTCCGGATATGTGCACGGGCCGCAGGTCGAGCACGGTGTGACAGAGACGGCAAGAGCCCACCGACACCCCCCGGCGAAAGCTGCGCGCTCCAGGGCGAGCGCCTCTCGACAGAGTTGCAGACCGTCGGTGCCGCTGAGGACGACAACCCTGCAATACCGCCGCAACAAGGGTATGAGTTCTTTGGGACCCCAGCTCTCGGGACAGCAGGTCCACCGGCATCCCCAAGCCGGGCACGAGTATCGGCATTTCAGCATGGTCCGCTCATCGAACACGAGCTGGTCCACGAAGAGGACACGGTGATCCACCCCCGCGTCGTTCAGCCGGTCGAACCACCGCGGCGGCACGCAGCCGGGAACGTCCGTAGCGATCAGATGATTCTCAGGGTCGCTCGCATGCTCGCCTTGCACGTGAACCTCCGTCCCTAGTCCGAGCCCAGACCGAAGAACCGCTCGAAGAACAGGCCGAGCTTGGCCAGCACACGCTGCTTCTTCTCGCCGTGCCCACCATCCGGTGAGAAGCGCGACACGGGCGGTAGCACCTCGATGATGGCGGTCCCGGTCGCCTGCACGGCGCCGTCGCGGAAGGCCTGCGCGACGAAGGCGCGGGTCTGCTCCGGCCTGAGCCCCTCGGCCGAGATGATGGCGTCGAGTTCGGTGTCGCGGCGGAGGCGGATGAACGCCCGCCACTCCTCGTCGATCTCGCCGCTCGCCGAGACCGAGTCTACGAACGCCTCGATGAGGTCCTTCTTGTTGCGCAGACTGGGGCTCGCGTCAATGGCGCGGCCGATGAAGGCGCGGATCTCCTTGTCGTCGCCGTCGCCATGGGCCGCACGGTACTTCTCCACCAGCATGAGGATGTAGTCTACGTTGATCTCCACCTGCTTGATCAGCTCGATCTCGAAGACAAGATCGTCGTTGATGGACTCCCTCTCGGCCTCCCCGACCCGACGGAAGGCGGCCCAGAGGTCCAGGTAGAGGCTGCGGTAGTCCTGCCCTTGGCGCTCGCTGAGGAGCTCGTTGCCGGCGAAGTCGTCGAACGCGGTCAGGATGTTCTGCAGCCGCAGGATGGCGCCGAAGAGGGTGATGAACTCCTTCTGTGCCGCTTCTCCCACAAGGGGCGCCCCGAGCGGGTAGTCCGCCAGCAGGTCGGCGACCTTCTCGGCGTACTCGTCGTAGTACTCGCCGTAGGGCCGCAGCAGCACGATGCCGCAGGCGTCCCGGTTGCCGAAGAGGGCGATGGCGTCGTTGGTCTGCTCCTCCAGGTCGCGGAAGGAGACGATGTTGCCGTAGGTCTTGACCGAGTTGAGGATGCGGTTCGTGCGCGAATAGGCCTGGATGAGACCGTGGGTGCGCAGGTTCTTGTCGACGAACAGGGTGTTGAGCGTGGTCGCGTCGAAGCCCGTCAGGAACATATTCACGACGATGACGAGGTCGAGCTCGCGGCTCTTGAGGCGCAGCGACAGGTCCTTGTAGTAGTTCTGGAACCGGTCGGACGAGGTGTCGAAGCTCGTCCCGAAGAGCCCGTTGTAGTCGCCGATGGCTCCTTCGAGGAAGTCGCGCGACGACTGGTCGAGCGCCTCGGTCTCGAAGCCCTCCTCGTCGAGGTAGCCGTCACCCACTTCCTCGTTCGCCGCGTAGGAGTAGATGAGCCCGACTTTCAGCCGCCGGTCGGGGACGAGAGCCTCCTGCCGCCGCTTGAACTCGCGGTAGTAGTGCTTGGCCGCCTCGATGGACGCGGTCGCGAACAGCGCGTTGAAGCCGTGCACACGCCTGCCCGCGTGCGCGTAGTGCTCGGAGCGCTTGGTCTTCTGGTCGAAGTGCTCGAGCGTGTAACCGACGACTTGGGCGACGCGCTCGGGGGCGAGCAGCGCCTTCTCCGTGTCGATGGCCGCGACCTGCTTGTCGGAGATGCCCTCCGGCAACCGGATGGTGTTGACGTAATCGATGCGGAAGGGCAGCACGTTCTTGTCCGTGATCGCGTCGACGATCGTGTAGGTGTGGAGCTTCTCCCCGAACGCCTGCTCGGTGGTCCGCAACAGCGGGTCGCTCCCCGCGCCGGCGTTGACCGCGAAGATGGGCGTGCCCGTGAAGCCGAAGAGGTTGTAGCGCTTGAAGGCCTTGACGATGGCGGTGTGCATGTCGCCGAACTGGGAGCGGTGGCACTCGTCGAAGATGATGACGACGTGGCCGTCGTAGATGCTGTGGCCCTGGTTCGCCTGGATGAAGGTGGAGAGTTTCTGGATGGTGGTGATGATGATGCGGGCGGAGGGGTCCTCCAGTTGGCGCTTGAGGACCGCGGTCGAGGTGTTCGAGTTGGCGGCGCCCCTCTCGAAGCGGTCGTACTCGCGCATGGTCTGATAGTCGAGGTCCTTGCGATCGACCACGAAGAGCACCTTGTCCACGCTCGCCATACGGCTCGCGAGCTGGGCGGTCTTGAAGCTCGTGAGCGTCTTGCCCGAGCCCGTGGTGTGCCACACGTAGCCGCCGGCAGCGATGGTGCCCAGCCGCTTGTAGTTGGTCGAGATGTCGATGCGCTGCAGGATGCGCTCGGTGGCGACGATCTGGTACGGCCGCATCACGAGCAGCATCCGGTCGGCGGTGAGCACGCAGTACTTGGTCAGGATGTTGAGCAGCGAGTGCTTGGCGAAGAACGTCCTGGCGAAGGCCACGAGGTCCTGGATGGGCTTGTTCTGCGCGTCCGCCCACCACGAGGTGAACTCGAAGGAGTTGGACGTCTTGCGGGCCCGTTTCGCCCCGCCTCTCTCGCTCAGGTGCTGGCGGCGAGTGGTGTTGGAGTAGTACTTGGTGAGCGTGCCGTTGCTGATGACGAAGATCTGCACGTAGTCGAAGAGGCCCGAGCCCGCCCAGAAGCTGTCGCGCTGGTAGCGGTCGATTTGGTTGAAGGCCTCGCGGATGTCGGCGCCGCGGCGCTTGAGCTCGATGTGGACCATCGGCAGGCCGTTGACGAGCACCGTCACGTCGTAGCGGTTGGCGTGGACCGCTCCCCCCTCGCCCTGCGCGACCTCGTACTGGTTGATGACCTGCAGCCGATTGTTGTGGATGTTCGCTTTGTCGATAAGCAGGACGTTCTTGGTGGAGCCGTCGTCGCGCTCGAGGAGCTGGACGTGGTCCTCGTGGATGCGCACCGTCTTCTCGCGAGGGCCCTCGTTCGCGCCCGAGAGCTTCAGGAGGAAGAAACGCGCCCACTCCAGGTCGGAGAACGTGATGCCGTTGAGCGCCTCGAGTTGCGCGCGCAGGTTGGCGATGAGCTCGGGTTCGCTCGTGAGGGGCAGGTACTCGTAGGCCTGGGATTGGAGGAGCCGGATGAGTTCGCGCTCCAGGGCCGCTTCCGACTGGTAGGCGGTCGCCTGCGCGGCCGCCGGGACGTGCTCGGCCACGACCGTGCTCTCCGGACTCATGGCGATGGGGTCGAAGCGAGGGGTCGTGGGCGCCTCGGTCATCTGGCTCCTGACGAAGTTGTCATCGTAGCTCCTGGGAAACTCAACAACGACAATCTAGCGGACCGCCCCCCAGCAGCCAAGCACGCGCACAGGTTGGAACGGGATAGAAAGTGCAACAGGTAGCGCCAAGTATTGTACTATTTATCCCATGAGGCAGCCGACGGACACTGCACTGGCGAAGGCCGAAGCGGCCTTCATGGCGCGAGGCGGTGTCATGCGCACAGGTGAAGTCCTCCAAGCGGGCGTGCATCCGCGAACGCTGTACTGGATGCGCGATCATGGACTCCTTGAAAAGCTTAGCAGGGGCGTCTTCCACCTTGCCTCGGCCCCGCTCCCGCAGAGCGTCGATGTGGCTGCGGTGATGCAGCGAGTCCCCGAAGCGGTGCTCTGCCTTGTCAGTGCACTCGCACACCACGAGATCGGCACCCAGATACCCCACGCTGTCCAGATCGCGCTCCCCCGAGAGGTGCGCACGCCGCGGCTCGGCTACCCGCTGGTGCAGGTGTTCCATATGAGCGAGGCTGCGCTCAGCGCCGGTGTGGAGGAGCATGTGATGGGCCGAACGCCTGTACACGTCTTCAGTGTCGCAAAGACCGTGGCCGACTGCTTTAAGTACCGCAACAAGATAGGGCTCGACGTGGCTATCGAGGCCCTGCAGGAAGTCGTACGGAACCGCACGGCGAAGCCCAGCGAGATCATGGAGTTCGCCCGTGTTGTGCGCGTCGGGTCGGTCATCGAGCCATACCTCAGGGCGCTTTTGTGAGGGAAGACCGCCTTGTCGACGTACCCGCCTCGATCCGGGCGAGGCTGAAGAACAAAGCGGATTCGCTCGGTCTGTCCTTTGACCAGGTACTGCAGTATTACGCGATGGAACGCTTCCTGTTCCGCCTGGCGATGACTCGTTGGGTGGATGTCATGGTGGTAAAGGGCGCGGCGATGCTTCGGGTGTGGGAAGGCGCGGTAGCCCGCCCTACACGAGACATCGACTTCCTGGGGCGCGTAGACGGCTCGCCGGACTCAATCGTCCGGATGGTCCGTGAGTGCCTCAGTGTGGCGGTCGAGGACGGCCTCGAGTTCTCGTCTGAAGTGAGCGTCGTTCCGATCACTCTCGAGGACCGCTACCCAGGTGCGCGTGTGACCGTCCATTGCACGCTGTCGGGCGCGCGTACCGTGCTGCGCCTCGACGTCGGGGTCGCCGACGTGGCGTTTCCCGCCCCGGGTTGGGTGGACTATCCGACATTGCTCGGCACCGACCCGCCAAGGATCTTGGGCTACCGTCCGGCCACCGCGATCGCGGAGAAGGTCGAGTCCATGCTGGAGAAAGGGCTGCTCAACAGCCGCGTGAAGGACTACTACGACATCTGGATGCTCTCGCGCAATCTGGTTTTTGAGGGTGGGGAGCTGAGGGATGCCATTAGTGCCACGTGCACTCACCGCGACACGGCGATCCCAACCGCTCGACCTTCCGTGCTGGACAACGAGTATGCGGACCAGCCGGCGACCCGCGCTCAGTGGGCCTCCTTCATCCGCAGGTTGCACGCGGCAGGTGTCGAGGCGCCCGCTGACTTCAAGGTGGTCGTGGAACAGGTGAGCGGGTTCGTCATGCCTGTGTTGGCAGCAGCCGCGGCCGACGAGCCGTTCGACCTGCTGTGGAAGCCCGCACTCGGGTGGATGGACTAGCGAGCGAGCAGAACGCTCGGGGACGGCTCGGTTGTGATGGATTCCTCGGACTTCGTGAAGATCGTCCGAGGTTCCTATCACACCAACGTTACTCCACCCCACGACTGCCACCTTGAGAGTAGGTGCGTCACCCCATTTTCACTCCGCCGCCATTTTCAACGCGCACTGAAAATGGCGGAGTCACAGAAAAAGCCCGGGGGATGCGGGTATTTGCCTCCCCAGTCGCCGCACGGGCTGACGTCAGCGTGCTGTCTTCGTTGGGCATTCGCGTCAACGCCCGAGGACGATGTCGATGCCGAGCAGCACGAGCTCGAGCTTCTTCGCCGGCAGGGCACCGACGCGCTCGGTGAGCGCCTCACGGTCCAGGGTGACGAGCTGGGAGGCGTTGACGACCGAGGCCTTGGGCAGGCCCGTGGCGCGCGCCGTTAGGAGCACATTGCCGGGGGCGTCCGCCCAGCGCAGGTTGCTGGTCAGCGCGACGCAAACGACCGTGGCGATGCGGCTGCGATTGAAGGCGTCGCCCTGCACGACGACGACGGGGCGGCGGAATCCGGGGTCGGAGCCGGAGGGCTCAGCGAGATCGGCCCACCAGACCTCGCCTTGGGCGATCACCAGTCGCTGCGCTCCAAGGTGCGACGCGCGGCGACGGCAGCGAAGTCGCTGCGGCCCTCGACCTCGTCACAGATGCGGTCGAGGGCCTCGGTGACGCTCTCGGCGGAGTGGCGGGCGACGTACTCGCGCACCGCGTCGCCGTACAAGCGGCTGCGCGACTTCTTCAGCCTGCGCGCCAGCTCCTCCGCGTCGGCGAACAGGTCGTCGGGTATGGAGATCGCGGTCTTCATACCGAAAGTATAACCAGCGAGCTCGGAAAAGCAACGACTTGTCGGAAACGCCCACCACGCTCGGTGGACCCCGCTGCCGGTCGCCAACGTACGAGAACAACTGGACAATGTGGAGGGTCGAGTACCTGACGGTAACTCCCGCGGTCGTGATTCACGACGTTCACTCCACCCCTCGGTTCTCCCAGTCGCCGTAGGTGCGGCCGTCAGCGCCTATCCACTCCAACCGCCCGTTGCTCGACCGGCCCAGGGCGACTGCCCCGGCCGTGGACGGCGAGCCGAAGTGCACGTCGCGCGTCAGGATGCCGACATCGCCCCGCACCTCAATGGAGCCGTCCGCGAGTAGTCGCTCGTGCTGCGCATGGTCTGCAGTTGCTCGAGGAAGGCCTGCATGTCAGAGATCTGCGCCTCGGAAAGCTTCCTTCCCTGAGGGTCGTTGCCGTTGACGAGCATGACCCGGGCAGCCTGTCTCGCAAGGAAGCGGTTGACGAAGTCCTCCGTGCGCCCGATGTAGCAGCGGACGGCGCCGAGCGCCTCCTCATCATCGCCGAGCAGCAGGCAGCCCCCGTTCCGCTTGCCTCGGGGCGTCTGAGCATGTCGCCCCGGTCGGAGCGCGGCCCCGCCAGCACGTCACCGGCCCAGCCGGCGATCCCGGCCGTGGTGATGCCGCCCGGCACGCCCTCAACGAGGAACGGCTCGATATGCTTGCCGGTCACGCGGCCTTTTCCCTGAATGTGAGCAGCCGGTCGCGGTAGTGCTCGTACTGCGTTCGGCGCGCGGCGAGTTCGGCGGGGAGGCCGACGCTGAGGTCGTTCACCAAGGCGTCGAACTTTTCGAGGATGGCAACGATGCGGGCCTGTTCTTCGAGGGGCGGAATCGATATCCCCCACGTCGACATGTCGGCAATAGGAATTCGATCGACCGTTGCCCCGTGAACGACCCTTGTCTGCATTAACGATTGGAACTGGGGCCCGAGGTAAGCGAGCGTCAGGAATCTCGGGTCCACTACCGATCGTCTGGGTCGTAGCAGGCCCATGCGGCGTCCAAGTGCAGCCGGTTCATCCCTATCCCAATACGCGGCCTCGCCAAGTCGGGTCTCGTATGAAAACAGCGTGTCGCCGACACGAGGCGCGACACGGCGCGTCCATGCCGCAAGCTCGGTCTCTCCAAGGTGTGCTGACTCACTGAGGTCGAAACGCCCCCTCTTCAATGATGAGATGCTGAGATACCAGGGACCGACGGAGGTCTTCTTCGGGGTCGCATGCGGCCCGTCGAAGACTTCTGCTATCTCACCGAGAGTCGTCTTGCGCCAGCCGTCCCTGGGCATCAGAAGCGCAGTCCAATAGAAGGCGCACTGCGCCCGCCGGGCTTCCAGCTCCGCTTCCAGCTCCGCTTCCAGCGTCGTGAACAAATCCAATACTCGCACGATCTCACGCTGCACCTCGAGGGGCGGAACGGGAATTCTGAGAGCGTTTAGCACCGTCTGCGTGAGGCTCGGGACTCCGCCTGCCTGATTCATATCCTCAAGTCGCTCAGTAGCGAGGAAATAGTAGAGGAACTTCGGAACCATCAAAGACTCGTCGATCTCTGTATAGAAGATCGTGTCGACGGTCCAAAAGGGCACGTCAACATAGTAGAGCTTGTTGAGTGAACCCTTTCGTGGAATCAGTACCGACGGCTTCGTGCATGCAGCGGTGTCGACTGTAGTCATTACGCCGCCCGTCCCGTACACCGGTATCTCGCCATCTCCTAGGTTCTTGTAGTCCTTGCCGTTACGGATGCGGGCCACCTCCACGAGGCGCCTGAACTCCACCCCCTCCGGGCACAGCTCCCGGATCAGCTCATCGATCCGACTCACGACGCGCCACCTTCGAGTTCCCGCTCGATCTGTTCGATGGTCGGCAGGCTCGTCTTCAGCTCCTCGGGCAACGCCTCCGTCAGCTGGTACTCGGCGATTCCAAGCGGCCTGGCGCTGTCACGCAGCGCATACTCCGCGACGACCTTGTTCTTGCTCTTGCACAGCAGCAGCCCGATGGTCGGACCATCTGAGTCGTGCTTGACCTGCACATCCACCGCTGTCAGGTAGAAGCCGAGCTGACCGAGGTGCTCGGGTCTGAACTCACCTGCCTTGAGCTCGATGACGACATAGCACCGCAGCCTGAGGTGGTAGAAGAGCAGGTCGAGGTAGAAGTCCTCCCCGCCAACCTCGAGGTGCACCTGACGGCCCACGAAGGCGAAACCTGCACCCAGCTCAATCAGGAAATCAGTGACATGTTGTACCAAGGCGCTCTCGATCTCACGCTCCATGGCCTCTGCTCCGAGCCCCAGGAAGTCGAGTCGGTAAGGGTCCTTGAGTGACTCAAGGGCGAGGTCGGATTGGGGCGGCGGGAGCGCCCGCGCGAAGTTGGTGACGGCTTGGCCTTGACGACCGAGCAGGCCGGTCTCTATCTGCATGACCAAGACGTTGCGGGACCAGTTGTGGGCGAGGGCCTGTTCGGCGTACCAGCGTCGTTCCGTCGACCCCTCGAGCTTGTCGAGAAGAGCGAGATGGTGATACCACGGCAATCGTGCAAGCACCTCCTGCACAAACTCGACGTCCGGCCACGCCTGAGCGAAGGCGCGCATGTACTTCAGGTTGCGGGGTGAGAACCCCTTGATCTCGGGGAATGCCTTGCGAAGATCGTGCGAGAGGCGGTCGATGACCTTCGCTCCCCACCCCTGCTCGGCCTGGCGGGCCAGGATGTCGCAGCCGATCTGCCAGTAGAGGAGGAGCAGTTCCCCGTTGACCGCCAGCGTCGCCCGCTGCTGTGCGGCGTAGATGCGTGACTTCAGGTCGGCGAGCCACTCGCGGTAGCCCTCGGGCGGCTCCGTGAGCGCGATGGGCCGCTCGCTCATGCCTCGCCCTCCAGGTCCGCGACGATCGCGTCGATCTGGGTGCGCAGCTCGGACTGCCGCGCGACGATGCGGGCTATCTCGGCGTTGAGTGCGGTGATGTCGACGGCCTCGCTCGTGTCCTCCTGCTCGACGTACGACGAGACGGCGATGTTGTAACCGTTCTCGGCGATCTCGGCGTTGGGGACGAGGCGTGCGAAGTGCTGGACGTCGGCGCGCCCGGTGAAGGCGTCGAGGATCTTCTGCCGGTTCTCGTCGGTGAGCTTGTTCTTGTTGCCGCCGCGCACGAACTCGGCCGATGCGTCGATGAAGAGGGTCGCATTGTCGGTCTTCGACTTCTTGAGGACGATGATGCAGGTGGCGATGGTGGTGCCGAAGAAGAGGTCCGGCGGCAGCTGGATGACCGTGTCGACGTAGTTGTTGTCGACGAGGTACGTGCGGATCTTGCCCTCAGCGCCGCCGCGGTAGAGCACGCCCGGGAACTCGACGATAGCCGCCGTACCGTTGACGGCGAGCCAGCTCAGGATGTGCAGGGTGAAGGCCAGGTCGGCCTTCGACTTGGGCGCGAGCACGCCGGCGGGGGCGAAGCGTGGGTCGTTGATGAGCAGCGGGTTGGCGTCGCCGTCCCACTTGATGGAGTAGGGCGGGTTGGAGACGATGGCCTCGAAGGGCTCGTCGTCCCAGTGGGCCGGGTCGAGCAGGGTATCGCCGTGCGCGAGGTCGAACTTCTCGTAGTTGACGTCGTGCAGGAACATATTGATGCGCGCCAGGTTATAGGTGGTCAGGTTGATCTCCTGGCCGTAGAAGCCCTGGCGGATGTTCTCCTTGCCCAACACTTTCGCGAACTTGAGCAGCAGCGACCCCGACCCGCACGCCGGGTCGTACACCTTGTTCACCTCGGTCTTGCCCACCACGGTGATGCGGGAAAGCAGCTCGCTCACCTCCTGGGGGGTGTAGTACTCGCCGCCGGACTTACCGGCGCTCGAGGCGTACATCTGCATGAGGTACTCATACGCGTCGCCGAAGGCGTCGATGGTGTGGTCCTCGAAGCGCCCCAAGTCGAGGTCGCCGATGGCGTCGAGCAGCTTGACCAGCTTCTCGTTGCGCTTCGCCACCGTGGGGCCGAGCTTGGCGCTGTTGACGTCGAGGTCGTCGAAGAGGCCCTTGAGGTCGTCCTCGCTCTCGGCGCCCATCGCGGAGCCCTCGATGTTGCGGAAGGCGCGCTCCAACGTCTCGTTGAGGTTCGCATCGGCGGCCGCCCGCGCCCGCACGTTGGCGAAGAGCTCACTGGGCAGGATGTAGAAGCCCTTCTCGGCCACCGTCTCCCGGCGACCGAACTCCGCGTCCGCATCCGGGAGCTGGGCGTACTCGAAGGCCGCATGGCCCGCCCGGTGCTCGCCCGCGTTGAGGTAGGCGGTGAGGTTCTCAGAGATGAACCGGTAGAAGAGGATCCCCAGCACGTAGCTCTTGAAGTCCCAACCGTCCACCGACCCGCGCAGGTCGTTGGCGATGCGCCAGATGGCCTTGTGGAGCTCGGCCCGCTGGGCTTCCTTCTCGGTCGGAGCCATACTGAGTCTCCCTATCTCCAGAACAACGGGTGGGCTGGACCATGCTACTCCGCGGCCTCGCGCTCCCCCTTCCAGATGAGGAGGACGGCTATCTCGACCTCGGATGAGGAGAGACGACGACAGGGCTACCTGTCGAGACTTGCCAAAAGCGACATTGCCTCCCCGCGCAGGATCGGGACCCGGTGCCGCGCGACCAGCCATACTACGCGGTCGTCGATGCCGCTGTACTCGTGGACGAGGATGTTGCGGAGGTCGACGATATCGGCCAGATAGAGACGAGGGTCACGCGGCATAGAGTAGCCGCGTGGTCTTGGCTAACTCGGCGGCAAAGTAGGGGTTCTTGACGGCTCCGGCCATGACCAGGTCGACCTTGCAGTCGAGCAGTGCGCGGAGTCCCTCGAGCAGCCCGAAGTATGCGTCGACAAGATCGTACCCTTCCACGGGGAGGAACCCGGCCAAGAAATCGATGTCGCTTTGTCCCGGCACGAAGTCATCCCGGATGACCGAGTCGAACACCTCGAGGCGCGCCACGTGGTAGCGGCGGCACAGGTCGAGAAGCGCGCTGAGGTTGTCTTGAAGGATCGGTGACATCCGGTCCCGCCCGCGTAGGTCAATGGCCGAGTGTTGTGATCATTGTAATGCTTCGGGTGCCGATCATGCGACATTGCGTCGAAGCGAGCATCAATCTGCGCTCGCAGTCCTTGTTCACGGTGAGTGGTGGCGCCCTGGTTCTCGCTCAGCCACCGAAGGCGCCTTTGTTGAGTTCGGTCGGCGTGCAGGACCTGCGAAACGCGCCGCGTGCCCGAATCTCGGCAAACGTGAGGGCTAGGTCCTTGCGGAAGTTGCGGCCGAGCCATACCACACTGCTCACGAGGCCATCGCAGACGTAGTGTCCGTGATACTGAACCAGCCCCACCTCCACGAGTGCGCCGGTACCGCCGACGATGTCTCGGATTCTCTCGGTCAAACCCAAGACGGCGTAGGCGGTATCCGCGGATGGATCGACGAACACCGAGTATGTGGCCGTGTCTTTGAGATAGAACCACTGTTTGACTTCGAGACTCCGGATGGCGGACTCGACCTCGGGGGCAATCAGAACTGATCCCGCCTCCAACCTGCCCAGCGCATCGTCGAGCGAAGCGCGGTCGGATATGTACTTGGCGCGGCCGCACGCCAGCACCTCGAGCAGCGTCATCTCCGACTCGTGTGAACCTGGATCGAAGATCTCCGCCATGACCTCGGTGTAGCCATGAATGAAATCTGCCGCCTCCTGTTCGGAGACGATCATCAGTCTCGCCTCACTGCGCGCCCCGATTGCCGAAGCGCTCCCTGAAGTGCTCTTTCGCCTCTCCGATGAATGGCCAGAGTCCTTCCTGGGCGGTTCGAACAACGTCAATGCCAAGCCGCTCCGCTTCCTCAACCAAGAACCTCGCGGGCTGCTCTG
>JAJZQZ010000037.1 GCA_021802965.1 Actinomycetes bacterium
CCGCCGACGCGTCGTTCGAGCTCCTCATGCTCGACGAGCTGGGTCGGCCGGCGGAGTTCTTCCGTCTCGAGAGCTTCCGCATAATCGTCGAGAAGCGGGCCGACGGGGCCTTGATGACCGAGGCCACGATCAAGGTGCATGTCGATGGCGAGCGCATCATCCAGACCGCCGAAGGCAACGGGCCGGTCAACGCCCTGGACAAAGCTCTGCGCTCGGCGATCCAGCGCAAGTTTCCCCACCTGTCGAGCATCCACCTGACGAACTACCGGGTGCGCATCCTCGATGAGGACCGGGGCACCGCGGCCGTCACCAGGGTGCTCCTCGACTCCTCCGACGGGCAGGATTCGTGGGGCAGCGTGGGGGTGAGCGACAACGTCGTCGAGGCCTCCTGGCAGGCCCTGGTCGACTCCCTGACCTACGGGCTGTTGCGGGAGGTCGAAGACACTTCGCCGGGGGGTTGACAGACTTATTCCGGCAGAGTACGCTTAGTGCCTAACTTAGGTATACCTAACCTAGCGCGTGGATAGAGACGCGCAGGGTGGCCGGAGGCGCTGTGACACTTCTCGAGGCCCGCAAGGGCAGCCGGATCCGGATCTTGCAGATCCCTGACGATCGGGCGCGGGCGCAATGCATCCGCTTCGGCATCGGCGAGGGCACGGTCGTCGATTGGACCGAGCCGTTGACCGTCGGGCCCGTCCTCGTCAGGCAGGCCAACCAGGAGATATGCCTGGGGCGTTCCCTTGCCGCCCGCATACTGGTAGAAGAAGCTCCCGGCGAACGGCACGATGCTTCACCGTCGCACGGCGCTCGCGCCTGACCCCGCTTCTCGAGACCTTCGGCCCCTGACATGAGCGCGCGCAACGCCACTGCCCCGTCCTGCCATGGACCCGCTGCGGTCGCCGTCCCCGCGGGAGCCAAGAAGATAGTCCTGGTCGGGAACCCCAACGTGGGCAAGTCGTTGTTCTTCAACGCTTTCACGGGCCTGTACGTCGACGTCTCGAACTATCCGGGCACCACGGTCGCCGTGTCGAGCGGCAGGATGGGCGACGACGTGGTCCTCGACACCCCCGGCATCTACGGGGTCTCGTCGTTCAACGACGAAGAGACCGTTGCCCGCGACATCGTGATCGAGGCCGACCTCGTGGTCAACGTCGTCGATGCGGTCCACCTCGAGCGCGATCTCTTCCTGACCTATCAGCTGGTCGACATGGGGCTGCCGATGGTGGTGGCCCTCAACATGTTCGACGAGGCCGAAGCCCGCGGACTGCGCGTCGACCACCAGGAGCTGTCGCGCCTTCTGGGCGTACCGGTGGTGCCCACGGTCGCCGTCTCCAAGACCGGGTTCGACGAGGTGCGCCGTGCTCTGCCGGACGCCCGGTCGGGAGCGTCCGACCCTGTGCTCCAGGACCTCATCGTGGGGCTTCTCGACCGGGTCGATTCACGGCCGGAGGCCTTGCTCGTGCTCGAGGGAGACCCTTTCGTGGCCGCGCGCCACGGGGTGGAGCCTCTCGGCATGCGCGACGAGATCTACCTGGCCCGGCGGCGACGGGTGAACGACTTGGTGGCCCGCGTGGTCGAACGCCGCGAAGGCGGGCTCGACCTGCGCACCCGATTGGGCCACGCCCTGCTTCGCCCTCTCATCGGGGTGCCGGTGCTGGCCGTCGTGCTCTTCGTCATGTACGAGATCATCGGGGTGCTTGTCGCCCAGGTCATCGTCGGTTTCACCGAGGGCACGATCATGCAGGGGCATGTGGAGCCCCTCATCCGTGAGGTCGTCGGCGCGGTCGTCGGCTCGAGCGGCCCCCTCTACGAGCTGATCGCCGGCGAGTTCGGCGTGCTCACGTTGAGCCTCACGTACATCGTGGGCCTCCTGCTCCCCTTGGTCGTCGCCTTCTACCTGCTGATGTCGGTGCTCGAAGACTCCGGGTATCTGCCCCGCATCGCGGCCCTGGCCGACCGGGTTATGACAGCCGTCGGCCTGAACGGCCGGGCTGTGATCCCCATGATCCTGGGCTTCGGGTGCATCACGATGGCCACCATCACGACCCGCATCCTGGGCAACGAGAGAGAACGCAAGATCGCCACCGCTCTCATGGCCTTCGCCATCCCGTGCTCGGCGCAGCTCGGGGTGATCACCGGGCTTCTCGCCGCCACAGGAGGGTTCACCCTCACCATCGCCTACGTGGTCATCATGGTCGTGATATTCGGGCTGCTGGGAGTCGCGATGGCGCGCTACGTGCCCGGGGAGTCGACCGACCTGCTCATCGACCTGCCGCCGCTGCGCGTGCCGCAGCCCAAGAACGTGGCGACCAAGACCTACCGCAAGACGATCATGTTCCTCCGCGAGGTGAGCCTGTACTTCGTGGCCGGCTCGCTGCTGCTGGGCGTCTTGCAGGTCACCGGAGCCCTCACGGCCGCTCAGCAGTGGCTGGCCCCCTTGACCGTCGGCTGGCTGCGCCTGCCGAAGGAGGCGGCCACCGCTTTCATCATGGGTTTCGTGCGCCGCGACTTCGGGGCCGCCGGTCTCTACGGCCTGGGGCTGAGCGGCGCCGACGTGCTCGTCGCGCTGGTCACCATCACCCTGTTCGTCCCCTGCATCGCCTCGGTGCTCGTGATCACCAAGGAGCGCGGCCGCTCTTTCGCCGCCTTCACCTGGGTCGGCAGCATCGTCCTCGCTTTCCTCATCGGCGGGATCCTGGCCCACGTGGCGGGCTGGCTGGCGTAAGGGGCTGAGGAGGCTGCCATGATCTGCATCGTCTGTCCGCGTTGCGGGGCGAAGATCGAGTCGCCCGTCCTGCGCTGTCCGCGCTGCCTCGAGCCCCTGCCGCTGGGCTGCGGGGGCGACTGCAAGAATTGCTCCTCGAAGGAGCCGCACAGCCGGGGCTGACCCCCCACAGTTGACGCGGGGCCCTTGCCGGTCCACAATTGCGGGCCGGCGTAGAACGGGAGGGCAGACGTCTTGAGACTCGCGCGGATCCTATACGGGGGCGGGCCCCGGCTGGCCCGGGCCGTAGCCGGGGGGTACGTGCTGGACGAGGAGCGGGTGGAGATCGCCCAAGCGGACGCCTTCCTTCTCGCTCCCTCCGAGCCCACGAAGATCCTGGCAGTGGGGTGGAACTTCCCCGAGCACATCGAGGAGATGGTCGCCCGTCTCCCCACGAGGACCTTTCCAGAGAAGCTGGACGAGCCGATCATCTTCTTGAAGCCCCCGTCCAGCCTCGTGCCGCACCTCGGCCCGATCGTCTACCCGAGCGACGCCACGCGGGTCGAACACGAAGGCGAGCTGTCGGTGGTGATCGGCGCGAGGATGCGGCGCGTGACGCCCGAACAGGCCCAGGCGGGGGTCCTCGGCTGGTGCTGCGGCAACGACGTGACCGAGCGCGACATGCAGGCGCGAGACCGGCAGTGGTGGCGGGCCAAAGGCTACGACACCTTCGCGCCCCTCGGGCCGGGGCTCGAGACCGACACCCCCGACCCCGACGCCCGCATACTGACCCGTGTGAACGGCGAGACGCGGCAGCAGGGGCGGGTGCGCGACATGATCCGCGACCCGTGGCAGATCATCGCGTTCGTGAGCCAGGCGGTCACTCTTCTGCCCGGTGACGTGATCATGTTGGGCACGCCGCCGGGCGTCGGCCCCCTGGTCCCGGGTGACACCGTCGAGGTGGACATCGAGGGCGTGGGGCTGCTCTCCAACGCCGTGGTCGCGGAGTGAAGCTTACCACCCGCATCGTCCTCCTCAACGGGGCGGCGGTGCTTGCGGCCATGGCCGTCCTCGCGTTGGGCATGGGTTTCTTGCAGGCGCGCACGGACGCCCAGGCTGCCCGGGTCGAGACCGAGAACACCGGGGCCGTGGTGGCCGCGGCGCTGGGCTCGGCGAACCTCCTGGAACGGCCCGAGGCTCTCGCCGCTCTCCTGGTCGACGCGGGCAAGGGGAAGTCCGTCATGGGACAGGACGCCCGGCACGCCGGCGGGCCCGGCCGCGAGATCACGGTCACCGACGCGAGCGGCCGCGTGCTCGGCTCGAACAGCAACCGCGCCCAGGGCTCGGTCATGAGCGGTGGGGGAGGGCCTATCCCGCAGGCGGCGTCTTCGGGCGAGCCGGTCATGTTCCGCACCAGCGGCGTTTCCGGCATGCGCACCTATTGCGCGGTCCCCGTCGATGGTCCCGGCGCCGCCACGGTGGTCGTGGTCGAGCATCTCAAGACGGGTCCCGGGGGCATGTCTGGCAGCTTCGTCGGCATCGTGATCGGCTTTTCCGTCCTCGCCCTTCTGGCGGCGGGGGTGGTGCTCCTGGCCGAGGCCGCCGTCTTGCGCAAGTGGGTGGCGGCGCCGCTGGGTCGGCTGGGAGCGGCGCTGGAGGGCCTGCAACGGGGCGACTTCTCCACCAGGCTCTCCGGGTCCCATGCGCCGGAGCTCGCGGCGACAGTGGCTTCGTTCAATCAGACTGCCGAGACGCTGGAGGAGATGAGCGCGCGGCAACGAGAGCTGGAGCTCGCCTTGGACGGGGTCCGCTGGGGATTGCTACTGGTCGACTCCTCCCTCGTCGTGCAGTGGGCGAGTCGGAGCGCCGGCGCTCTCCTGCGTCGACCTGTCGCCGAGCTGACGGGCCTCGGCCTTGCCTACCTGGTGTCGTCTCCGGCCGTGCTCGAACGCGCCCGCGGCGACTCCGGCGAGGCCCCCCTGGGGGAGTGGTCTGACGAATGGGTGGACGGCGAGCAGGAATCGACGGCTCGTTGGATCACCCTCAACGGTTTCCCTCTCGAGCGAGACGACGGCGCGCTTCTCGGCTATGCCGTGGTGGTCGACGACCAGTCGGCGAACCGGGTGCGACGGGAGGAGCAGCATCGCCTGATAACCTCTTTGAGCCAGACTAACCGCATGAACTCGGGCCTCCTGCATCTTCTCGCCGGCGATTTCGGCGCCCGCATGGGCGCGGCTGTGGGCCAGGATTGGGAGCTGCGCGAGATGCTGGCGCTCATCTCCGAGTTGAACGAGATCGGGGAGTCGTACCTGCGCGCGGTCATGCACGAGTGCGCTCTCGCGGACGTGGTCGAGCGCGCGATTCAGTCGCGGGCCGTGCTGGCCGCGAGCCGGGGAGCGAACGTGCAGGTGGCCGCCGACGACCTCGAGGTCCTCGCCGACAGCGACGGCCTGCAGCGCTGCATCGGTCACATGTTGGGCGCGGCCATCTACGCGGGTACTGGGCCGCTTCGCATCCGCGTCGCGGCCTCGGGCGAGCGGATAGGTCAGCGCCAGGCGCAGGTGGAGGTGGAGGTGGTGCGTCACCGGCTTTCGGACGACGACGTCGAAGACCTCACCTCAGGCCCCATCGACGAGTCCGCCATAGCGGTCGGTCCCGACGCCTTCGGGCTCTCCCTCTATCTGGCCGCCCGATACGCCCGGGTGATGCGGTCGGGGCTGACCGTCGAGAAGGGCGAGGAGGGGGCGATGGTGCTGAGCCTCGGGATCCCCCTCAGTCCCATGGCCGCCGCGATCCGCGAGCGGCTCACCACACGCGACGAGGTGCTCTCCAGCGGCGTGGTCGACGGCCTGACCGGTCTGGTGACGCGCCCAGTGTTCGAGCGGGCCGTTTCGGAAGAGGTGCATCGCTGCGGGCGGTTGAAGCGAACCTTCGCCCTTCTGCTCGTCGACGTCCAAGGTCTCGAGCAGGTAGGACGCGACTTCGGGGCGGCGTCCGTCGACCGGGTGGTGCGCGACGTGGCCGACATCTTGCGCCGCAACCTGGGCAAGAACGACCTGGGAGCCCGGGTCCGCGGGAATGCCTTCATGATCCTTATGCCCGAGACCTCTCCCTCGGTGGCCGAGGGCGCCGCTGAGAAGTTGCGCTGGTCGCTGGGGCGTCACATGTCGTCCACGACCGGGAACCACCTCATCGGCTCGGTCGAAGTGTCGGTGGCGATGGCTTCGTACCCGGCGGACGGCGACTCGACCCGCTCGCTGATATCGGCGGCCGAGGTGGCGTTGGCGGACGAGAAGGTCGATCGTTCCGAGGGCAGAGACGGCGGCGCGGCAGCCAGAGAGGCGCCCGACTGAGAAGAGCATGCGCACCGTCGCGGTCGCTGAGAGCGGAAATTTTCCTCTGGTAGCCCGCAGGCCGCTTGAGGGTGGAGGGGGCTTCGGGTAGAATCGAAGCTACCCGCGCGACCCACCGAGAGGACCGTGTCGTTGTCTTCAAGCGAAGCATCAAGTCAGGACCGCGAGGCGACCTCGGGCTTCTGCCACCTTCACGTGCACACCGATTTCTCGGCCCTGGATGGGGCCTGCAAGATCGACGACCTGGTGCGAAAGTGCGTGGAGTACGGCATGAGCGCGGTCGCCGTCACCGATCACGGGGTGTTGTCGGGAGCCATCCAGCTCTACCAGAAGGCGACCGCCGCCGGCATCAAGCCCATCATCGGCTTCGAGGCCTATGTCGTCGAGGACCGCTTCCGCAAGGAAGCCCAATCCGAGGAGCGTTGGCACCTCACACTGCTCGCCGAGAACAACGACGGGTATAAGAACCTCCTGAAGCTGGCGAGCCAGGCCTTCCTCGAGGGCTACTACTCCAAGCCGCGGATCGACTACGATCTGTTGCAGCGGCATAGCGCGGGCATCATCTGTCTCTCGGGCTGCCCCACGGGGCGCCTCTCCAAGGCGTTGGAGCACGGCCGGTTCCAGGAAGCCGAACGCGAGATGGAGCGGTTGATCGGGCTGTTCGGTCGCGAGAACGTCTATATCGAGATCCAGGAGACCGGCATAGCCGAGTTGGCCGAGGTCCCGCCGCGGCTGGCGGAGCTCGCCGAGCGCACCGGCCTGCCTCTGGTCGCGACCAACGACGTCCACTATCTCGACGAGCACGACGCCGACGCTCACGACGTCCTCCTCTGCATCCAGACCGGATAGCCCCTGGCCGATGAGAACCTGCTGCCATTCTCCACCCGGGAGTTCTATTTCAAGGACGAGGCCGCGATGGCCGCGGCTTTCCACTGTTACCCGGAGGCGGTGACGAACACCACTCTGGTGGCCGAGCGATGCAACGTGACCATCGAGTTCGGCGACCTCCACCTGCCCCGATACGAGGTGCCCGAGGGTGAGACGGAGTCGTCCTACCTGCGCGCGCTCTGCGACGCGGCTATCGAGCGCCGCTACGGCGCCGAACCGGCCCCCGAGGTGCGCGAGCGCCTCGAGATGGAGCTCGCGGTCATCGAGCGCATGGGCTTCCCCCCCTACTTCCTCATCGTGTGGGACTTCGTCCACTACGCCAAGAGCCACGGCATCCCCGTGGGACCGGGCCGCGGTTCCGCGGCCGGCTCCATCGTCGCGTACCTGCTGGGCATCACCGACCTCGACCCGCTGGCCTATGACCTGCTGTTCGAGCGCTTCCTCAACCCCGACCGCATAAGCATGCCCGACATCGACATCGACTTCTCGGTGGAAGGGCGCGACAAGGTCATCGACTACGTGGCGGCCAAGTACGGCCGCGACCGCGTGGCCCAGATCGCCACCTTCGGCACCATCAAGGTGCGCCAAGCCATCCGCGACGCCGCCCGGGTGATGGACGTGCCCTACGGCCGGGCCGACCAGATAGCGAAGCTGGTCCCCGAAGGGCCCAAGGTCACCCTGGCCGACTGCATGCAGGAGAAAGCCGACCTGCGCATCGAGTACGACAAGGACGAGCTGGTCCGCCAGGTGGTCGACATGGCCCGCCCTCTCGAGGGCCTGATCCGCCAGGATTCCATCCACGCCGCCGGCGTGGTCATCTGCGACCGACCCCTCACCGATTACCTTCCGCTGATGCAGAAGGGCGACGCCGAGGTGGTCACCCAGGTGCCCATGAACGACGTGGAGAAGCTGGGCCTGCTCAAGATGGACTTCCTGGGCCTGCGCAACCTCGACGTCATCGCCAGCGCGGTCGAGATCATCCGGGCGAGCGGCCACACCGACTTCGACCTCGACTCCGTCCCGTTGGACGACAGGCCCACGTACGAGATGCTCCAACGCGCGGACTCGATCGGAGTCTTCCAGTTCGAGTCCAGCGGCATGCGCGAGGCCATGCGCGACGTCGGGCCGACCGTGTTCGAGGACCTCATCGCCCTCGTGGCCCTCTACCGCCCGGGCCCCATGGAGTACATCCCGCTCTACGCCCGCAACAAGCGCTCCCCTGAGGGGGTCTCGTACCCCGACCCGCGCCTCGAACCCATCCTGCGCAGCACCTACGGGGTGGCGATCTACCAGGAGCAGCTCATGGAGATCGCCAAGCGCATCGGCGGCTTCAGCCCGGCTGAGGCCGACGATCTGCGCAAGGGCATCGGCAAGAAGCTGCGGGCCATCCTCGACAGGCTGGAGCCGAAGTTCCGTGGGGGCGCGGCGGCGGGAGGCGCCACGTCGGAGGTGATCGACTTCCTGTGGTCCCTCATGGAGAAGGCGGGCGACTACTCCTTCAACAAGTCCCACGCCGCGTGCTACGCCCTTATCGCCTACCGGACCGCCTACCTCAAGGCGAACTACCCCGTCGAGTATATGGCGGCCCTCATCTCCAGCGTCATGAACACCAAGGACAAGGTGCCGTTCTACGTGACCCAGGCCAATGAGATGGGCATCGAGGTGCTCCCCCCGGACGTCAACGAGTCGGTCATCGACTTCCGAGCTGTCGGGGGACGTATCCGCTTCGGTCTGAACGCGGTCAAGAACGTAGGCGAGAACGCCATCCGGACCATCCTCGCGGCCCGCGAGAAAGAAGGCCCCTTCCTGAGCCTGTTCGATTTCTGCGAGCGTGTCGACCTGGGTGTGGTCAACCGGCGGGCACTGGAGAGCCTGATCAAAGCCGGCGCCCTCGACTCCACCGGAGCCTCTCGCAAGGGCATGCTGCATGTGCTCGCGCCGGCGATGGCTCACGGCCAGAAGGTCCAAGGTGACACGGCGGCCGGCCAGGGCTCCATCTTCGACCTCATGATGAGCGCCGAACCGCCGAACGCCGCGTCGGGGACGGGCGTGGGGCGCATGGGCGGACACCCCCCGGTCGAGATCCCGGTCGACGACTTCGGCCAGGACGAGCTCCTGCGCCTCGAGAAAGAGACCCTCGGTCTCTACGTCTCCTCGCACCCCCTGCGCGACCTGCGCCGGCAGGTGCGGCAGGAGGCCGAGAACCTCATCTCCGAGCTGCCCGGTCTGCCGGACGGGGCGGTCACGACCATCGTGGGCATGGTCTCGAACGTGAAGCGCATCGCCACCAAGAGCGGCGGGGCCATGGCCTTCGTGACCGTCGAAGGACTCGAGGGCTCGGTGGAGATGATCTGCTTCAACAAGACGCTGCAGGAGAACGGGGGCCTGCTCGAGGAAGACCGGCTCGTCAAGGTGCGCGGCCGTCTCGAGCGCAAGGACGAGAGCGAGCAGAAGTTCATCCCCTACACCATCGAACCTTTCGTGCCCCGCACCGGCGTGGAGCCTGTGTGCATCATGCTCGACGGCGATCGCCTGCCCCTCGGTGTGGTCGACGAACTCAAGGGCATCCTGGCGCACTTCCCGGGGCCCTGCCCAGTGGAGCTCCATGTGGCGACCGGGGGGGGCGACTATCGCCTGCGCTGCGGCGAGGGCTATCGGGTGAAACCAGACACGAGTCTCTTCGCCGAGGTCCGGGTGCTCCTGGGGGAAGCAGGGATAATCCGCACGGAGCCGATGGCGATAGCCTAGGAAGCCGGGAGGCTGCTGCAGCTGCTTCTGGGGCCTCGCCCCGCCTGAGCCTGCGTCCGCCCCGCCCCCTCTCGCCCGCCTTTGCTACCATAGCGACCGTGACTCTGCTGCGAACACCCCCGGGTACCAAAGACGTCCTGCCGACCGAGGCGGCCGAACTGCGGCTGATCGAGGATGCGGTGCGCACGGTGTTCGCGGATTTCGGCTACGGCGAGGTGTGGACGCCCACCGTGGAGTACGAGGAGGTGCTCGCGCTGTCCGGCGAGAAGGCCTTCCTCACCGGCTTCCGGTTGCTCGACGAGCACGGCCAGGTCTTGCTGCTGCGGCCCGACATCACCGCCCCTATTGCGCGCCTGGCCGGCAGCCGGCTTCGCGCCGGTGTGCCCCCGCACCGCATGTTCTCGGTATCGACCATATTCCGGCGCCTGTCGTCCCACCGCGATCGCGAGACCGAGTATCGCCAGGCGGGCGTCGAGCTTCTGGGTTCGTCGCTGCCGGAGGCCGACGCCGAGGTGCTGGCCGTCGCGTGCCGCGCCTTGGAGCGGGCCGGGCTGCGCGAGTACCGTATAGGGGTGGGCCAGGTGGCCTTCTTCAGCGGCCTCCTGGAGGCCCTGGGCCTGTCGGCCGATCTGCAGGCGACGCTCGTGCGGGATCTCGTGGGGAAAGATCTGGTCGGGTATCGCCTGGCGGTGGAGACCGCTGAGGGTCTGTCGGACTCCGAGCGGGCGGCGCTGCTCGAGGTGCCCGATCTGCGGGGCGAGGCCGACGTCTTGGAGCGGGCCTGCGCTCTCGCCCGTGGCCCTCGCATGGAAGCGGCCTTGGCTCACCTGCGCGCGGTGCACGCCCGCTTGGTCGAGTACGGGCACGCCCAGCGTCTCCTGTTCGACCTCGGTATCTTCCGCGACCTCGAGTACTACACGGGCCTCGTGTTCGAGATCTACGCGCCCGGGCTCGGCTTCACCCTGGGCGGCGGAGGCCGCTACGACAACCTCCCCGCCCGTTTCGGGGCCGATCTGCCGGCGGTGGGCTTCGGGCTTGGCCTCGACAGACTGCACGCCGCGCTCTTGCAGCAGGGAGCCGACCTGCGTCCCGCCGAACCTCTCGTGCTCTTGGTCGGCGGTCTCGACCGGCATGTGGCCCTCGCGGACCGGCTCCGCGACGCGTGCGTGGGCGTCTTCGCCCTGCCGGGCGACGTCGCCCCCGACGCCATACCCGTGCTGGCGCGACAGAAGGACATCTACCTTCTGGTCGAGCCCGCCCCGGCCGTGGGCGAAGGCGAAGGCTGGCGGGTCAGCGACCTACGGCGGGGACCGGGGCGGACCACCTCGGCCGATGGCCTCGCCGAGCTGATCTTGCGCCTGGCGGCCGAGGGCGACCCGGAGCCTGGAGGGGGCTCGTGAAGACGCTGCGTATCGCCCTCTGCCGGGGCGCGATCTTCGAGGAGACGGCCTCCCTGCTCGAGCGGGTGGGCCTGGACCTGACCGAGGTGCGGGGCAACAGCCGCAAGCTGATCTTCGAGACGGCCGGCGGCACCCGCTTCATCACGACCCGGCCGACCGACGTGCCCACGTACGTGGAGTACGGCGCGGCCGACGTCGGTTTCGTAGGCAAGGACGTCCTGCTCGAAGCCGGGCGCAATGTCTACGAGGTGCTCGATCTGGGCATCGGGCGCTGCCGGCTGGTCTTCGCGACGCCTGAGGGGGTCGACCCCTCCCTCGAGACCCTCCGCCATCTGGGGACGTTCAGGGTGGCGACCAAGTACCCGCGGATGACCCAGGAGTACTTTCAGGCCCGGGGCATCAACCCGGACATCATCACCCTGCACGGCTCCATCGAGCTCGCGCCGCTTGTCGGCCTGGCGGAAGGCATCGTCGACCTCACCTCCACGGGCACCACCATGCGCGAGAACCGCCTGCAGGAACGCTTCCAGCTCTACGACTTCACCACGCGCATGATCGTCAACCGGGTGGCCCACAAGATGCTGGCGCCTCAAGTGGGGGAGTTGCTCGCCCGGCTGCGTGAAGCGTTGCCGGCGGCAACCCCGGGCGGGTCGACGTAGTGATCCCCCTCTCGCTGGCGACAGAGGCTGTCGCTGCGGCGGTGGCAGGTCTGCGACCCCGTGCCGCCCAGGCCAGAGACGTCGTCCGGACTGTCGCCGATATCGTCGAGGCCGTGCGCGCCCGCGGCGACGAAGCCCTGGTGGAGTCCACCCGGCGCCTCGACTGGCCGGCGGCGTCCGTCGACTCCCTCCGCGTGCCCCTCGAGCAGCTCGAGTCGGCCTTCGCGGCTCTGGACGCCGACCTGCGCGAAGCTCTGCGAACGGCGCGTGACGACGTCACCTGGTTCCACAGGCACGAGCTGCGGTCGAGCTGGCGGGAGAGAGGGCCACTGGGGCAGGAGCTCGGCATCCGGTATTCACCCGTGCGTCGCGCGGGGCTGTACGTGCCCGGAGGTCTCGGCTGCTATGCGTCGACCGTGGTCATGAACGCCGTGCCTGCTCAGGTGGCGGGGGTGACCGAGCTCTGCATCTGCACTCCCCCCGGCCCCGACGGCGCCGTCAACGACTCCGTCTTGGCGGCGGCCTGGTTCATGGGGGTGACCGAGGTCTACCGAGTGGGCGGGGCCCAGGCCGTGGCGGCCATGGCCTACGGCACCGACACTATCCCGCGGGTCGACGTCATATGCGGGCCGGGCAACGCCTACGTGATGGAGGCCAAGCGCCAGGTCTATGGGGCGGTGGGCATCGACGGGCTGGCGGGGCCGAGCGAGGTCGTGGTGGTGGCCGACGGGACGGCCCGCGCTGACTGGGTGGCGGCCGACATGCTGGCCCAGGAGGAGCACGGCAGTGGGGCGACAGCGATACTGATGGGGCATTCCGAGGGCCTGTGCCTGGCCGTGGCCGACGCCGCCGAGCGCCTGAGGGCCGACACGGGCGCAGCGGAAGCCGCTGACGCGCGCCTGCACGCGTTCTACCCGGCCGCCGGCAGCGACTTCCGGGATGTGGCCACGGCCCTGGTGAACGAGTACGCACCCGAGCATCTCGAGCTGCACGTGGCCGATCCCGATGACTTCCTGTCAGGCGTTCGAGCGGCCGGCGCGATCTTCCTCGGGGGCGAGACCCCGACCGCGTTCGGGGATTACGTCGCGGGCTCCAACCACGTGCTGCCCACGGGGGGAGCGGCACGCTTCTCCTCGCCGCTCTCGGTGGACACCTTCGTGCGCTCCTCGTCGCTGGTGCGTCTCGGGCCTCGGTCGCTGGCGGCGCTCACGCCTCACCTGGCCCGGCTCGCGCGGAGCGAGGGCTTCGTGTTCCACCGGGTCTCGGCGGAGATGCGGTGTTATGCTGCCCCCACGCCGTGTGACGAGTCTGGCACGTGATCGAGGGAGGGGACGTGGCGTCCGAGAGCAGCACCTTACCGGGTCGGTTCGCAGTCGTGGAACGCCGCACGCGTGAGACCGACGTCGTCCTGCGCCTCGACCTCGACGGCACCGGGGCCGCGAACGTCGACACCGGCATCGGCTTCCTCGACCACATGCTCGAGCTGTTCGCGGCTCACGGCCGCTTCGACCTGACGGTGAAGGCGCAAGGAGACCTGCAGACAGGTGGCCATCATACGGTCGAAGACGTGGGCATCTGCCTGGGCTCCGTGCTCGACCAAGCACTCGGCGACAAGGTCGGACTGGCGCGGTACGGCAGCGTGCAGCTGCCCATGGACGAAGCCCTCGCTCTCGTGAGCCTCGACATCAGCGGCAGGCCTTTCCTGGCCTACAACATCGATCTGTCTCATTCGAGCATCGGGGGGTTCGACACCGATCTCGCCCTGGAGTTCTTCCAGGCGGTCGTGAATAATGCCCGCATCACGCTGCATCTGCGCCTTCTGGCGGGCAGTAACCCCCACCACATCATCGAGGCGATCTTCAAGGGGTTCGGGCGGGCGCTCAAGGAGGCCACCCGCGTCGACCCCACATTGAGCCGCGTCCCCTCGACCAAGGGGATCCTCTGACGACCCTGGCGGCGAAGTATCACTTTTCAGCGGCCTGCCGGGGGCTCGGGGTGAGGTGGCGTCTGTGCTCTACGTGATCGACTACGGGTCAGGAAACCTCCGCTCGGTGCAAAAGGCGTTCGAGCGCGTGGGCGTGCACGCCGAGGTGGGGTCCGATCCCCGGCGCATGAGCGACGCCAAGGGGCTGGTCCTGCCGGGCGTGGGCGCTTTCGGCGCCGCCATGGCCGACCTCGAGCGGCGCGGCCTCGTGGAGCCGATCGTCGAGAGGATTGCGGCGGGCGTGCCGTTCCTGGGGGTGTGCCTGGGCCTGCAGCTGCTGTTCGAGCGGAGCGAGGAGAGCCCGGGGGTAGCCGGCTTGGGCATCATCAGGGGCGACGTCCGCCGCCTGCCCGACACGGTGAAGGTGCCGCATATCGGCTGGAACCAGGCCGACATCCTGCGTGACTGCGACCTGTTCGACGGCATCCCTGACAGCTCGGCGTTCTACTTCGTCCACAGCTACGTCGTCGTCCCGACTCGTCCGGCCGACGTACTCACGACCACCGAGTACGGCGTCACCTTCGTCTCCGGAGTGTCCTTCGAGAATGTGGCCGCGTTCCAGTTCCATCCCGAGAAATCCAGCATCTTGGGTCTGCGTGTGTACGAGAATTTCGCCCGCCGGGTCTACGAAGGATGGGAACCCGCGGGTGCGGTGGAAGGTGATGACGCATGAGGCTGTTCCCGGCGATCGACATACAGAACGGACGCTGCGTGCGGCTCCGGCGGGGGGTCTTCTCCGACGAGACCGTGTTCAGCGACAACCCGGTCGACGTCGCCCTGAAGTGGGTCGAGGCGGGCGCCCGCTTCTTGCACGTGGTCGACCTGGACGGGGCCCGCGAGGGGGAGCCGCGCAACTTCGCCCTTGTCGAAGAGATCGCCGCCGCGGTGCCTGCCGTCGTGCAGTTCGGCGGCGGGGTGCGCTCGGTGGAGACCCTGGAGCGGGTCCGCGCCAGCAAGGTGGCGCGCGTGGTCATCGGCACCAGTGCGCTGCTCGACGAAGCCTTCCTGATCCGGGCGCTCGAGCTTTGGGATGGACAGCTTGTGGTGGCGGTCGACGCCGAGGCCGGTTACGTCAAGACCCACGGCTGGCGCGAGCGCAGCGGCATGACGGCCGCGACTTTCGCCCGCCATCTCGAGCAGACCGGAGTGGCGGAGATCATCTACACCGACATCAGTCGGGACGGCATGCTGGAGGGCGTCAATGTGGCCGCCATCTCCGCGCTCTCCGCGGATACCTCCCTGCAGATCATCGCCTCGGGCGGTGTCACCTCGCTGGCCGACCTGCGCGCGCTCAAGCCCCTCGAACCGCAGGGGGTCACGGGCGTGATCGCCGGGAGGGCCCTCTACGAGCGCCGGTTCACACTGGCCGAGGCCCTCGCGGTCCTCGAAACGTAAGGACAGGGCGCATGCACCTCAAACGGATCATCCCCTGCCTCGACGTGGACAAGGGCCGCGTGGTCAAAGGGACCAACTTCGTCGACATCCGCGACGCGGGCGACCCGGTCGAGCTTGCCTCGCGATACGATCTCGAGGGTGCCGACGAGCTGGTGTTCCTGGATATCACGGCCTCTCACGAGAAGCGGGACACGATCGTCGAGCTGGCCCGACATTGCGCTGAGGAGCTCTTCATCCCCTTCACGATCGGGGGCGGCATCCGAACCGAGGACGACGTGCGCGCCCTCCTGAACGCCGGAGCCGACAAGGTGTCGCTGAACTCCGCGGCGCTCAACGATCCCGGCGTGCTGGCCGTGTGCGCGCGGCGCTACGGCTCCCAGTGCATCGTGGTGGCCATCGACGCTAAGCAGGTGTCGGCCGATCCCCCTCGGTGGGAGGCGTTCCTGAACGGCGGCCGGGTTTCCACGGGACGCGACGCCGTCGCGTGGGCGCGGGAAGCGGTGGCACAGGGGGCGGGGGAGATCCTGCTGACCTCGATGGACCGCGACGGCACCAAGGACGGCTACGACATACCGTTGACCCGGGCCGTCGTGCAGGCCGTCAACGTACCCGTGATCGCCAGCGGCGGGGCGGGGACACTCGACCATCTCGTGGAGGTGGTGCGCGACGCGGGCGCGGACGCGGTGCTGGCGGCTTCGATCTTCCACTACCACGAATACACCATCCGCGAGGCCAAGGAGCACATGGCGGCGGCCGGCATCCCGGTGCGCATCTAGACCGTGCGTCCCTCCAGGCGCACCGTCATCTTCGGCGTCTTCTGCGCCGCGTACTTCCTGAGCCAGTTCTATCGCTCCGCGAACGCGGTCATAAGCCGCGACCTGGTGCGCGACATCTCGCTGGATGCCGGTCAGCTCGGTCTGATGACCAGCCTCTTCTACCTATCCTTCGCCGCGGTGCAGCTTCCTCTGGGGGCGGCGCTCGATCGGCACGGAGCGCGCCGCGTGACGCCCGCCCTCATGCTGGCGGCGGCGCTCGGCAGCCTGATCTTCGCGAGCGGGCACGGCTTCGTCCAGCTCGCCGCCGGCCGGGCACTCATCGGGGTGGGGATGGCCGGGGTGTACATGGGCGCCCTGAAGGCGTTCAGCCGTTGGTTCGGTCTGCGGGGCTTTGCGGTCGCGTCCTCGTACCTCGTCGGACTGGGCGCCGTCGGCGCCCTCGCGGCCGCCACCCCGCTCGCATGGCTGACCCAGGCCGTGGGCTGGCGGGCGGTCTTCTACTGGGGGACTGTGGCCGTCGTGGTCAGCGCGGCTTCGCTGTTCATGTGGACCCAGGACGCTCCCCCGGGGTCGACGATGAAGGGTTCGTATGGCGGCGGCTCGCTGGGGCTGATCTTTCGCGATCTGCGCTTCTGGCGCATCGCCACCCTCGACTTCGCCCTGGTGGGCACGTTCTTGTCGGTACAGGGTCTGTGGGGCGGGCCGTTCCTCTTCGACGTCTTCGGCCTCTCCCGAGTGCAGGTCGGCGACGTCCTGGTGGGCCTCTCCATCGGAGCGTTCGCCGGGTACTTCGCGGGGGGGACGGTCTCTCAGCGCTACAGCAAGGCGCGGATGCTGGTGGCCGCCGCCGCGCTCTTCACCGTCAGCCAGGTCCTCATGGTGGCGGCCGCATGGACGGGAAGGACGAGCCTGGTCCACGTGGCCTTCCCGATCTTCGGGTTCGCCGCCGCCTTCAACCCGCTGCTGATGGCCCACGTGCGCGAGGTGTTCCCCACCGCCATGACGGGCAGAGCGGTCACCGCGGTGAACCTTTTCGGCATGGGGGGCGCGGGTCTCACGCAATGGTTCATGGGCCTGATCATCGGGGCGTTCGCCCACGACTCCCTGGGTCACTATCCGCCGGAGGCCTACGCCACCACGTTCGCGGTGAGCACCCTGGTGTCGCTGGGAGCCATGATCTTCTACGCGCCTCTCGCCCGGAGGCGGCGCGTAGTCGCGTGAACCCGCGGGTATGGCTGCCTGTTGAAGGGGGGGCTCCGTTGCGAGGGAGCTATGGGCATGGGCGCGACAAGGACGCGGGAGGTTGGCATCATGGCTGAGACGGCCGAGCGCATGTTGATCGACGGGCGGTGGGTGGAGCCCAGGGGCGAGACCTACGAGCTGCACAACCAGTGGGACGGCTCGCTGCTGGCCCGGGTCCCCTTGGCTACCCCCGAGGAGGTCGAGGCGGCTGTGGACGCAGCCGCCCGCGCCTTCACCCGGGTGGCGTCACTGCCGGCGCACAAACGCGCGGCCCTCCTCTACAAGACCGCCGACCTCATCTCCCGGGACCGGACAGCGCTGGCGCGCTCCATCGCCCTCGAGGGAGGCAAAGCGCTCAAGTTCGCTTTGGCCGAGGCGGATCGCGGCATGCAGACCTTCCGCTTCGCCGCCGAGGAGGCGAAACGCATCCACGGGGAGACCGTGCCCATGGATGCCGCCATCGGCTCCGAGAAGCGTTTCGGGTTCTGGTTGCGGGAGCCGCGCGGCCCGGTGGCGGCTATCTCGCCCTTCAACTTCCCTCTGAACCTGGTGGCCCACAAGGTCGCCCCCGCACTGGCTGCGGGCAACAGCGTCGTCCTGAAGCCGGCGAGCTCCACGCCACTGACCGCCTTCCACCTTGGGCGCCTGTTGGTCGAGGCGGGATGGCCCTCCGGTGCGACCAATGTGATCACGGGAAGCGGCGCGGCCGTCGGGGATGCCTTGGTCACCGACCCTCGAGTGGCCGTGGTCAGTTTCACCGGCAGTCCGCCGGTGGGACGCAGCATCCTGGCGCGGGCCGGCCTCAAGAAGGTGATACTCGAGCTGGGCTCGAACTCCGCCGTCATCGTGGCCGAGGACGCCGACTTCCGCAAGGTCTTCCCATCTATCGTGGTGGCCAGCTTCGCCAACTCAGGGCAGATCTGCCTCTCGGTGCAGCGGATCTACGTGCACCGCTCCCGTTGGGACGAGTTCGTCGAGACCTTCGTCGCCCGTACCAAGATCCTGCGCGTGGGCGACCCTCTCGACCCCACGACCGACGTGGGCCCCATGATCAGCGAGCACGAGGCCGAGCGCGCCGGATCGTGGGTGAACGAGGCGGTGGGTGCGGGCGCGCGGGCGTTGACGGGGGGACACCGGTCGGGCGCGGTGTTCACGCCCACGGTGCTCGTCGACGTGACGGCGGACATGAAGGTCATGCGGCAGGAGGTGTTCGCCCCCGTGGTCTCCTTGGTCCCCTTCGACACCATCGAAGAGGCCTTCGCTCTGACCAACGACAGCGACTACGGCCTGCAGGCGGGCGTCTACACCGAGAGTCTGGATACGGCGTTCAAAGCCGTGCGGGCGCTGGAGGTGGGCGGGGTGATGGTCAACGAGACCTCCAACTACCGCGCGGACCACATGCCCTACGGGGGAGTCAAGGGCAGTGGGCTGGGGCGTGAAGGCCTCCGTTTCGCCATCGAGGAGATGACCGAGCTCAAGATGGCGGTGTTCAACCTGTAGCTCGCGTCTCTCTCCGTTCCGCCTGCGCCGCGCAGCATGGTAGGCTGTGCGGCGGGTCCAAGGCGGGGGAGGTAGGCAGATGCTCGGACTTCAGCTGGCGGGCGTCGCCATGGGTCTCGCGGCCCTCGCCTTCTTCGCCTTGTTCGGAGGCTACTACTTCCGCAATCGCCGAATGGCCATGGAGGCCAGGAAGCGGCAGCTCGAGCAGGACGGTGCTTCGACCGAGGACGCGGCGCCAGGCTGTGCAGTGCCTTCTGGCGCCCAAAGCTTCGACCTTCAGCAGGCTTCTAATGACGACGAACATGTGGGGTGACGGTCGGATGAAGCGGGAGCGCGTTGAGCGGGCGAAGGCGGGCCGGCGGTTGAGAGACGGGCTCATTGTGCTGTTCGCCCTGTCGATGGTGGTCGTCGTAATGGCCGGGTGCAAGATCCAGGTGGCCCTCGATACCAAGATCGAGAACAACGGTTCGGGCGCACTGGGCATACGTCTGGCGGCCGACAAGGAGATCCAGGACCTGATCGCGTCGCAAGGTGGCGGAGCGGATCTCTTCGGTGAGTTCGAGAAGCAGGTGCCGAAGGACTGGAAGGTGCAGCAGGGCGCCGACTCCGACGGGACCAAATGGGTCACCGCCACCAAGTCGTTCGCCAACCCTCAGGAGCTCGACAGCCTGTTGAAGGGCCAGTCTGAAGGGAGTCTCGGCCAAGCGTTCGCCGGAGACCAGTTCTCGGTCAAACAATCGAAGGGCTTCCTATCGACCACGACCACCTTCGACGCGGTGTGGGACGCGAGCAAGGCCCTCAGCGGGGCCGGCCAGGAGCTGCCCGCGGGCGTCAGCATGGACATGGTGGGCAGCTTGTTCCAGATCGAGAACCGGGTCACGATGCCCGGGTCGATCAAGGAGCAAGACGCCACTGAGGTGCAGGGCAAGACGCTCATCTGGCGCCCCTCTCTATCCGGCACGACGAAGATGCACGCGAAGAGCGTCGCCCTTCGCTGGGGCATCGTGGGACCGATCATCGGCGCGGGCGCCCTGGTGGTCGCGATCATCGTGGTAATAGGGGTGCTGCTCGTGCTGCGTGGCCGCCGCCGCGCGCGTCCGGCGGCGCCGGCCGTCCCCGCGGTGGCGTTCGCCCCGGCCGCACCGCCCTATGCGCACGAACCGAGCTCGAAAGATCCGGAGCCGCAGCCTTCGTATGAGCCGACGGAGCCTGCGCCTGCTTCCCCGCCCGCGCCCACGCCGGCCGAGTCATCGCCGCCCGCGGAGCCCACCGGGTAGCTCGGTCTGGTACCATTAGGTCCGCGTATGGGCTGGGGGAGGACATCGGCACCCGGGTGTAGCCATGCCGCGGCCGCGAAAGCGGCACGCCGGGCCGCTGCCCCCATCCTCCTTTCCGTGGTCTTGATGGTTGTTGCTCTGTCCGGGATCAGTG
>JAJZQZ010000259.1 GCA_021802965.1 Actinomycetes bacterium
GCGGAGTGGGGCTCGTTCACCACTCAACGGGGTCGTTCCTTCCTTCGATCATCGCTCTCGCCGCTCTCAGAAAACCTTCTTGATCGAGCGGTGACACCAAGGTCAGCGGCCGCCCCGGTCCCTCCAGGACGATCGCGCGGCGGCCGTCACGTCCGAACGACCAGAAGCCCAGCAGCATCTGCTCGACGCGTGCGCCCCGCAGGCCGAACATGCGCGACCCGGAGACCAGTGGGAACCATGCGAACACGACCCGGCGTGAGTCTGCGCTCGTGTATTCGCCCAGCCGCAGCCGGATGGGCGCACCCCTCAGCCGCCGGATCTCAAGGAGGGGACCGTGCCGGGGGTCGCGAGCAAGCCGGTACCCGACGGGCATGCGGGCGACGGTCAGATAGCCCAGCACGATCGCGAGCACGACGAAGGCCGCCCCGCGACCGCTCTCGCCCCATGCCCCGACGCGGGCTGCACCGAACGCCTGGCCCCCGCCGAGCAGCACGAGCAGAAGAAATACCGCCAACAGGATGGACAACTGGATCCAGGTGACGACATCGGACCCCGCTGGGAACCACCCACCCCGGCTGGAGACGACGCGGCCTCCGGCCTCGGGGTCCCTACCTCCGGGCGCCGACACCTGCCCGGGCTCCTGTATGGCTACCCACCCCCGACGGGTGGGAACAGGCCGACGCGATCCCCGTCTGAGAGCTCCGAGTCCAGGGTGCCGTGCTGCCCGTTGATCATGATGATGTGGACCTCGCCTTTCGCGAGGCCTTCACCCTCGATGACATCACGCACGGTCAGGCCGGCACGAGGCTCCAGCTGGAACTCCTTGCGCCCAGTGGCGGAGCGCATCGGCAGGGTGGCGAACATGCGCACGTCGATCATGATCCCAGTCTACCAGGCTCACAAGGAATGGCGCTTCACGGCGGGGCGCGACGGGCACACGCGGGACGGGACGCGACGAGCGCGCGGTCGAAGCGTTCAGTCGGTCCGGCGGCGGAGGTAGAACTGCGAGAAGTGTATGAAGTTGGGCGGGAAGAGCGCCAACCTATCTCCGTCGGCGACATGGGCGGCGGGGGCGACGAGCTGATGGTTCCGGTAGATGATGTTGACCTCATCGGGGCCGATGGCGAGGGCGTCCATGACGTCTCGCACCGTCAGGGGACCGTCCCCCGGCAGCTCCAGCGCGCCTTCGCCGCCCACGAAATCGGGCGCCTTGGCGCGGAGCGTCGTACCGAGCTTGACCGTCACGCGCACCCCGGCCCGGTCCTCCTGGGCGCAACGTGGCGGGGGAGGGCCGCCGCCCCTCCCCCGCCACAGCATCCACCCGACCGGCTCGGGCTCACCCGAGCTCGATCACCGGGCTCCACGAACACACCTGATCGAGCTGCTCCGCGGGGACATCCCAGACGGTGTTGTGCGGCGGCAGCGGCTCGTTGCCGAAGAACTCGGGCAGCCGATCGTCATCTTCGGTCAGGCCGGCGGCACGGTTGAAGCCCCGCTCGACCTCCAGCACCTTCGATCCCAACGCCACGACGTCGGCGACACTGGACTCGATCCCGTACATGGCCGAGATCATCTCCGGTATGGACGCGAGTGATGCGGGCTGGTCCAGTCCGGCGAAGGCCAAGAAGAGGCAGAGACCGGTCGAGTCGAAGAAGCCCGCCGTGGCCTCCTGCAGGTTCTGGGACAACGAGCACTGGCCCTCCGCCTTCAACGGGTCGACGCTGCCGCCCACACCCAGTACGTTGGTCGCGACAGCATACCCGGAGGTGTGGTCTGCGCCCATGGTCGAGGTGGCGTAGGTGACGCCGATGCCCTTTATGCCCCGAGGATCGTACGCGGGCATCCCCTGGTTCTTGACCGAGGGCACGTGCGTGACTCCGAAGACCTTGCCGGCATGGCCGCAGCCGTTCCCGATCTTCTGGCCCAGCTCGGTGTTGGCCCGTATCTCCTCGAACAGCTCGATCATGCGGCCGGCGTCTCCCCAGGGGAGCAGTCCGCCTTCCATGGCCACCCCGAACGTGTCACCCATCTCGATGGTGTCGAGACCGATGTCGTCGCAGAGACGGTCCATCCGCGCGATGGCGTCGATGTCGCTGTTGTCGCAGTTCGCGCCGAGGGCCCAGATGGTCTCGTACTCCAGGCCGGAGGTGATGTACTCGCCCGCCTCGTCGTTATAGACGTTCGAGCAATGGACGACGCAGCTCGTCATGCAACCGTGCGACCGGCGTCCCCCACGGTCCTCGCAATTCTGGTGCACCGTCTCGCCTGAGATCGCCTCGGCCCGGTCGAACCGGCCCTGATGGAAGTTGTGTGTAGGGAAGGCGCCCGCTTCGTTGATTATGTTGACCAGGATCGCGGTGCCGAAGTTGGTCAGACCCTGGCTGGTCACCGGATGGGTCTTCAGGCCCTCGACCAGGGTCTTGCGGGCCTTCTCGAAGCGCTCGGGATCGGCGATCTCGGGCCGTTGCGTCCCCGCGTCGTCGACGACGATGGCCTTCAGGCCGCGCGCGCCCATCACGGCTCCCACGCCGCCGCGGCCCGCATGACGCGCGGGCCGTCCTTCGGGATCGGTCGTCGCCACCGATGAGTTACGCATGCCGTACTCGCCGGCCGGCCCCACCTGGATGGTCGCCACCTTCGGTCCATAGGCTTCTCTCAAGGCGTCGGCCGTGTCGTAGTTGCCCTTTCCCCAATACGGGGCGCCGTCGTCCAGCCGCGCCCCGTCCTTGGAGACGTGCAGGACCCACTTCTTGCCCCGAGGGTCGCCCTGGACAACGATGGCCGCGATACCCAGCCGCCCGAGCCGTCCCGATGCTTGGCCCCCCGAGTTGGCCTCCTTGATGCCGCCGGTGAGAGGGCTTTTCGTCCCTACGGATATCCGGCTGGAGTTCGGAGCCGTGGTGCCAGCCAGAAGACCCGAAGCGAACACGATCTTGTTGTCCGGTCCGAGCGCATCCGCCTGCGGATCGACCTCGCGGGCAATGAGAGTGGAGGTGAGCGCCCTCCCTCCGTACGGTACAAGATCCGGGGGCAAGTCCTCGAAGGATGCTGTCCCGCTACCGACATCGACGCGCAGGATCTTTCTCATCAGAGCCTCCTTAGATACGGGCGAACATACCCGACGAGCCCACTCTACCACCCGGGGGTCAGGCTCAGAACTCCTATATACTCTCCGATACGCCCGGTGCTAAACCGCCGCGCGAGGAGGCACGAGGGCAGGAGGCAGCGCTGATGGAGCAACCGATGGACAACCCGCTGACACGCGCCGAAGAGACCCGGCAGGCGCTGCTCGGCTTGGTCGAACACCGCCGAGAGGAGGAGCGTGTCCTGACGGAGGCGAGCCGGCTTCTTCTCGCTCTCATGGAGGAGCTGGCGCTGCTTCAGTCCACGGCGGCCGAAGCCCAGGGCGAGGCCTCGCTCCTCGCCGGCGAGCTGCATCGTTCGCGCGCGCGTCTGCGCCGGGCTGAGGAGCTATTGGCTACGGCTGCGGGGGGCGACGTCGCGCTTCCTTCCCGAGACGAAGAGAACCTCGCCGCCGATGCTGTCGACTCCGAGC
>JAJZQZ010000260.1 GCA_021802965.1 Actinomycetes bacterium
AGACCGAGATCGCGAGCGCAGGGCATGCAGTACACAACATCCCCCTTCGCTATCGTCCGCGAGAGCATGGCCCCCTCGTGGCAGCGGCCACAGCGCACCGTCGGCAGGATCTGAGCCTTGTCGGGCAGCTTCAGCCGGACGGGATTCAGATGGAAGAGCTCCTCCGTCTCGCCCGTCAGCAGCCGCTCGATCTTCTCCTCCCTGGTGGAGCCCTTGGCATCGAAGGCGTCGAAGCGGAGCGCCACCCGGATGGCGTCGCCTGTCGCCCGGTCGCCCAGGGTGAAGACCTGCTTGCCGTTGTCCTCGAGGAAGAGGTTGCCCTTTCCGTATGTGGTCGAGAGAAGGGCCTGGAAAGCGTCGACCGAGCAGCTGGAGTTCTCGGCGATCAGAACCAGGTCCTCGTCCTCCGACCGGACGACACCCAGTGACGCCGCGGCCGCGTTCGCCGCCCGGTAGCCGATCAGCAGGCCGGGACAGAGATGGCCGTGAAAGGCGATGGCCGCCTGTAGATCTGCAGGGAGGTCGGAGGTGTCGGGCATTGTCACCCTCTCTCGTGCTTGTGTCGGGCAGTACGCGGGGACATAATACGCCTATGACACGGACAGCCCCCCACGAAACCTCCCCGCTTCGCCGCCGTGGCTTGTTCGCGAGCCTCGCCCTCATGGTGGCACTCACCGTGGGGCTGTTCGTCTCGGCATGCAGCGGGGGCGCCCAGGGGAACGTCGACCCCACAAAGGTCATCTCGGAGGCAGCCCCGGCCATGGAGGCCTTGAAGAGCTTCCACTTCGTCTACGAGGTGCAGAAGCCCCAGGGGGCCAAGCCGGCGTCAGGCCTGGAGATCTCGCGCATCGTCGGCGACGTGCTCTCCGACGGCAAGATGAAGGCGGCCATCGACGACCAGCAGCGCCGACTGCCTCTGACCATCAACTTCATCTCGACCGGGGACACTCACTACATCCAGGATCCCACATCTCAGAAGTGGCAGAGCCTACCCGCCGCATTGAGCCCCGTGGGCAAGCTCAACTTGAGCTCCGGAGCGATCGCCATCCTCAACAAGATCACCAAGCTCGAATACGCGGGCACAGAAGACGTCGGCGGCGCGAGCTCATACCACCTCAAAGGGTCGGTCCCCCCGGCTGAGGTGGCGGCCATCGCGGGAGCAAGCAACGCCAAGGAGCCGTACGCGGGCGACATCTGGATCGGGGTCGACGATCACTTGGTCCGCCGTATCAAGATCGTGGGCGCCGCCGGTAGCGGCGAGGATCCCAAGACGGTGCGGGTCATCGACCTGAGCGGCTTCAACAAACCCGTGTCCATAGCGGCACCGCAGTAGTCATGTCCGGCCGCGGCCGGACCGCACTCGCCCTGGCCGCGGTCGCTGCCGGGGTCTTCATCTCCGCTCTCGACCAGACCATGGTCGTCACGGTGCTCCCCTCCATCATGAAGACCCTGCACATCTCGGCCCTCAACCTGGACCAGGCGGCCTGGGTGATCACCGGTTATCTGCTCGGCTACACGGTGGCGATGCCTCTGTTCGGCCGCTTCGCCGACGTCTGGGGCCGGCGCGCGGTGTGGACCGCGGCCGTCGCTCTCTTCATGGTAGGCAGCTTGGGATGCGTGCTCGCCGGGTCGCTCACCACGCTCGTGGCCGCCCGAGTCTTCCAGGCGGCGGGCGGAGGCGCGATGGTGCCCGTCGCCATGGCCGTCAGCGCCGACCTCGTGCCGCTCGAGCGGCGTGCGTTCGCGCTGGGCATCATCGGAGCCGCCGCTGAGGCCGGCGGCGTCCTCGGTCCCCTGTACGGGGCCACACTCGCGCAGCAGTGGGGATGGCACACGATCTTCCTCATCAACATACCGCTCGGGGCCCTCCTCATCTTGGCCTGCCTCGTCTTCGTCCCCCGGTCGGCCCCCCGCCCCGCGGGCGCCGGTGCCCGCACCATCGACTACGTGGGCGCCGCCTTCATGGCGGCCGCCCTCGCCTGCCTGACCATCGGCCTCTCCGGAAGCACGCAAGCCGGTTCGTCCGGCCTGCGCCCACCGTGGCTCGTCGCGAGCGCGGCCTCGTTCGGCGTGTTCTTCTTCTGGGAACTGCGTCAGGCGGACCCGTTGATCCGGCTCTCGCTGTTCCGCAACCGCTCGTTCGCGGCTGCGAACGCGACCAACTTCGCCGTGGGCGTGGCGCTGATCGTGGGCATGGTAGAGATCCCGCTCTACGCGTATTCGCTGCTGGGGAAGAGCGAGGTGAGCGGGGGTCTCCTGCTGATGCGCCTCACCGTCATGATCCCGGTGGGGGCGGTCATCGGCGGATGGATCGCCGACCGCATCGGCTCCCGCATCACGGCCATGGCCGGCTTCCTGCTGACCGGCGTAGGGTATCTCCTCATCGCGAACTGGCCGTCGATACCCAGCGCGGCCCAGATGACCCTAGACCTGGCGGTGACGGGCATAGGGTTCGGATTGGTGATCGCTCCGATCAGCGCCACCGTGATCGAGACCGCCGGCAAAAAATGGATGGCCACGGGTTCGGCGCTGGTCACGGTCATGCGCATGGTCGGCATGATGGTGGGCTTGTCGGCGCTCAGTTCCTACGGGCTCCGCACCTACAAATCGCTCCTGGCGGGGCACACGCTCCCACTCCGCACCGCGGGCATGAGTGACGCGGAGTACGACGGCCTGCGGAAGGCCTACAACGCTGTCTCGACCGCGGCTTTGCACACAGTCTACAACCGGTTCTTCCTCGTCGCGGCCGGCGTCTCCCTCCTCGCCGTCATTCCTGCCGTGTTGCTGCTCAAACGCAGGGCCGGCGGCAGGCGGCTTCCCTTCCTGCCCCAGTAGACCGCCTGGTGCGCCGGTCCGTTGAACCGGCGTGTGCGCTCCTCCGTCCTCGAAGGTTGGTAGAATCCAAGCAGCTAACGATCAGGAGCGACCATATGCCAAGCGACCAGCTCGACTTCGACGCACCGGGATACAACGGACGCATCGACGCCTCCGATCTGCGTCCCGGGATGCAGGTGAGCGAGATCTACCTTGTTGTCAGCAAGGACCTGCGCACCACCAAGTCGGGCAAGCCGTACCTCAAACTGCGTATCGGCGACCGCTCGGGCTCCGTCGACTGCATGGTCTGGGAGGACGCCGAACAACTGGGCGCGTCCTTCGAGGCCGGCGACCTCGTGCGCGTGTCCGCGCGCACGTCGGAATACGCCGGCGCGGTGCAGCTCGAGGCGAGCGACATCCGGCTCGCCCCCGAGCACGACATCGACCGCCGCGCCTTCCTGCCCGTGACGTATCGCGACATCGACGAACTCAAGGGGTTCCTGCTGTTCCACGTCGAGTCGGTGTACGACCCCGACCTCCGCGCCCTCCTTCAGGCCTTTTTCGGCGACCCTGATTTCTTCGAGCGCTTCGCCACGGCGCCGGCCGCAAAATCCTTCCATCACGCGTATCTGGGCGGCCTCTTGGAGCACACCGTCTCGGTCGCCGACCTGGCTGACCATGTGTCG
>JAJZQZ010000038.1 GCA_021802965.1 Actinomycetes bacterium
TGATGAACGAGCTGATCGCGGCCGCGGACGCCGTGGTGCATTCGATAGGTGGCGTCACATACCTCGAGGCGATAGTGCGTGACCGCCCGGTGATCGCCTACGATCCGCCGGCTGGACATGCACGCAGGATAGCCAAGGTGCTCACCGACCGGGGCCGGCAATGGCTGGCGACGGGGCCGGAGCAAGTTCGCAGCACTCTTCTCGCGGCCTTTGACCCGTGCGCGCGGGGCACGGTCGCCCGCGCTTGGCCGCCTTCAGCCGCCTCGGTCGTTCTCAGCGCTTCTCCCCGCGTCCTGCCGCGCCCGCCCTGGCGCACCTCAGCGTTGCGGGTCGCTGCCATCGTCGTCCTGGTGACGCTGCTGAGCGGGGTCGCATTCTTCGTCGACGACAGCTATCCAGTCCTGGCGAAGACACTGCATCTTCGGTCGGCCCGTCCAGCCGCCGTCGATTCGACCTCGGTGGTTCTTGTGATCAGGTCGAGCAGTCGAACGGTCCCTCACGCCGTGGCCGAACTCGAGAATCACGGCCAATCAGCCTCCTTCGTCTTCGCCGACGCGCGGACGCCCGCGGCCTTGGATGCGATCGCCCATTCCAATGACCAGCTCTTGCCCGCACTCGAGCTGAATCCGCGGACGGGTTGGCCGCACCTCAGGCGCTATCTCAAAGAGCAGGTCGCGGAGGCTACGGGGGGGAGCTTTGTCTACCTTCCTCCACGGGATGGCTTCACCCTGTCGGAGTATCTCCTAGCTCGATCGGCCGGAGCACTGCCGGTGAGAGGCGCCACCTGGCTGGACCTTCGAGGCCCGGTGGCGGGGAGAGCGATAAAAGGCGGCAGTGTCCTGGTTGTCGACGTTGAGTCGAAGACCACGGGCTCTCCCGACCTCCTTCGGAGCGTGCTGGACGAGCTTTCGCAGCGTCACTTGAGGGCCGTGCCTCTCGGCTTCGGGGCTGAGCCTGTCCGGTCGTCAGTCAAGGCCAGGGCTGCGTGAGAACCTCGACAGGTCTGAGCCTGGGGCTCGGTCTGTCCGGCGCTCTCTTGACCGCGGCATTGCCGGTAGCGGCTCCCGTCAGCTCGCCCTGTCGGGCGCTGTTCGGGATTACCGATCGACTCCCGGATCGATCGTGTGTGGCTCTCACATTCGACGATGGCCCTCACCCGAGAGGTACTCCCCTGGTGCTGGATATCCTCGCGCGGGCGGGCATTCGAGCGACCTTCTTTCTTGTGGGCGAGCAAGTACGGCGGCGGCCGGCACTGGTCTCCGAAATGGTCGCTCAGGGGCATGAGATAGGTCTTCACTCCTACAGCCATACCGCGCTTGTCCGGCTCACACCGCGCGCACTGGAAAGAGAGATGGACATGAGCGCGTCCGCAGTCGGCGAGGCTGCCGGTCTTTCGGTGCGGCTCTTCCGCCCGCCTCGCGGGATATTCACCTACAGCGGGTTGCGACAGGTGCGCGACCGGGGCTGGACTCCTGTCCTCTGGGCGGCCGATGGACGAGATTGGCGGCAGCGTGCGACTCCGGACGGGATCTGCGAGCGCGTCGCTCGGCGGCTCCTCGGCGGCAACGTGATCTTGCTGCACGATTCGGACTTCTACGGCGCGCATGAGTCGTGGCGCAACACCGCCGCCGCGCTCGAACCGTTACTCGAGCAGATAGAGCAGAGAGGCCTGCGCGCTGCCGCTATGACCGTGGAAAGCCTCCGGGGCGCGAGGTGACACGGACGCAGAACGAGGCATCGAGGGCTTGGAAAGTCGCCAGGCAAGGACCCGCCGGCTCGCCCAGTCGTACACGCGATTCGGGCCAAACCCCACATGGCCCCGCTTCTGATCGGCAGCCTAAGGAATCGCTTCACGAGTGAGGAGACCCGCCAACTCAAGGTCTACACTCACAAGAAGGTGAGCGCCCCTCCTCACGAGCAGAAGCGGTGGCGCGACAAGATGAGAGAGCTCGGCTTCTACATGATATGGGGCCCCTCGCGGGCCTCCTCCGCCTACCGGAAATACGCCGGGCAACCCTAAGAAGGGAGGCGTCGACTATATGAGGACACGCGGGTGCCGGACACATGGCGAGGTCACAGGGGTTGCCCTGGCGCTGATTCTCGGCCTCGCCCTGGCCTTGACGTTGTTGCCCGCCGTCCCAGCCCATGCGTCAACGGCTGGGTGGCAGGTCGACTGGCTTCGCAGCCCGCCGATGGCGGGCCCGGCGTACCGATTGTCGGCCGACGCCGGTCGCGTCGTCTATCTCACCGGAAGTGGCTCGGTGGTGCTCTGCGACGTAACCGCGGACACCGCCGAGACCCTCACTCAGCCCGGCGTCGTCGCCGGCCTTCCGGTCATCGAGGGCCACTACGTCGTCTGGTCCACCTACACGACGGAAGGCCACCAGGGCCTCATCCTCCACGATCTTGCGAGCGGGGAAGACCGCACGATCAGCGGCGGGCGAATCTATGACGAACCCCTCCTTGCGAAAGGTCGAGTCCTCTGGCTAGGGGGCACCAACGAGCGCATCGTTCTCAATCTCTACGATATAGAGTCGGCCACGAACACTCCGCTGAACCAAGGAACTCCGGGCTGGAGCCCGCCTCTCCTTCTGAACGAGCACTGGGTCGTGTGGCGGGAGCACCAGGATAACGGGCAGGACCAGCTCTTTGCTTACGATACCGCCGCCGGCACGAAGCGCAGCTTCTCGGCCGGCACCGGCCGGCGCATGTATGCACTCATGGGCGACCAGGTGGTCTTGTCACGCGGAGCCACTCCCGATGCTCCGGGAGTCCTCGGCTTGGCGCTGTTCGATCTTCGTAGGGAGACCTTCTCCGCGGTGCCGGGTCCGGGTGAGAGCTCCATCGCTTACGTAGCCACTGACGAGGAGGCGCGGCGAATGGCCTGGACTGCCGTCGAACACGGGGGACCCTGCCTCTCCACGTGGGACCTTTCTGATCAGTCGCTCGACCGGATTCCCACGCCCCACTACTCCCTCGGGCCGATCGGGATCGCTGGTAACACCGTCTTGTTCCGGGGCCGACCCGAGGCAAGCATTTTCGCAGACGCGCCCATGACCCTCTTCGCCTACAACATCTCCGCCGGCACGCTCACGGAGCTCGGCCAACTCACACAGCCGAGCTTCCCCTTTACGACGGACGGCGCCCACGCCTACTGGATGAGCCAGGTTCTCTTGGACGGTTCTCCCCATCTGCCGCCCCACTGGGAGCCCGACTTGGTCGTATCTCCTGACTCATCGGTGAACCTCTTCGTGGCCGCCCCTTCACCGAGCGAACCGGGATCCTTTGCCGACGTGGAAGGGCTTCACCCCTACCGCACGGGGATCGTCTCCTTGTGGGACCGTGGAGCGGTCGGCGGCTATCCGGTGGGGGATCGGACCGAGTTTCGGGCCCAGGAGCCCTACCTGCGGGCGCAGTTCGCCAAGGTTATGGTGGAGGCTCTCGGCTTGCCGGTGGACGAGAGTCTAGAAGCGCCCTTCTGGGATCTGGGGCCCGACGATCCCGACTCCCTCTACCCCCACGACTACATCGCCGCAGCGGTCAAGGCGGGGCTCATCAAGGGATATCCCGGAGGGGCCTTTCGACCTTGGGCGGCTATTAGCCGCGCCCAGCTCGCTACCTTGGTGGTCCGGGCTGGCTTCTCTCTCCGGCCGGCCATGATGCTCTCTGCGCCGGACTCCTACTGGTCGCTGCTGGGGGCCTTCGACCGGACGCACGGCCGCAACCTGGCTCTCGCGCAGTACAACGGCCTCATGGACGGGCTCCTCGGCTACGGCCGCTACTGGGATGCCTGGGCCTCAGCCAGCCGGGGTGAGGGCGCTCAGGTACTCTGGAATCTGCTGAAGAGGGACGTGGGCGAGGGGCTTGCGCGGTGACGCACAGTCTGATGAGCATCTAGTCGGTCACTCTCCGTGCGCGCTCGCCGTCGCGCGCCTTCGAAGGGCCCACTAGCAGCAACGCAAAGGCACCCTTGGTGTCGACACTCCCGCGTCGGTGGGTCTCAGGGGTCCGGCTGCGCATGCGCGTCATCCGCCTTTCAGGGGAAGAGTGGACCGTCGCCGCCATGCGCGCCGCGTTCACTGCTCTCCACCTGGACGTCGGGCCCCACCACGAGATCCCGCAGCGCCGCCGCCTGCGGCGACCGCACCCGGACGAGCTTCTTGGAGGCCTGCCGGACGAAATCACTCACCGTTGTATCGGCGACGAGCCGGCCCTGGCCGATGACGATGAGGCGCTCAGCCGTGACAGCCATCTCGCTCATGAGATGGGAGGAGACGAACACAACCGTCCGCCCCTCGGCAGCCAGTCCCTTGAGCAGGTTTCGGATCCAGTGGATCCCCTCAGGGTCGAGCCCGTTGGCCGGCTCATCCAGGAGCAAGGTGGCCGGGTCGCCCAAGAGCGCCGTGGCGATGCCCAAGCGCTGGCCCATGCCTAGTGAGGCTTCGAGCTTCTCGGTGGGGTAGGCCACGGCGAAGGGAACGCGGGAGTGCTTCGCCCGAAGACAGAAGAGGAAGATCCGCTCGGTGCGGCCCGCGATCAGGACGGTCGCCTGGCCGAAGTCGGCCTGGGCCACCTTGCCCGGCACGGCTTCCAGGGGCACGAAGACCTCCACCCGGCGGCCTTTGAGCGCGCGTACCGCCCGGCGCACGGTCACCTCGGAGCCTCGGAACCCATATTCCGAGACCAACCGGTCATAGGCGCGCTTGGCGGTGTGGCGTTGTTTTCGGGGGGCTTCTTGGTCGGCGGCGAGCCAGCGCTCGACGATCTCCATATACGGACCCATGACGGGCGCGGTCTGCGGGCCCTGCCGATACCGGGGTGGCTCCGCCGGCGAGGCGAGAACCTTGCGCACCGTCTGCCGCGACACTTCGAGCTGCCGGGCGATCTTGCGGATCGACCAGCCGTCCTTCTGTCGCTTCTTGATGTACTCCACGTCGACCATCTTCAGCCCATGCCCTTCTCCTGTCCGCACGGCACCCGACAACGGGGCCGACGGTACAGGACTCGCTCTTGAAGGTGGTCAACTTTTCGATGAACGAACGGCCTCCAAGTGGTCAAGTATTAGGTTATCGAACACACGGCAGCCATGTGCGGGCCAAGAAGGGGGCTCCGCGACGGGCCCGAGCCCGGTGATGCCGCCTGCATAGCGTTCCCCGCGCAAGTGCTCGAGAATGACGGTGGCCGGGGCGTGCTCATCCTAGTCCAGTAGCCCCCGGATTGGGTCCTTGAAGGGATCAAGGAGCGACAGCCCGAGCGCCCGCTCATAGTGCGGCGAGCCCTCGAAGGCCACGAGCCGGTAGACGGTGATGCGGCTCATGCCGAGCTCTGCGGCGATCACCTGCTTGCTCTTGCCAATACAGTGTAGTCGCTTGACCTCGGCCCAATCTTGCACCTGATGCACGCCTCCCTCCCCCTGCGCCCTCTCGTGGGGCACAAGGGTCTCGCAGAAACCCAGGACGCTCACCCACAGTGACTGTCCAGATTTCGACCGGCGTCAGGTCTCAGTATTCAGGCGGCGTCGACACCAGTGATCGAGTAGAACCAAAATGCGCTCACATCCCCGCGGTTGCTCTTGGCAGGTCGGCACAGTTTTTCGCGGGGGTACCTGCCAGACCTTTGGCTTGTTTGGCCATATCGAGGAGTCCATTGAAGTCGTAGCCTGAATAGCACTTCGCGGCGCGACTCGGATCGCGCACAGGCCACGCCGGGGTCTAAACACAGCAGGGGGGAATCGTGAACGACAAGGCGGTTGGACAGTCATCCAGTGTTTCGAGACGACAGTTCGTTACGGGCGTGGGTGCTGGAGTGGTCGGAGGTCTCGTGGTCGGCGGAGCCGCTGGCGGCGTAGGAGGCTGGTTGGCGGGCGATTCGGGGTCGGCAAGCTCTGGCGGTGGAGGTACCGGCGGTGCCGCCATCAAGATCGGTTCGAGTCTTCCTCTTACCGGGTTCGCTGCTGCGGACGGACTTGAGCAGAAGCAGGCCGCCACCCTGGCCATCGAAGAATGGAATGCTCGCGGAGGAGTGCTTGGTCGCCAGATCGAGTATGTGATCGAGGACGTAGCAGACATGGCTCCCGAAACCATGCTCTCGAATTTCCGCTCTCTCACCACCAAGAGCAATGTGGACGCCATCATCAACGGCTATCTCCTTTTCAGCGGACCGGAGTACGACGTGGTCGCTGAGTCAGGCACGCCCTACATACACGTGAACACTCTCGAGTCGAATCCCGAGATGTACAAGGCCAATCCCGAGAAGTATTGGATGACTTTCATGGCCGACCCGTCCCAGAAGTGGTACGGGCTTGGTTTCCCGGCGTTTGTGGCGTCGATTGAGGCCGAGGGGAAGTGGAAGCCAGCCAACAAACAGATTGCAATTGTCACGGCGTCGGATCCATACGCAACGGGCATTGCCGATAATCTTAAGGCGAGTATGGAGAAGTTCGGGTGGACTGTCTCCCTCTTCGAGAAGATCGTTGCTCCACTCAACGAGTGGGGGCCGATCCTGCAAAAGATCAGAAGCAACCCCCCCGATGTAATCTTCGTTTCCGATCTTACGCTTGGCGACATTGCTTCGTTCACCAAGCAGTTCAGCGAGAACCCCACGCCTTCGCTTGTATACGGCCAGTACGTCCCTTCGCTGAAGGAGTACATAGATCTGTCTGGACCCGCTGCAAACGGCGTGATCTGGTCCACGGTGTGTGGCATCGCTCCTGGAACTCAGGCCGACGACTATCGGGCAGCATACGAGAAGCGGTGGGGCGTGAAGCCGGGTGGCAGCATCGGCGGGATCTTGTACGATGAAGTCAATCTCTACTTGACTGCGCTCGCCGTGGCCGGAGGCCCCGGAGATCGCAAGAAGGTCTGCGACGTCATCAATCGCAGTTGGTACAAGGGCCTTTGCGGCGTCTATCACTTCACGAATGAGCGAACGGTTGCTCCGTATCCGGACGACACTGCCGATCCCGCATCAGGACAACCTCATCTGTATGTCCAGATTCAGAATGGGCAGCAGAAGATCATCTACCCGAAGCCCTACACCGAGTCTGTATTCGAACTCCCCGCTTGGATCTAGGGTAGCGCGCTCGAGTCGGCGGGATCCCGGTGCAACCAGAGATGGGCGGCTTTCTGATGGAATGTCGCCAGCTGCGAAGAGCATTCGGCGGTGTGCAGGCACTCGACGGCGTTGATTTCTCAATCTCGCGGGATGAGATCGTGGGCCTTGCAGGTGCCAATGGGGCAGGCAAGAGTACGCTACTGAACGCGATCGGCGGCCAGTTGCGCATTGATGGTGGGACCATCAAGCTCTCAGGCGCAGCGATAGAACGATTCGGAGCGCACAAGGTGTGCCAATTGGGTGTGGGGCGGACCTTCCAAGACGCTCGCGTGTACTCATCGCTGACTGTCCTTGAGAATGTCGCTTTGGCCGTTGCCTATGCCGAGACCAGTCGACTCGGGCGGTGGGTATTCGGGCAAAGGCGGCTAGGACTGGCCATGCAGCAACTACGGCGCGTGGCCTTGGATGACCGAGCACAGCAGGTTTCCGGTCGACTGTCAGTCTACGAGAAGAAGCGCCTCATGTTGGCGTGTGCCCTCGCATCACGACCGAGCCTTCTGTTGCTCGACGAGCCGGCCGGTGGACTCTCCCCCGAGGAAGTGCAGGCGACGGTTGCACTTTGTCAATCAGTCAAGCGTGAAGGCACAGCCATCGTAGTCGTCGAGCACATTATGAGCTTCCTCAGTGCTCTCGCAGACAGAGTGGTCATCTTGCATGAGGGTAAGGTCTTGTTTGAAGGCTCGCCAGCGCAAGTATCTCACGAGCCAATAGTGCGGGCCGCTTGGCTTGGAGAGGCGTCACGGGGCGAGCGGCAATGAGCCTGCTGGAAGTGACGGACCTCAGTTGCGGATACGGCGACACCAGGGTCGTCTTCGATGTGAGCTTCTCGGTCGGCAGCGGAGATTGCCTCGGCATAATTGGCCCCAATGGACATGGAAAGACGACCATGTTGCGGGCCATATCGGGTCTGATTCCTGCCTGGGGCGGCTCGGTGCGATTCGAGGGCCTCGAGATAGCAGGGCGCTCCCCTCACTCGATCTCTCGAATGGGTCTAGCGCATGTTCCCCAAGGGGACATGATCTTCCCCGATCTCACGGTTGAGGACAACCTGTTCGCGGCTTTGCACGGCGCCGGCAGGTGGGGCGAGCGCCGCCGCGGCCTCAGTGAGGTATACGCCGTATTCCCGCGTCTGCAGGAGCGTCGCAAGCAGCTTTCGATGACGCTGAGCGGCGGCGAAAAGCGCATGCTAGCTCTTGGTCGAGGTCTGGTGCTTGACGCCAAGCTGCTGATGATTGACGAGCCGTCCCTGGGTCTTGCTCCTCGAGTGATTCAGGAAGTCTACGAACGGATTTGTCACATGCGTGAGCACGGCGTGGCGATGATCATCGTGGATGAGAGTCCCGCTCGCCTAGATGGTGTGGCCGACCGCCTATGTCTCATCGACACAGGCCGGGTCATCGAGGCGGGTCCGACGGCCGTCATGCTGCAACACGAGAAGGTGTTGGAGACGTACTTGGGCTTTTCGGCAGCAGAATCGGAGATGGACCAATGAGAAGTGATGTGGTTCAGGTTCTCTACACAGCAGTTGTTCTTGGATCAACCTATGCGCTCATGGCGTCCGGTTTGACGCTCATCTGGGGAGGGTTGCGATTTCTCAATTTGGCCTATGGGGCGGTCTTTTCGGTGGGAGCATTCGCCGCGTACTGGGCCGTGGCTTCCTGGGGACTGCCCCCCCTCGCCGCTCTTCCGGTAGGCTTTTTTGCTTCTGCCGCCTTGGGTGCCATTATCCACCTGGGGATCTTCAGGCCGTTGCTGAAGAGACCGGACGGTGAAACATCGACCCTCGTCGCCGGTCTTGGGATAGCACTCTTCGTCCAGGCGGCCCTCGTCATCCGCTTTTCACCGCGGGAACGATCGCTGCCGCCGTTGGTGCACGGCAGTTTCGATATACCAGGGGGGGTCGTCGCGAGCGCCTCGGCTGCGCTAATCGTGGTGTCCGCAGCCATAACGCTTACTATCCTCTCTATCTTCCTGACTCGCTCCCAGTACGGCGTCGGAATTCGCGCCCTCGCCAACAATAGGAATGGGGCCGAACTCCTGGGCATCGATACCGGGCGACTCGTTCTTCTCGTCATGGTTCTCGGGAGTGGCCTTGCCGGTCTCGCTGGAGTCCTGCTCAGTTCCTTCTATTTTGTGTCGATCGCGGCCGGATTCACGGCGCTTGTGAAGGGCCTCATTGTGACGATCACCGGCGGCCTTGGCAATCTCCGAGGGACCCTGATTGCCGCCTATCTTGTGGGATTCGTGGAGTCCAGTGTGTCCCTTTGGCTAGGCGTGCGCTGGTCGCTTCCTGTGCTCTTTGCCGGTGTGCTGATCCTGCTCGTTGTTCGTCCTCGGGGTATCGCCGGCCGCATCTCGTTCGAGGGAGGGCGGTAGGGTGACGATTCAACAACCGCGGTCCCCCGGGACGGAAGGGTCGGGCACGACTGGTCTTGACTCGACAAGCCAGAACACGGCTGGGCGAGCTGTGACCGGCCATGTGGTCGACTCCGCGTCTGTTATCAGACTCCATCCGCGGCGGTACAGCAGCCTCGCAATCCTACTGGCCATAACAGTGTTGATGGTGATCGTTCCTTTTGTCTCGGGAGCATATGTCATTGGCCTGCTGACCCTGATACTCATCTTTTCGGTTGTGAACCTCGCGTGGAACTTGCTGTTGGGATACGGGGGTGTGTTCTCATTCGGACAGTTGGCATTCTTCGCGGTGGGTGGATACACAGCTGCCAACCTCGACTTGCATACGTCGCTGCCCCTGTGGCTAACGATCCCGGCGGCGGCTGTCGTCGGAGGACTGGTTGGCTTGGCGATAGGCATCCCATCGCTCAGACTCTACGGACCTTACATGGTGCTGTTCACCCTAGCGTTTCAGCTCAGCCTATCCGCTTTGGTGTCGACAGACGCGAGTGGCCTGACGGGCGGCGCCGCGGGACTCGGCCCGTTGCAGCCGATCGAGTTCTGGGGCCTCGAGCGGCAACAAGCGACTCTGTATGTGGGGATTGCGATCTTCCTTGTGGCATACGCGGGCATCGCGTTCTTACTGCGTTCTCCTTCGGGATTAGCATTGTTGGCAGTGCGCGACAGCCGAGAGGCCGCTGAAGCTCGCGGTGTGAACTTGTTCCGACACCGCGTCGCCTTGTTCACAATCTCCGCCTTCCTTACGGCCCTTGCCGGAGCCTTCTATGCTCACTACGTCGGTGTCATCGTTCCGACTGTCCTGGGGCTTGGCCTCTTGCTGAGCCTCCTCGCGATGCTCATGCTTGGCGGGCTTGGCACCCAATTCGGTCCGGTCGTGGGCACCTTCGTCTTGGTCTATCTGAATGACCGCCTTTCCTCGACTGAGGAGTATCGCCAGGCCATTTGGGGTGCTCTCATCGTCGTCGTGGCTCTCCTTCTCCCGGGCGGAATCGTCGGAACGACCGCGCGGCTTTTCGGTCGAGCTCGCTCCTTCTTGGAGGACTGGATGCAAGACGGCTCGCCGTCTGCGGCTGATGACACCGTCGACGGGGCACACGAGGGGAGTCCAAACGTTCTGGCGCTCGGGTCGTCGACGGTCGATTTGGCGGACCTCACCGAGTCGCCAGATGGGGTCTTGGAGAGGGCAGGGCCCGACCAGTGTTGAGTCCTAGGCGCCTCGAGAGTCAGGCAGGGATGCCTGACCGGGGGTCCTCTCTACTCGGGTAGATCAAGTCACAACTTACGGAGGGAAGAGCAATGCTGCGTGTCGGAATCGATGTTGGCGGAACGTTCACAGACTTGTTCGCGTGGGATCCCACTACCAACACGGGTCGCACGGCGAAAGTTCTCACCACAAAGCAGAATCTTACTGAAGGGGTGTTGAACGCATTGGTACAGGCGGAGATCGATCCGTCAGATATTGGTGTGTTCGTGCACGGCAGCACCACCGCGACGAACGCCTTGATCGAGCGCAGTTACCCACAGCCGGCGCTCATCACGACAGAGGGCTTCCGCGACACCATTGAGATCGGGAGACAGCGCAGAGCGCACCTCTACGACCCGTACCAAAAGAAGCCCGCACCCTTGATCCGCCGCCGCAACCGATACACCGTGGTCGAGCGCATCCGCGCGGACGGCTCCGTGCGGACCGAACTCGACGAAAACCGGGTGAAGGAGATTGCGGCCCTCATTCGCGCAAAGGAAATACGCAGCGTGGCGGTGGCTTTCATCAACAGCTACGCGAATGCGCAGCACGAACTGCAAGTCCGCGACATCCTCGTGCAGGAGATCCCTGGGGTGAAAGTCGCTCTGTCCTCGGATCTGCCGAAGTTCCGCGAATTGGGTCGATTCGTCACCGCCGCCGTGCGAGCCGCGTTGCTGCCCGTGATGGGAGACTACCTCGAGCAGCTGGAGAGCGACCTGGAGGCGCGGGGCTTCCAAGGTGTGTTCTATGTCATCAAGTCTAACGGTGGGGTCATGAGGGCGTCCGCTGCGAAAGAGCGACCGGAAGAGTTGATCGAATCCGGTCCTGCCGGGGGCGTGGCGGCTGCTCAGCACGTCGCTGCTCAGATTGGTGAGTCCGAACTCGTTTGCACTGACATGGGCGGAACCAGCTTCGATGTATGTCTCATTGAAGGTGGTCGCGGGCTTGTGAGCGACAGCTATCAACTCGAGTGGGACATGCCCATCATCGTCCCCATGCTGGATATCCGTAGCATCGGATCTGGCGGAGGCAGCATAGCCTGGCTCGATGAGGGCGGGTCGCTCCGAGTCGGGCCGCGCAGCGCCGGCTCGTTGCCCGGTCCTGCCTGTTACGGCCTGGGTGGCACCGAGGCGACGGTCACGGACGCCAACCTCCTCCTCGGGCGCCTCGACCCGACATTGGGCGGCAAGTTCCCGCTCGACCGCGATGCGGCGACCCGGGCCCTGGGGGTCCTCGCGAATCGCCTTGGCATGGACCTCCTGCGCTGTGCAGAGGGTATCGTGCAGATTTGCGCTGAGAACATGGCTTCGGCCATCAAGATGGTCTCGATCGACCGAGGTCGGGACCCGCGGGACTTCTCCATGGTGAGCTTCGGGGGGGCGGGGGCAATGCATGCGTGGGCCATCGCCCCGTCTGCCGGCATCGACAAGATCATTGTGCCCCCATTCGCCGGTGTGGCGTCGGCCTTCGGTGCGACAGTCATGGATGTGCGTCATGACGTCGAAGCCACGTACTACATGGCGTGCGACGGTGCGGACCTGGCCGTTCTAAACGCGAAGTACCAGGAACTAGAGGATTCTAGCCTGGCTATGCTCGAGGGAGAGGGCTTCCCTCGCGAGCAGGTGGAGATCATCCGCACGGCGGGAATGCGCTACGTGGGTCAGTCGTACGAGGTGAGCACACCCATTCCTGCGGAGACCATCGACTCGGACTCTCTGCGCGAGATCGTGGCCAACTTCCATGTGGTGCACAGGCAAGAGCACGGGGTCGCCTCTGACATCTTCGGCGTTGCTTTCGTGAATCTCCGCGTCACGGCGGTCGGGAAGGTGGAGAAACCCGAACTCGACACTCTCAACCTGTTGAGGGGAGTTGTCAGCGCGGAAACAACCTCGCCGAGTAAGGGTAGCAGGGACGTCTACTTCGATGGCAGGTTCGTCTCGGCGGCGATCCTCCAGGGGGACATGCTGCTGCCCGGGTACGTGGTGGAGGGTCCGAGCATCATAGAGTACGCCGACGCGGAGATCGTCGTGCCCCCGCTCATGTCCGCCCAGACCGATACTCACGGGAACGTTGTGATCAGCGGCAACCAGACCCGCGGCTAGGAGTCGATTCTCGCTCGCATCGGTTCGTATACCTCACCAGCTATCCGGACACGGAGGTCAGAGATGTCAGTTGAAGCACCGAAACTCGATCCCATAACATTTGAAGTTCTGAGAAGTTCTTTCGAATACACCTGCGAGAGGATGAGCAACGTCCTGCAGCGCGCTTCGTTCTCACCGATCATCTATGACATGGTGGATTACTCGAACGGCATATTCGATTCGCGTATCCAGCTCTTGGGTCAGACAGCGAACTGCCCCGTGCACCTTGCCGCCATGCACTTCAGCGCTCAGGCGTGTGTCGCCAAATACGGAGTCCTCGCGCCAGGCGATGTGGTGGTCCTCAATGACCCGTATCAGGGGGGGACTCACACTCCCGATGTCACCATGACTGCTCCTATCTACTACGGCGATGAGTTGTTGGGATACGCAGTGAGCCGCGCCCACTGGACCGATGTCGGCGGCGGCGGGGCCGGCGGCCAGGCGTTCGGCACGCACATAGCCGCCGAGGGGCTCCGTCTCCCCCCAACGAAACTTGTCGAAGGCGGGAAGCTGAACGAGGACCTGGTTGCCATCATCAGGAACGCCACTCGCGTGCCTCAGTACGTAGACGGAGATATTCAAGCCCAACTCGGAGCGCTCCGCGCGGCCGAGATTGAGCTGACTCGCCTAGCCAACAAGTACGGCCTTGATGTGCTTCACGAGGGGATGCGCGAGGTGATCGACTACACCGAGCGAATGACCCGAGCGGCTATCGAACGAATTCCGGATGGCACGTACGAAGCCGACGACTATGCGGACACTGATGGTTTCCAGCCGGAGCCGATCCGTCTGCATGTGAAGATCACCGTGAAGGGCGACGAACTCAACGTCGACTTCGAAGGCACTGACGCCGCCTCTCTCGGGTCGATCAACTCTCCCATGGCCAACTCGGCATCCGCGGTGTACTACTCACTGAAGTTCTTCTTGAATCCGGACGCTCCCGCCAACGCGGGGTTCTATCGTCCGATCACCATCGATATCCCAGAGAAGACCTGGCTCAACCCCGTATGGCCGTCGCCTACGATCGGTTGCACGACCTTGGCCTCCTCCAAGATCTGCGCGGCCATCTGGCAGGCCCTTGCGAAGGCTATCCCCGAGCGGATTGTTGCTCCGACGTTCAGCGAATGCAACTGGTTTGTCGCTTCGGTGGCGGACTCGGCGGGTGATCTGTATGTGTTCTCCGATCTTCCCGCCGGCGGATGGGGCGGTACTCCATACCGCGATGGCATGAACGTAACCATGGATCCTCTCGGCAACTGCATGAACCTGCCCGCCGAGAATGCAGAGATGCTGTTCCCAGTTGAATACGACTCTGTTGAGATGCGAATGGATTCCGGAGGACCGGGCGAGTATCGAGGCGGAGTCGGCATGGAGTTCCAGGTCCGATTCGGGGGCCGCGGAGAGCTCAACATGGAGTGCTCGCGCACCCGCGCAGGGTCTCCCGGCGTGAATGGGGGGTATTCGAGTCCGCCGCAAACACAGTCACGGATCGCGACGGACGGTAGTCGGCACACCATTGGAGGTCTCACCCCCGAAGGGGAGTTCATCAGTTGTCTCCTTGCGGGCAGTCCCTTCTCTGATGGGGAATCGTTCCTGTTCGAGAGCACAGGCGGCGGGGGGTGGGGCGATCCGTTGAAGCGCGATCCGGCCGCGGTCTTGGACGATGTGCTGGACGAATACGTATCCGCCAAAGCCGCGCACGATGTCTACGGCGTCGTCCTGGATATCGCCGCCGAGCGAGTGGATGAAGTGGCTACAACTCTTCGCCGAGACCAGCTACGCGCCTCGAGGGCCTCGGAGAGGTCGGTGGCGTCCAACGCCGTCTAGATCCCGACCGACCTATCCCACCTCTGTGGCACCGTCATCTTGTGGGCCGAGTGGGCAACGCTCCGAGAGGTTGTCCACTCGGCTCTGGCTGGCGGCTGTGATCCTCCTTCGCGAAACTTCAGTCGCGTCCAAATCGTTGGGGGTAGCGTTGGCCCTGATCGGGGGACTGGCACATGAACACTGATCGCTACAAAGTGATCAGGTGCGTCTGTCCCCACGACTGCCCAGACTCGTGCTCAATGCTCGTGACGGTCGATTGCGATTCCGGTCGCGCCGTAAGTGTGCAGGGCGACCCGAGCCACCCGATTACTGCCGGCTTCTTATGCTCAAAAGTGAGTCGCTACCTCGACTTCGTCTACGGTAGCGAACGAGTTCTCTATCCTCACCGGCGGGTCGGCCCACGCGGTTCGAGGTCCAGCTTCGAGCGCATCGGCTGGAATGATGCTCTAGCCTCCATCGGGGAAAGGTTCCAGAGAATAATCGAAACAGAGGGCGCGGAGGCCATCCAGCCGTTCTCGTCCACGGGCACTCTCGGAATGCTCGGCTACTGGGGCATGAGTGACCGCTTCTGGCACGCGCTCGGCTCCGCTCGCATCGCACGGACCATCTGCAACGCCGCGGACTATGCAGCAGGGGTCTTGACATACGGGCCTACTGGCGGGGCGAACATCGAGGCTATCCCATCCATGGACCTGGTGCTCTTGTGGGGAACAAACATCTTGAGCACGGGTACTCACATCACTCCGTTTCTTCGCAAAGCTCGCGCCCGGGGTGCCACGATTATCGCGATCGACCCCAGGGTGACGCGGACTACCGCATTCGCGGATCGACACGTCCAGCCACGGCCTGGGACCGATCATGCTCTCGCATTGGGAATGATGAACGCGATCGCCAAGGCCGACCTGCACGATCAGGCGTTTCTCTCCCGACATGTGGAGGGATGGGAGGGCTTCCTCTCGGGGGAACTTCATCGGTACTCCCCGGAGACAGTGTCCGAGATAACCGGTGTTCCGATCGCGGAGATAATGCTCCTCGCCGAAGAATTCGGCCGGACGAAGCGCAGTTTCATCAGGCTCAATTACGGCCTCCAGAGGCACGACAACGGGGGGATGATGAGTCGTTGTATCAGACTCCTGCCCGCTGTTACGGGTGCCTGGCGCAGCGGTGGTGGTGTCTGCTCCGGGACACTGGAAGAGACATGGGCTGTCGATCTTCAGGCTTTGCAGCGTCCCGATTTCCTTGCTGGCCGCGAACCGCGGACGCTCAATCAGGTACAGCTCGGTCGAGCGCTCTGCAACGAGGAACTCGACCCGCCCGTCCGCGCTCTTTATGTCTGGAATTCGGACCCCATCAACTCGCTTCCCGACAGCAACTCGGTCAGAGAAGGGCTCTGCCGAGACAGTCTGTTCACGGTCGTCCACGACGTTGTATGGACCGACACGACTCTGCATGCTGACCTTGTGCTGCCGGCAACCACACAGCTCGAGCAGACTGACTTTCACGCGGCGTACGGTCACTACTACGTCGGCCTAAGCCAACAGGCCATACAGCCTATAGGGGAGAGCAAGAGCAACCAGGAGACCTTCCGACTTCTTGCTCGCGTTATGGGCCTTGAGGATCCCGCGTTCTTGGAATCCGACGAGGACATGATCAGGAGACTCCTCGAAGCGACGGCGCGGATCAACCCCCTGTACGAGGGTTTGGATTTACAGGAATTGGCAGAAAAAGGCTGGACGCGAACGGCCGTCGAATCCCCCGACCGACCTGGGCCAAACAGCGGCCGCTGGCCCACCCCTACGGGAAGGATCGAACTCTACTCGCGTTCGCTGGAGAAGCAGGGATGTCCATGGCCCGCGTACACATCGGAGAAAGAGGGGCTTGGGAGCCTGGAAGGTATGCACGCCAGATACCCCTTACAGGTGATCAGTTCTGCGATGCACTTCTATATTGGCAGCACGTTCCAACACGTCCCCTCATTGCGGAGGTGGGTACCCCAGCAGGAATTCGAGCTCAATCCGTTTGATGCCGCAGACCGTGAGATTAGCGATGGTGACCTGTGCCGACTCTTCAATGACCGGGGAGAGACGCTTGGCGTAGCCCGGGTCATAGAAGGTCTGCTGAAGGGTGTAGTGGGGGCGCAGAAACAGTTCACCAGCTCGTTGACCCCTGGCGGCCTCAACGTCAACGCGCTCACGTCGCAAGAGACGAGCGACATCGGAGACGGACCAGTCTTCTATTCTGTCATGGCGGAGATCGAGAAGGTGTGAAGCAAGGCAGAGGTGCTGTCTCCCCGCAGGTGCTGCACCGCCCTGCGTGACTCCAGTCTTTGCCCAGGAATGGGACGCTCGAGTGAGTGAGTGGTACAGTCCTTCTGGCGGTGCCTGTGCGCGCCTCGGGAGAACGAAGGCTTTCCGGGTAGCGACCGGCTGTGCCCTCTGATACAATGCCGGCTCAAGAGTTTCCTGAGGCATAGTGACAACCGGGGGGTCGTGCACATGCCATTGACTAGCCTTCCTTCTCCCAGCCGTGTTGATGGCAGCCCTGCTCATTTGTATTCGCTTGCACCTGTTGCGAAGGGTCGGAAATGGGATGTGGCCGCGTGCTGCCGATGAGGCTCAGGTGAGTGTGGCCCGGGGGTTGCGCGAACGCCGTGAATCTGTCCGGTCGACCTTGGCCCGGGGGCATAGGATGCGACCCTCAATTGCTTGAGCGACGAGGGGCTGGGCGTGATGTCCGTACTTGACTCCGAAAGACCGCAGATGCCCCAGATGGTCTACGAGCGGATCAGGGCCGCGGGTGGTTCGAAGGGGGGCCTCCAAGCTCTCTGTGGCGCCGCAGCTCAAGCTGCGGGCGCCGTGGCGTTCGTTACCACGCCAGACGGATCCACCTTGGGGTTCGGCCTTCCCGACGACAAGGCGCTTATAGATCGTCTTGGCGGGGCCGAGTGGCCCGGGAGCCTCCAAAGCGGCCACGTTGTTCGAAGTGCGCTTAAGCACCTGAACGGGTCCGCCCTTGCCGGTCCGACCGTCGTTCGACCTCTGCCAGGATCTGGCGCAGGAATGATCAGCATTTCCCCGGTCGTTCTAGACGGAGACGTCGAGGGTGTGGCTTGCCTGGTCCATGAGGGTAAGCAGACGGAGTTGATTTCCTGGACCCTGCTGTGCCTGTCAGGCGAGGCCGGCCACCATTTCCGCGAGATCAGGTTGACGGTGGAGTTGGAGAAGCGGTTCCTTTCGAGCTTGGTCGACGATCTGACGGCGACGTCCGTGTCGAACAAGGATGCACTGGCCGAGAGGCTTATCACGCAAGGATACGACGCTACAACTCCGTTCTCTGTCATCCTTGTGGAGTACGGATCGTCCGCAGACGTTGGGGCTATGCGCGCGAATGCGTTGCGGGTGATCCGGGATTTGGACAGCGTAGGGAATCGTCGGGCTCTCGTGAAATGCCAAGGGTCGCGTGTCACCATCGCCCACCAGGTCCATCGGGCGGTTCGCTGTCTACTAGACGACCTGCAGACTTTCTACCAGCACGTCGATCGTTGCGCCGGTGAGTCACCGGTTTGGGTGGCGAGTGGCAGACCGTACACTCTCTCCGAAGGCGTGGACAAGAGCTACGTTGAGGCGGTGCGATCGCTTGAGATAGCCCGGCAACGATATGCAAAAGGCGGAACCCTCGCCTTCGAGGATCTTGGGATGTTGAACGTGCTGTTCGAGTCACTGGGGTCTTCGGCTTCCGCCGAGCACGTCGATACGCTCTTGGAGCCGCTGCTAGCCTATGACACCAAGAAGAAGCACAACATCCTTATTCACACCATTGCCTCCTATCTGAACCATGACTGTAATCTTGCCGAGACGGCGGCGGCTCTCCATCTGCACAAGAACACGCTCCGCTACCGGCTAAGCCTCGTCGAACGGCTGACAGGTCAGCGGATCAGCTCGCTCGAAACCCAGGCAGCCTTCCTGATGGCGCTGAATCTGAGGTCCTTGATGCCATCGGAGCAGAGCGTCAGCGTATCGGCGAAAGGCGGGCCACGCGAGGCCGACCGAAGGCCCCCCGTTAGCCGCTCGACGTCCACTGCACTGTCCAGGCCGATCAAGATTGGCTCTGCCCTGCCGCTCTCTGGCTTTGCGGCCGCCGATGGGCTGGAGCAACAGCAGGCAGCGACCTTGGCAGTAGATCAGTGGAATGCACGGGGGGGGTCTGCCGGTCGCGAGATTGAGTATGTGGTCGTCGATGTAGGCGATATGGAACCCGAGACGATGATGTTCGCTTTCCACAAGCTGATCGCAGAGGAGAATGTCGACGCGATCATCAACGGATACTTGCTGTTCTCAGGTCCCGAGTACGAAATGGTCGCCGACATGGAGACGCTCTATTTGCATGTAAATACTCTTGAGTCTAATCCACAAATTTACAGCTCAAATCCAGGTAGATACTGGATGTGCTTCATGTGTGACCCCTCGCAAAAATGGTATGGTATTGGCTTTCCATATTTCTTGGACGATCTGGAAAGAAAGGGACTATGGGCGCCAAAGAAGAAGAGCATAGCCATAGTTTCAGCCAATGACCCGTACGCCTCGGGAATAGCGGACAATCTGAGCGGAAGTATGACAAAACATGGTTGGGATATTGCCATGTTTGACT
>JAJZQZ010000039.1 GCA_021802965.1 Actinomycetes bacterium
GGGGTAGCCAGATCCTCGCTGAGATCCTGCTGATCGCCGTGGCGGCCGTCTGGGGCTGGACCTTCGTCATGGTCAAAGACGCCGTCGCGCTCTACCCCACCCTCCAATTCCTCAGCCTGCGCTTCCTCCTCGCGGCGGGGGTCATGGGGTGTGTCGTCGTGGTCGGTCGGTGGCGGCGAGGGCGAGCGGAGCGCGAGGGCGCGCGGCCGGGCGGGGAAGATGGGTCGAGAGCGGATCAGCTCATCCTCGCGGCTGAAGGCCCGGCCGTCCTGGTGCGAACGACACGCAGCCGCCACCGCGCAACGGTCTTGCGGGGCGTTCTCATGGGGTTGGCCCTGGGAGCCGGGTACATCTTCCAGACCTTCGGGCTCGAGAAGACCAGCGCGTCCAACGCGGGCTTCATCACCGGCCTTTTCGTCGTCCTGGTGCCTCTTATGTACGCCTTGGTCTGGCGTTCCCCCGTTGACATGGGCGCTATCGTCGGGGTCGTCCTGGCCACGGTCGGGCTCTTCTTGCTCTCTGGGGGCACCCACGCGCTGAGGCTCGGCGGCGACGGTCTCGTGTTCCTGTGCGCGGTGAGCTTCTCCATCCACATCCTGCTCACATCGACCTACGTGCAAGGTCGCGACCCGGCCGTCCTCACTCTTCTGCAGCTGGGTACCGTGGGTGTGCTGACCACGGTCCTTGCCGTGCTGGGAGCTGCGACGGGCATGTCACCGAGCCTCTCGGTGCCATCCCAGCCCTCGGTGCTCTTCGCCCTGGGCGTGACGAGCGTCTTCGCGTCGGCGGCGGCGTTCTACGTGCAGACCTACGCCCAGCGCCACGCACCGCCGACCCGCACCGCCGTCATCCTCACCATGGAGCCCGTTTTCGCCGGGCTGTTCGGTTACCTGCTCGCCGGCGAGCGCCTGGGAGCGGTGGGATGGCTGGGGGCCGGTCTCATCCTCGGCGGGATGCTCATCTCGGAGCTGTGGCCGTCCAGGAGACTGCTGAAGAACGAAGCCTAGGAAGGCTGTTGAAAGACGAAGTCCCGGCGGCCGAACCGCGCTGGGAGGCGCCATACGTCGTCCTCGGTCGCGCGAATAGCGCTATTCACGCTTCTTGCGTCCTTGTCTGGCGCGTTCCCGGCGCACCCCCGCCGCGAGAAGTCATATTTCAACAGCCTGCAAGGCCCCCAGAACGCGCTGAACGGCAGCCTGTGCGGGGCCGGCCGACCGGGCCCCGCGAGCAGGCTGTTCCGAACGCGTCCCCGGAGAGGGGGCGCGCGGTCAGGCCCCGAACATCCCCAGAAGCTGCAGGTGCGTGTCGCGCAACCGCTCGCCGATCAGCGAAGCGATGCGCAGCATCAGCGTGTAGCCGAAGGCGGGGTTCTTCTCGATCAGGGCCCTGAGGTCCTCGGCCTTGAAGATGACCACCTCGGAGTCCTCGATGGCCCGCGCGGTCGCCGTGAACTGGTGGGGCGGCACGAGTCCCGACCAGGCGAAGATCTCCCCCGGGTCGACAGTGCTCACCATGATGTTGCGTCCGTTCCCCAGATCCATCTGCAGGCCCACCCTGCCGTCGAGAAGAAGGCACAACGCGTAGGCCTCCTCGTTCTCGACGAAGATCACCTCGCCGGCTTGATAGGTCATGGGGATCGCGATGGCGGCGAGGGTACCCCGGTCGTCCTCACTCAGCGGGAGGAACAACTCGTTGTCGACCACCCGGGTAGCATGCTCGCTCATCTCACTCCTCCCCCTTCACCGGCAGGTAGATGACGTGGGTCGAACACGAGATGCAGGGGTCGTAGGCGCGCACCAGCATCTCCATGGCCAGCTGGGCGGCGTCGGCTCCTTTGGGGATCACAACCGGCGCCAGCGCCCACATGTCGCTCTCCAGATTGGCCAGGTTCTGACCGGTGGGGATGATGAGGTTGGCGTCGGTGATGCGTCCCTCGCGGTCGATGCTGTACTCGTGGTACAGGGTGCCGCGCGGCACCTCGACTGCGCCCACGCCGTGACCCTCACGCGCCTCTACGGCCGGAGGCTCGGGGATCAGGCTTCTCGCGATCAGGGCGTCGATGATGGCGACGGCGTCGTCGACGCAGTGCACGGTCTCGATGAGCTGGGCGATGGTGTTCATATAGGGGTTCGTGACCGGAGGTTCGAATCCCAGGCCGACGGCGACGTCCTTGGCCCCGTCGGAGAGATACTGGAAGCCGTTGTTGACTCTCGCCAAGGCGCCCACCATGAAGGTGTCCTTGTCGGATCGGCAATGCTTGGCCGAGGAGTGCTCCACGACGCGCTCCTTGACCTTCTCGCGGTAGTGACGCACCGGGGTGATGTCGCCGCTGGAGGAGAGGATCAGATCGCCGAAGTAGGCATAGCCGGCCGCCGACTTCAGGGACAGGTACTCGGTCGGACGGTCGAAGTCCGGCATGGCGAGGCCGGCGAAGAGCTCGACCGTCGCCTGTAAATCGGGCGCCGCATCGACCAATCGCTGCCGCAGCGACAGCAGTTCGTCGGGGGTGGGGAGGTGGGTGAACCCACCGACAACGGCTGCGATCTGGTGCACGGCCCTCCCGCCGACGACGTCGCACACGTCGTTGCCGAGCTTCTTCAAGCGGAGCGCCCGTTTCACCACCTCGGGATGGCTCTGCACGAGGGGCACGACGCTCCCCACACCGAAGAAGTCAGGCGCCACCAGGAAGTAAGCGTGCAGCACGTGGCTCTGGATGGTCTCGCCGTGCAGGAGCAGGCGCCGCAGGAGGCTCGTCTGTTCGGAGGCGGTGATCCCCAGCGCGCTTTCCATGGCCGCGATCGACGCGAGCACGTGGCCGTTCGAGCAGATCCCGCAGATGCGGGACGTGATCAGTGGCGCCTGCTCGAAGGGGCGGCCGCGCAGCATGCCTTCGAAGAAGCGCGGCGGCTCGGTGACCTCGAACTTCACCTCCTTGACCTGGTCTCCCTGAGCGGTTACCAGGATGTTGCCGTGGCCTTCGACCCGCGACACGTAGTCGACTCTCACGTCGACGGCAGTGGTCTTGCTCATGGGGCCACCTTCGCTTTCAACCCGCCGTCGTGCAGGGCGTAGTAGCCGTTGTAGAGGGCGTACTCGGCCAGGATGTCCTCTCTGGTGCGCCCGTGGTCCTCCAACAGGTTCTCGACCGACGCCAGGTTCGGGTCGTCCGCCAGGCCGCGGCAGCCGAAGCAGCGGCTCCCGTAGCTGGGACAGATGGCGCCGCAGCCGCCCCGGGTCACCGGCCCCAGGCAGATGAGACCCCGGTCGAAGGCGCATATGTTCTCCTTCAACCGGCACTCGACACACACCGGATAGCCCGGTATCGGCGGCTTCCGACCCAGGAGCACCCCGGTGACGACCCGCAGGAACTCGTCCTTGTGGATGGGGCATCCTGGGATGTGCAGGTCGACCTTGATCACCGAGTCCACCGGCTTCGCCTCCACCGAGGGGAAGTACGAGGCGTGCTCCCCGTAGACCTGACGCGCCACCTCCTCCAGGTCGTGCCCGTTCTTGAGACCCGGGATCCCGACGGGGAAGGCGCAGGCACCGAGGGTGCCGACCAGCTTCGCCCGCTCCCGGATGGTGCGCAGCTTGTCTTCGTCGGCCTCTCGGGTGACCGCTCCTTCGATCAGGGCCAGGTCGTAGACGTCCGACGTCTCGGTCATCGCCTCCTTGAAGTACGCCAGCTCGATGAGCTGCAGAAGGTCGACGAGCTCGTCCTCGCAGTTGAGGATCTGCAGCTGGCAACCCGCGCAGGACGCCAGCTCGAACACCGCCACCCGGGGACGCTTGAGCGTCTGGAGGGCTTCGATCATCGCTTCGCTCATCACAGCATCGCCTCCTCCAGCCGCTTGAGCTCGGCGTAGGTGAAGACGGGCCCGTCCTGGCATACGTAGACCCCGTTGATCTGGCAGTGGCCACACTCGCCGATGCCGCACTTCATCCGCCGTTCGAGGGATAGGATGATCCTGTCCTCCGGGATGCCGCACGCCAAGACCTGCTTCACCACGTGCTTGAACATCACCGGCGGGCCCACCATGACGGGCACCGTCCGCTTCGGATCGATGGTGAGGCGTCGGAACAAGGTCGTCACCGGCCCGACGCTGCCCTTCCACGACGGTTCCGCCAGGTCGACCGTGATGCGCAGGTCGACGTCGTCCCGGGCCTCCCAACGCGTGATCTCGTCCTTGAAGAGGAGGAAGCTCGGGTCCTTGGTCCCGTACAGGACCGTGATGTCGCCGAAGTCGCCCCGCTCGTCGAGGAGGTTCACGATCAGGCTGCGCAGGGGGACGATGCCGAGCCCGCCCGCGATGATGAGCACATCCTGTCCGCGCATCTCGTCGAGCGGGAAGCCTCGTCCGAAGGGTCCCCGCACTCCGATCTGGGCGCCCAGGCCCAGGCGCTCCAGAGAGCCGGTCACATCACCGACCCGCCGGATGCAGACCTCGAACGCCTCCCCTCGGGTGGGCGACGACGAGATGGAGAGAGGCGCCTCACCTACTCCGAAGACGCTCAGCTCGACGAACTGCCCGGGAGTGTGACCCAGCTCCGAGCCGTCTGCCAGCCGCAGCTGGTAGAGGGTCTCGGTGCTGGTGAGGTGGTCTTTCCGCACGATCTCGGCGAGGTCGGGCAGGAAGGGCGACGGCTTGAGCCGCCGGTGCATGAGAGTGGGTGCGCCGCTCATCGCATCACCTGCCGTTCCTGCCGTTCCACTGGCTGGCCCTTGAGTTGGTTGAAGACTTCCACGGGGTCGATGCCCACCAGGCAGTTGCGTGCACAGCGCCCGCATCCCACGCACCCCTGCATGCCGTATCGCTCCAGGATGTAGCGGCCCTTGCGGTTGAACCGGTGCTTCACCCGCATGTTGCGTGGCTGGCGGAAGCTCTCGCCGGTGCCCACCATGGCGAACTCCTCGAGCTGGCAGCTGTCCCAGGCGCGGTAGCGCTCGCCGCTCGACAGGCCCAGGTCGACCTCGTCTTTGACGTCGAAGCAGTAGCACGTGGGGCAGACGTTCGTGCAGGCCCCGCATGACAGGCATTTCTCGCCCAGGACGTCCCACAGCAGGCTGTCGGAGCTGTCGGCCAGCAGGTCGGGCAGCTGGCTGAGATCCGTTTCCAGCCGGGGGGTGAAGGCGGCGTACCGGGCTTCGTGCGCCTTACGCAACCGGGTCCGGTCCTCGTAGACCGCCTCGCGCATGCTATCGACACCCTTGAGCAGTTCCTTGCCGGCGGCCGAGCCGATCCGGACGTAGTAGGCCTCGCCCAGGTCGGTCAGCAGCAGGTCGTACGCGGTGTGAACCTCCAGCGTCTCCATGCTCTCGCAGAAGCAGTGGTCGTCGCAGGGGGAGAGGCACTCGATCCCGACGAGCACCACGTGCTGCCGGCGGGCCATGTAGTGGCCATCGTGCTTGTCGTCGATGAAGATCGCGTCGAGAAGGGCCAGGGCGTGGAGGTCGCACGGCCGCACTCCGAAGGCGATCATCTCCTGAGTGTCGAACTGGGCCTCTGCGCTCACTCCGTGGTCGTAGCGATAGCGCAGGAGGACCTCCTTCGTCGGCAGCAGGTACTTACTCGGCGGGAGCGCGGTGGGAAGGTAGTGCGCGGCGATCTCCGCCGCGCTGTGGATCCGGCGGAAGCGGGTGAGCGGCCCGTCGGCGACCGGCGCCGCGACTACGCGCTCGCCGGCCAGATGGTCGAGGAATTCGGTGAGGTGCGCTTTCTGGATGACGCGATCGATCATCGGTTGGAGCCTCCTCGTTCTCGGTGTCTCTTCTGCGTCGGGTCGGCCCGGCGATACTGGTTAGTTGTGAACAGCTTCACAAATAGCCCCGGGCCACTACGGCGGCCGCCCGCGCTTATGGGCGAGTGTCCAGTGAAAGCGTTCACAAGCATCATACAACACTCGAGCAAGATGCGCTCCCAAACGAGCACGGCCACGGGGCTCGTCGACCGTCAGCCTCTTTCTCTATTCTACGTCCGATGCCCGCGCGAAGAAAGCGGGTCGACCGGACGAGGCTCACCACATGCTCCGACCCCCGTCGACGAGCAGCGTCTGGCAGGTCATGAAGTCGCTGTCGGGCGAGGCCAGGAAGAAAGCGGGCCCGGCCAGGTCGTCGGGAAGCACACTACGATGAGAGAGGGATTGCTGGGAACGCATGCTCTCCCCCCACTCGGGTCGGGCGAGTGTGCGCTCCTTCTGGGCGTCGGTCATCGTGTACCCGGGAGCGATGGCATTGACGCGGATGCCATACTCGCCGAGCTCGCGCCCGAGCGCGCGGGTGAACCCGATCACTCGCCTTTGCTCGAGGTGTAGTGGATGTTCAATCCGTTCCTCCAAGGTCTATATCGGCCAGAGTCGGTCGCCGGTGCCGTCGCCTTCTTGCCAAGTCTCTTGGTCGGGCGGGGCCGGGCGGCATAGCGGTCCCGCGCACCAAAAGCCGGTGTCGGTCTTGTCGATGGTCACCGGTCCATCGGCGAACACGGCCCGCAGCCAGTTCGCGGATTCGAGCCGTCTGAGCTCCGGCTCGGACTCGGGCCACTCGGTCAGGGCTCGGAACTTGAAGCGGAGGTAGAGCAGCAGTTCCTCGACTTCGTCGGGGGCGAACACCAGAGAGTTCCGGTATTCGACCGCCTCGACCACGGCGAAGGAACGTCTCAGCAGCTCGACCGCGTTCTCGCTGCAGAAACGGCTGACCACCCGCACCACGGGCGAGCGTTCCGGGGGGAGGCCGGCCGCCCGCGAGAGGGCCTGCGCGCTCTCGATCCCGTGAGTGAGGGCGAAGAAGCGTCCGTCGGGACTGAGCATGCGCGCGACCTCAGGGATGATCTGGGGAAAGTAGTAGAGCGAATGGCTGGCCACGCACAGATCGTAGATGCGATCCCGCCAGGGCAGGCCGGCCTCCACCGTCATCCACACGAATGCCGCCCGCCGGCCGGCCGCCCGGACGCGGGCCGAAAAGGGTTCGCGATTGTCCCGGCAGGCGTCGACGCCTGTGATGCGGGCACTGGGGTGGACACGTGGAGCGACCGCGGAACTCATGAAGCCGAAGCCGCACCCCAGCTCCAGCACCTCGCGCGTCTGGCTTAGGTCGCGGCCCCGGAGGACCGCTTCGCGGATGTCCTGGCGGTTCGTCGAGTGAGCCCTCACCAGGTCGGAGATGATCTCGTGGCGGCGCGGTTCCCGGTACCGCCAAAGCTCTCTCGAAGCTGCCGCCTTCACTCGCCACCCCCGCCAGGGCTTATGTGTAGTCCGAGTCTAGTCCGGCGGTCCCCCACCTGCAACCGTCGCCAACCGGCCGGACGCCCTCGCGTTCACCACACGCTCTCACATTCGAACGTGCGTTGCGGGAGTCGGCGGCGGAAGGGGGCGGCGGCCGGCCCTTCACCGGCTACCCGCGGTCTCCCGGCAAAGCGTCACTTTTCAGCAGCTTGTCAGGTCAGAGCTCGACCCACTCCTTGGGCACGAAGTTGTTCTGCCGTGTCCAGGCGTAGGCCTGCGCGTCGGCGATCACGAAGAGCTTGATCGCTGCCCGCCCGTCTCTATCGACCAGCCACTCGAGGAACGCCCGCTCCTCGAGGACCGCGTCGAGCAGAGTCTCGTCTTCGACGAACCGCGCTTTCCCGGCGACGCGCACCTGGATCCCACGTTCTTGGTCGTTGAAGCACACCTCGACGTTCGGGTTTGCGGCCAGCTGACGGTAGACATCCTTGGGCTCCGAGATCTGGAACAGCGGCCCGTCGTCTCTCACCCGGAACGCCCTCAGCGCACGCACGTGCGGCCGCCCGTCTTCGACTGTCGCGATCCACCCCACCGGGTTCGCCGCGATGAACTCGAGGATCTCCTCCCTCGTCATAGTGAACACTGCGCCGTCTCCTTCTTCGCCCAGAATGGGGTTGATGATCGAACCACGATAGCAGTCTTCAGTCCCCGGTCCAGACATCCTGCCCGTCCCTGCGGTATCCTCCTCCCTCGACGGCTGCGTGGCCGCGCTGAGTGCCGCTGGAGGAATACCTGTGAGACGTACCATGCTCGGGGGCAAGATCCATCGGGCCACTGTGACAGGCGCCGACCTGGACTACGAAGGCAGCATCACCGTCGACCGGGATCTGCTCGATGCAGCGGGGATCCTCGAAGGCGAGTCGGTCGACGTCTGGGATGTCACCAATGGCGCGCGTCTGCGGACCTACACGCTCTCGGGCGAACGAGCGTCGGGTGTCGTGTGCGTCAACGGGGCGGCCGCCCACTTGGTCGACCCCGGCGACCTGGTCATCATCGCCAGCTTCGTGTCTATGGACGACGCCGAAGCCCGTATGTGGCAACCCCGGGTGGTGTTCGTCGACGACATGAACCGCGCCGTGGAGATGCGACCGGAGCGAACGCCGGTCTGACACCGGGGACGGCGTGAGGGCGTCGGGCGCGGCCGCTGCTATCCTCATGCGGCCACCTCGAGATCCCAAGGAGGCCACTATGGCCGAACTCATGCAGTTGGCTGCGAAGATCGCCCCCGAGCGGACGGCGGTGATCGTCATCGATGTGCAGCAGGAGTTCTTCGCCGACGGGGGCGTCATCGACTTGATGGGCGACGATCCCGCCCCGATGCGGGCGATGATCCCCCGGTTGGCCGCCTTTCTGGACAAGGCACGGGGCTTGGCCCGCCTCGTGGTCTTCACGAAGCAGACATACGTGACGGAGTTCCGGTCGCCTGTGGTGGAAGAGCACCAGGCGCGGTCCGGCATGAAGCGGCCTCCCCGACCGGAGGCCGAGGAGTTCTACGGCATACAGCCGGCCGCGACGGATGTGGTGATGCCCAAGAACCGCTACTCGGCCTTCGTGGGTACGCCCCTCGACATGATGCTGCGCGCCAATGGCATCACCACCCTGGTCCTCACGGGAGTGGCCACCAACGTGTGCGTTGAGTCGACGGCTCGGCAGGCCTACACTCTCGACTACTACGTGGTGGTGCCTCGTGATCTGACCGGGGGCGCGAACGAGACGGCCAAGGAGATGTCGCTCCTCAACATCGACCGGTACTTCGGTGAGGTCGTCGACTCGGACGACGTGCTGCGCGCCTGGGGGATCGGCTGAGCGTGCCACTCCGCGTCGGATGAGAGCGCCCGCCTCGCTCCGTCTCGGGTTCGACCCGGACTTCGCGCCCCTGACATATCTGGTTGCGGGGCAGCCCGCGGGTCGCGCGCTCGACATCGTGCGCGAGGCTTGTGGCGACGCGGCGATCAAGGTGGAGCTGCTCCCCCTGGACCTGGGGGCCCGCGAGACTGCCGCGCAGTCCAGTCTTGACGGCTTTGCCTGTATGGCCGTCACGCCCGGCAGGACAGGCTTGACGTTCAGCGCACCCTACCTGTGGACGAAGGCCGCCCTATTCTTCACCTCGAGACTCGCCGAGCGCCCACTCCGGCTCACGACCCCCCGGAACGGACCACTATACGCCCTGCTCCTCGAGCAGGTGTCCGATGTGCCGGTGGTCGGCCCGGCAGGCCCGATCGTGATCGGCGCGGTCATCCCCGGCGCCGGCTATCGTGACTGCCTGGCCCGTGTACTGCATGGCGATGCGGATGCGGCCGCGCTGAACGCGGTGGTGGGGCGGGCCATGGCCGCGCGGTCGTTCCCGGGCGGGTTCTTGGACGCACCCGCGCCACTGCCGGCCCTTGGATTGGCCGTTGCGCTGCTCGGCGACGCCGGAGCCCGGCGGAGGGTGCTAGACAGGCTGGATCCGGCTCTGGAAGCGATCGGTCGGAGGGAGTCTCTCTCTCCACCACCGGGCGCGCCCTGAGTCCGGGGCTCGGCGTGCTCCCTCGCGAAAGCAGCCCTCAGTCCAGCAGCATCCGGTCGGTGGTGAAGCTCTCACCGGCCACATCGCGGAACTTCTGCACGAGGCCGGCCACCGTGAGCTCCTTCTTCTCGGTCGGCCCCACGTTCAGGATGATGCGGCCCGCGTGCATCATGATGAGCCGGTTGCCGTACGCCAAGGCCAGCTCCATGTTGTGGGTCACCATAAGGGTGGTCAGGCGCCGCGCCGAGACGACCCTTTCAGTCAGCTCCATGGTGGTAGCAGCCACCTTGGGATCCAGGGCCGCTGTGTGCTCGTCCAGCAGGAGCAAACGCGGTTCGGCGATGGTGGCCATCAGAAGCGACATGGCCTGACGCTGGCCGCCGGAGAGCTTCGCCACCTGCGTCTTCGGTCGTTTCTCGAGGCCCATCTCGACCAAGCAGAGATTCTCCCGGATCACCTGCCTGCGACTGGAGTCGACCCCCATGTGCAGGCCCCTCCGCCTGCCGCGTCGCAGGGCGAGGCACATATTCTCTTCGATGGTGAGCGAAGGCGCGGTACCCGCGCGAGGGTCTTGAAAGACGCGGCCGATAAAGGCGGCGCGCGCGTGCTCGGGGAGCTTGGAGATATCCTCGCCGTCCAGGAGGAGCTCTCCTCCGTCCACCGAGAACGTCCCGGCGATCACGTTGAGGAGCGTGGACTTGCCGGCGCCGTTGGACCCGATGATCGTGACGAAATCACCTGGGGCCACCGTCAGGTCGACGCCACAAAGGGCCTGGATCTGGAAGGCGCTGTTGCGGTAGAAGGTCTTGCGGATATCGCGGCATTCGAAGCCGGCGGCACGGCCCGAGGGTCGGGGCAAGGCGCACGAATCGCTTGGGGACCCGGTCGCTGCGGTCACGACTTCACCAGCTTCCTTCGGATGACGGGAGCGCCCAGGGCGATCATCACGAACAAGGCCGTGAGCAACTTGAGGTCGGTCGGCTTGATCCAGTCGACCCGCAGGCCCAGCGCGATGAGGGTCCGGTATACCAGCGAGCCTGCGATGACGCTGAACAGTACCCACGAGACGCTCCGGGTGCCGAAGATGGCCTCACCCAGGATGACGCCGGCAAGCCCGGCGACGAGCACGCCGACGCTCATGCCGATGTCGGTGTACCCCTGCTGCTGAGCGACGAGCGAGCCCGTGAGGGCCACGAGGGCATTGGCCACCGCCAGGCCGATCACCCGGGTCACGCTGGTATTCACCGAGAGCGACCGGATCATCTGCTCATTGTCGCCGATCGCCCGCATCGATAGACCGAGGTCTGTGTGCAGGAACCAGTCGAGCAGATACTTGACGATCACCGCCAGGACCGCGAGCGTTGCGACCAGCGGCCAATGGACCATGCGGACGTTAAGCATGGAACCCAGCTTGTCGAAGAAGGTCGTCTCGCCAAGCAGGGGGATGTTGCTGCGTCCCATGATGCGCAGGTTCACCGTGTAGAGGGCCGTCGTGGTGAGGATGCCCGATATGAGCTTGGGCCCGTAGTTGGTATCCGCGGAGTCCGACTTCAGCAGGATATGGATGAAGCCCGTGACGATCCCGGCTGCTGCTCCCGATGCCGTTCCCGCCAGGGTCGCCAGGAACGGCGACGCCCCGTTGATGATGAGCACGGCGCAGACGGAGGCGCCCAGGGTCATGCTGCCGTCCACCGTGAGATCTGGGAAGTCGAGCACGCGGAACGTGAGGTATACCCCCAGGACCATGAAGCAGTACAGAAGGCCTTGCTCCAAGGCCGAGGATAGCGTCACCAGCATAGGCCTCCCCCTGTCATCCGGATCCCCCTCATTCTCCGCTTTTCCCTTCGGCGGCGGCAACCGAGACCCGGCCACCGTCGCCGCTCCGTAGTGGCCTGCGGGGTGGCCTCAGGCGGGCGGCGGTGCGCCGCCCGCCTGAGGCGATTCGTCTACGGATATACCTTCGTCGCCTTGGCCAGGAGCGCCTCAGGCACGGTGACACCCATCGCCTTGGCTGCGGTCTGGTTGATCTGCAGCTCGTAGTCGGTGGCGGTGTCCATGGGGATCTGCGATATGGGTGTGCCCCTCAGGATCTTGGCGGCCATCACTCCGGCCTTGTTGCCCATCTGCACGTTGTTCATGCCGTAGGCGGCCAGGGCGCCGCGACTCACGCTGTCCACGTCGCATACGACGACAGGGATCTTGTTGTCAGCGGCGATCTTCAGGACCGCTTCGAGACCGGAGACGATGGTGTTATCGGTGGTGATGGAGATCACGTCCACCCGCCCTACCAGCGACTGGGCGGCTGCCGCCACCTCGGCCGAGCTGGCGGCCGTGGCCGACACCGTCTTGTAGCCCATGGCCTCCGCCTTGGGCTTCTCCGATTTCTCCACCAAAGCGACCGAGTTGGCTTCGCCGGCGTTGTAGAGCAAGCCGATGGTCTTCGCCGCGGGAAGCAGCTCTTTGATCAGGTTGAGGTGGTACTCGATCTGATAGAAGTCGGTCACCCCGGTGATGTTGCCTTCGGGGGCCTGAGGGTTCTTGAGAAGGCCTGCGCCTACGGGGTCGGTCACCAGGCAGAACACGATGGGCCTGTCCGGATTGGTCTTGGCCATCGCCTGGCTCACCGGGGTGGTGATGGAGATGATCAGGTCCTTCTTGTCGTTGGCGAACTTCTGGCCGATGCTGGTCGCCAACGCCATGTCGCCCTCGGCGTTCTGGAAATCGATCGCGATGTTCTTGCCGTCCTCGAAGCCCTCGCTCTTGAGACCGTCGATGATCGCCTTGCGTGCCGTATCCAACGTGGGATGCGAGACGATCTGGGTCATGCCGATCTGATACACCTTCTCGGCTGCGGTCGTAGCCGTGGCGGCCGTGCTGCTGGGTGCCTGAGCGGTTGTTTCCGTAGCCGGAGCGGCCGTGGTGGTCGTACCGCCACCCCCACAACCCGCGGCGACACCGATCGCGAGCGCCGCGACGAGGCCGACCGCCAGCACCACCAGGACCGAACGCATGCTGCGTGACATGATTCCCCCTTCCTCCCTGGGTCGTTTCTAGAGTCTGCCGCTTTCCTCTCCGGAGCTGAAGCTCACCTGCAGACCGGAATGGCGTCTTTCCCTGGGGTCACCTCCTTCTCGACCGTGGCCGTCACAGCCTTCCGGTCGCAGCGAACGATGTGAGTTCCTGGGCGGAGATCCCGCCGAGCCCGAGACTCTCGAGCGTACACCCGCCCGCCCGGTGGTCGGTCTGGTTGATGACCGAGCCCAAGGTGATGACTGCGTCACACACAGGGGTCGGCGTATCCACGAGGGCCCCCAGAGATGAGTAGACCACGAGACCGTACGGGATATCCTCGGTGAGATAGCGGTCGGATACATCGAGGGGACCCCGCATGTTGTAGCCCGCTTGCTCGATGCTGCCCTCGCCGAAGTATTCGACGAAGACCTCGTACACCCCCGGCATCGGGTCGAGCCCGTAGTGCGGGGCACCGTAGCCGAACGCCTCCCGCACTGCCATGCGCTCCTCGTCGATCGCGACCATGACCCGGCGGGTGCAGGGAGTCATGCCTTCGCGGTACAAGTAGAAGTCGTCTGCGTGCTCGATCCGGCCGGCATTGAGGACGCACGGGCCGGGGTGCACACACGGGTTGACGTTCTTCAGCGCGATATCCACCACGTCGTGGCCGGGTTCGATCACCGGGAAGAACTCCTGGAGGGCGGCGACCAGGCGGGGTGTCGCGTCGGCAGGGATGGCCGCCGCCGGGAGCTTGATGGCCTCTACGAAGATCGAGACGGCGCCGGGGCCCGTCTTGCGGCAGCCATAGGTCAGGGTGGCGACGTCGCCCAGGACCGGGTGCGCGTCGACCCCTATCCGCCGGAAGACCTGCGAGAAGGCCACCGAACCGAACGTGCCCGGCAGGCAGACCACAAGGTGGTCGTCACGTACCGCCGGCGCCACGGCCTCAGCCATGCGCGCGGCCCCGAAGGCGGGCACGGAGACCAGTACGATGGTGGCGGAGGCGAGGGCCTCTTGGATATCGCACGTGACCATCTCCAGGTTGGCGGTACCGCACCGGCCCACACCCGCCAACTCGATCCGGCCCGTCTCTCTGACCGGGGTCAACGCATCCCAGAACTCCGGGAGCTCGAACAGGTTGACCCGGTGGCCCGCCAACGTGAGGTCTGCGGCCAGAGTGAGCGCCCCATTGCCTCCCCCGAGAACGGCGACACGGTCTGGTCCACTCACGACGTCCCCCTCCGCTTAGAGCTCGATCAGTCCAAAGGTACTGGTAATGTCCCAAATAGGTACTAAATCAATACCATGTGGGGAGGGCCGGTTCAAGCTCCACCAGCGCGGCGGCGAAGCGCCCAATCGGACACCAGCCGGTCGACCGTGACGTGGGCGTGTTTCTCGAGAACGGTCAGGTGACCGGCACGGCCGACGAACATCAGCCCCTTATCGGGGGTCGGGAGATCGTCCAGGAGGTTCAGCATGTCACTGCGATCCACGACGGTCTCGGCGTCACCACACACCACCAGCACCGGGCAGGCGAGTCGCTCGACGTGCTCGACGTGCGGCAACTCGATGCAGTCGTCCAACACCCCGATGGGGATACGCGGGTATTCGGTCCCCACCATCTCCTCATATGCGGTCAGCACCTCGGGCTCGAATGCACAGAGCCGCTCTTCAAGCCCGATATGGGTCGGATTGGGCATCCACCCATCCGGGTCCGTGCACGCGGCGCGCAGGAGAGCCACCCGCTGCTGGAACACTGGGTGGAGGCGCCGATATGGCATCCCGAGCAAGACCAAGCTCTCCACCGACTCGGGATGGGTGGCCGCCACTATCGTCGCCACGATGCCGCCCCAGGAGTGCCCGACCAGGCAGACTCCCGATGAGTGCTGGCCGGCCCGAAGGTGGTCGATTACGGCCACCACGTCGCGAGTGGCGGCCGCGGCCCGCACGGTCGACCCGGGCACGGGGGTGCTGCCGCCGTAGCCACGGTGGTCCAGCGCACACGCGCGCAGCCCCATCCCCACGAGATGATCCATGGTGCTGTAGCCCGTGCCGGAAAGGTCCCAGTACCGGCCGCCGACGCCGAGCCCGTGGACCAGCAGGGCAATCGGGGCATGGTCGGAGGCACTCTTCTCTATGACGCGCACTGATACGGTGGGATCCACCTGCACGTCGTACGTTCTGACGACGCCAGAACCATCTACGCGATCCAGAACCGCCACCCCCGTCCCTCCTGTTCGGGCGTCACGCCGGGCCGATGACGTCCAGCACCTCCGATAACCCATGCTGTAGATGGGAGCGCATGGCCTCGGCTGCCTCATCCGCGTCAGCTCGGCGTATCGCCTCCACGATGCGCTCGTGGTCGTCGATGGTCGCTTCGACCACGTGATGGTATATGGACCCGCGCTGCGCCGAGAACAGCTCGCCTCGAGCCCGGCTCACGGCCTCGGCAAGCCAACTGTTCCTCGCCGCGGTGGTGAGGGCCTCGTGGAAGCGCGAGTCAGACCTCACGAGGCTCGCGATAGCGGTGGCATCGACGTCAGCCGGGTCCATGCACGATATGCGGAGGACCGCGCTCTTCAGGTCGTTGGTCGACGCCTCCAACTCGGCCAGGTCCTTGTCGGTGCGCCGTAGCGCGGCCAGGCGGGCCGCGTACGATTCGCACGCGATGCGGTAGTCGAGGATCTCTATGAAGTGGTCCAGGTCGGTCTGCAGTCGTTGGAGCCAGCGCTGCGACGGGCCGGCGAGGTCGGTGACGAAGTTGCCGCCGTGCGGGCCACGGCGGGTGCTGATGTAGCCGTCCTCGCGCAGGGAGTGAAGCGCTCGCCTCAGTGTGGGTCGGGCGACCCCCAGTTCTTCGGCCAGTTCGCGCTCGGGTGGGAGTCGCTCACCCGGGGGATAGCGGCCGTTCTGGATCTGGCTGACCAGCCCGGCCACCGTGTCGTCGACAGACCCCCGCCGGACCGCCGGACTGCCTGCCTCAGGGCCGCTACGCGCCTGGGCTTTTTCCCCTTGGGCAACCATAATGGAAACCATATCATACCAATAGAAGGCTTTGGCGGAAGTGCCAAGCGCCGGTCGCCGCGGCCTACAGGATGGGGGGGTTGGAGACGACCGCCCACTGATTGAAGATCAGATCGAGCAAATCGTCGCGCGTCAAGCGCCGATCAAGGGCGAGTGACGCACGGGTGCTACGATAGAGGTGCTTCAGGGCCATGCATAGTGCCGGTGCGAGGAGACTGCACCCTGTGAACGTCAACGGAGTCGACATCCCCGAAGCGGTGATCGCGGACTTCTGCCGGCGGAACAACATCAAGCGGCTCGCACTGTTCGGTTCGATCCTGCGCGACGACTTCGGCCCGCGCAGTGACGTCGATATCCTGGTCGAGTTCGAACCCGGCACCCGGGTGGGGCTGCGGTTCTTCGCACTCCAGAGGGAGTTGTCCGCCCTTCTTGGCCGCACGGTCGACCTGAACACTCCCGGGTTCCTCGGGAGCGACTTCCGGGACGAAGTGGTCGCATCCGCCTGGGTTCAGTATGAAGCCGCTTGACGACGGCTGGCGAATCCAGCACATGCTGGATCACGCGGTCGAGGCAGTGGATATGGTGCGCGGCAGGGATGCCGGTGACCTCGCTGAGAACCGCATGCTGGCGCTGGCGGTGTTGCAGCTGCTCGAGATCATTGGCGAGGCCGCCAACCGCGTAAGTGCCGCCTGCAAGGCCGAACACCCGGAGATCCCGTGGGCGGATATCGTCGACCTGCGCAATCGCCTCATCCACGGATATGACTCGATCGACCTCGCGATCCTGTGGGACGTTCTTGAGTGCGACCTTCCGCCGCTCGTCGAGCAGTTGCCGATCTTGCTGCGCGAACTCGGCGAGTAGGCGGAATGGGCGCCCGAGAGCCGGCTCGCTGCAAGCAGAAGCCAATGAGCGAATGGCACGTGCCGCCATTCCGGCAAAAAGATCGCCCACTAGAACGCAGCAACATGAAGCACCGCAATGTGGCCTGCATCTCTCTTGTTCGTCCCGCGTTCTGGCGCGTCCGCGTTGTCGTACTGTTGACTTTGATGGCTCTGAGCTTCGCTGCAGCTTCCGGTTGCACAGGGTCAGGAAGCGCGGACGAAGATGTCTGGACCACCGTGCGCCAGCATTTCGCAAGCGCTGAGATCGTGAAAGTATCCATCCATCGGCCAGGCGGCGGACCCCTGGAGTTCTCCGGTGCCGAAGCAACCGCCTTGTCAAAGGCCCTCCTGTCCGGGGTCTTCGATACTGCCAACTCAGAGTTCGAGGGGCCCACGGCGCCGATTACAGTCGTCCTTGAGTACGGGGGTGGCGAGACACTCCCCGTCCCGCGCTGGCCGGACGGTCGATTTGAGGTGCAGTGGGAAAAGAAGCAGATTCTTGTGCGGTCGACAGAGCTCAACGGGATGTTGCGCACGCTCGGTGTGTTGCCGCCTACGACGACTTGAAGTCGCGACATCTGCCGCAGGTTCTGGCGGAAGTGGAGGCCGCCTGTCTCCGCGGCTTACCGGGCGCGGCTGAGCCGGGAAGCCCTACCGATCGAGAATCAGTATGAGCACGTCGTCGCGGGTCAACCCATGGTGGCGCGCGGGATCACCGAAGATCGCGGAGAGGGTGCCAACCCTGAGCGGGTCGTGCCGGAGGATCGTGAGGCGGTGTTCGCCGTCCCTGTTTGTCGTCAAGCGGAGATGGCTTCCTGTCTGACGAGTGATCCGGTAGTCGAGCGCGCCGAGAGCTTGACCGAGTTACTCGCCGGAGACATCCCGCGGGAGCCTCATGCCGCGATGACTTCGTCCTGGACGAAATGAAGCCGGATCATGCGCGGCCGGTCGGACTCCTCGAAGTAGCAGACGACTGCGTCTCGCACGTGTTACTCGAGCGAGGCGCCGATCGGACCGGGACGTGGATGCGCAGCCCGTCAATCGACGATGCGGCCGGTCTGAACAACCTGTGCCAGGATAGACGGTCTGTGCGCGTTGTGAAGCTTGCGGCAGGACGGTTCGAAGGAGGCACCATGCGCCTATCAGGTATCCTGTTCTTGTTGCTCGCGGGGATCGGCCTGCTGCTCGTCGGGTGCGGAGGTAAGGCCGAATCGACTTCGCCGCCAACGACAGCGGCAGTTGTCGATATCCCTCACTCAGAGCGAGCCATGACCACGTCGACCTCCAGCGCCCCTGTACCGATCTGTGAAGCCTCGGGACTTCCCCAAGGAAGGATCTCGACGCGCGCTTTTGGGTACGGGTCTTCTCACGATCCAGAGACCATGTTCGCCGATGCGCCCATTGTCGTAGGCGGGCTCATCACTGATGTCAGCACCGCCCGTTGGAACAGTGCCGACGGTAGGCGGTGGCCGAAGGACCTCGCAGACGATTCAGACGCCCCCATGCTTTACCGCCTCGCTCGCATCGAGGTCACTGATGTCCTCAAGGGGAAGATCGAGGTCGGCTCGACAGTCGAGGTGATCGTCTGGGGAGAGCGCATGACCGAGTACGCGACCGCCGAGGAGGATGACGACCCTATCCGCTCCGGTCTAAAGGCAATCGCCGCGATCGAGCCGGTCTTCGAAGGTGCCTTGGGTTCCCATGCGATATGGCCCCCAGGTGCCTACTTCGCCTGGGACGGCTGGGAAGGTGTGCTCCTCGAAACGCCTGGCGGCTTCCTCAATGCGCCTGCCGTAGGTCGGCCCGTGGAGGACCGCGAGCCAGGCCTTAGGGACGTCACGCTGGACGAGGCCCGCGCAATCGTGGCGAAGAGCACAGGCTAACGAAGCTACACCGCTTCGACCGCCCCCACCCTAAGCCCCAGCCCCTCGGCATCAACCCGCACGGTATCCCCGTCGCAGATGTCGCCCTTCAGCAGCGCCAAGGCGATCTTGTCCTGCAGCTCCTTCTGGATGAGGCGCTTCAAGGGTCTCGCCCCGTAGGCCGGCTCGTAGCCCTGGTGCGCCAGGAAGTCGAGGGCTTCGTCTGAAAGCTCCAGGCTGATGTCGCGCTCGGCCAGGCGGGTACGCAACTGGCCCAGCTGGATCTCCACGATCTTCCGGATATGCTCGAGCGAGAGGCGGTGGAAGATCACGATGTCGTCCACCCGGTTCAGGAACTCGGGCTTGAAGGTCATCCGCATGGCTTCGGAGACCCGGTGGTCCATCTCCACCTCGTTGATATCCGGGTCGAGGATGAACTGACTGCCGATGTTCGAGGTCATGATGACCACGGTGTTGGTGAAGCTGACCGTGCGGCCGTGGCCGTCGGTGAGGCGGCCTTCGTCCAGGATCTGCAGGAGGATGTTGAAGACCTCCGGGTGGGCCTTCTCGATCTCATCGAGCAGAAGGACGGCGTAGGGGCGGCGGCGGACGGCTTCGGTCAGATAGCCGCCTTCCTCGTAGCCCACGTAGCCGGGGGGCGCGCCGATCAGGCGGGCGACCGAGTGCTTCTCCATGAACTCGCTCATGTCGATGCGCACCATGGCCTTCTCGTCGTCGAACATGAACTCCGCCAAGGCCCGGCCGAGCTCGGTCTTGCCCACCCC
>JAJZQZ010000040.1 GCA_021802965.1 Actinomycetes bacterium
GACTCTCCTTCCGTCCATAGACGCGACAGTGCGCCCATGGATTGTTCACCTAGGCGCAAGACTACCATGCGCTCATGAATAGATTCAAACGTCGGAATAGGAGCAGACCCGCCGTCTTGTCCCCTGGAGCACGCATAAAACCCTGCATACGCCGCTCAATAGAGCGAGTGACCTGTCATCGCGGCGGGAACCTTCAGGCCCAGCAGTCTCAGGATGGTCGGCGCGATGTCGGAAAGCCCCGCCCCTTCCCTCATCCTCCGGTCGCCGTCGACACTGATGAGGTAGACCGGATTGGTCGTGTGGGCCGTGTTCGCGCTGCCGTCGTGCTCGAGCATGTACTCGGCGTTCCCGTGGTCGGCCGTGACGAAGATCCGGGCGCCCCGGGCGCGCAACACCTGCAGGACGTACCCCAGGCACCGATCCACGTGCTGAAGGGCTTCCACGGTCGCCGGGATGACCCCGGTGTGTGCGACCATGTCGGGGTTGGCGAAATTGAGGACCACCAGGTCGACCGGGTGGGTCGCCATCGTGGCCGCGAATGTCGCCGCCACCTGATAGGCGCTCATCTCGGGCTTCTCGTCGTAGGTCGCCACCTCCTTGGGCGAAGGGATGAGACGCCGGATCTCACCCGGGAAAGGCTCATCCCGGCCCCCGTTGAAGAAGAAGGTCACGTGGGCGTACTTCTCGGTCTCGGCGATGCGCAGCTGACTCAGCCCGGTCCGGCTCACCACCTCGCCCAAGACCTCCGCCGGTGGCTCGTCGGGGAAGGCCACGGGGATGTCGAAACCCTCTTCGTACTCGGTCATGCCGATGAAAGCCACCTCGGGAGCGGGTCCTCCCCGGTCGAACTCCTCGAAGTCGGGCATGATGAACGCGCGGGTCAGCTCGCGGGTGCGGTCCGGGCGAAAGTTGAAGAACACGACCGTGTCGCCCGAGATGATCCTCGTGTCACCACCATCGGCGCCGATGATGGTGGGCGCGACGAACTCGTCGGTCACTCCCTCGGCGTAGGATCGCTCGATCGCCTCGGCCGCGGTCGGCTCATGCCGGCCGACCCCGTGGACCAGGGCGGTATAGGCAAGGCTCACGCGTTCCCAGCGGCGGTCCCGGTCCATCGCGTAGTAACGGCCTGAGATCGTGACCACCCGACCGAGCCCCGCGCGTGACAGGAAGGCCTCCAGGTCGGCGAGAAAGCCGCGACCCGCGTTGGGAGACGTGTCTCTGCCGTCCATGAAAGCGTGGATGTAGAGACGGGTCACGCCGCAATCGCGCGCGAGCTCGACCAGTGCGTGGATATGCTCGATCGCGGAGTGGACGCCCCCGTCGGAGAGCAGGCCCATCAGGTGGACCGACCCAGCGGTCGCGGCGGCGGCCCTCAGCGCCGGTTCGAGCACGGGATTGGCGAAGAACGAGCGGTCGACGATGGCCCCGTTGATCCGAGAAAGGTCCTGGAACAGGACCCGGCCCGAGCCCAGGGTCAGATGGCCGACCTCCGAGTTGCCCATGATGCCGGCGGGCAGACCGACGGCTTCGCCGCTGGCCTCGAGCAACACCCAGGGTGAGTCGGCCAGCAGGCCGTCCCACACGGGTGTCGTGGCGAGACTGATGGCGTTGCCCGGGCCCGGGCTCGCGTGACCCCACCCATCGAGGATGATCAGGGCGACCGGAAGGGGCTTGCCCTGCTCGATGGGAGCGTCAGTCACCGAGGATACTCGACGATGGCGGCGAAGGACTCCACGTCGAGGCTGGCTCCGCCGACCAGGGCGCCGTCGATGTCGGCCTGGACCATCAGCTCCCCGATGTTATCGGGCTTGACGCTGCCGCCGTACAGGATCCGTATGACCTGGGCGGCCTCCGGGTCCAAGGCCGCCGCCACGCGTCCGCGTACGAACGATATCGCTTCCTGGGCGATCTCCGGCGTGGCCGTCTTGCCGGTGCCGATGGCCCAGACCGGCTCGTACGCGAGGGTCAACAGCTGGGCCTCGTCGGGCCGCACGTCGGCCAGACCTTTCGAGACCTGGCTGGCGAGCCGCTCCTCGGTGAGCCCGGCCTCGCGCTCCTCCTCGGTCTCGCCCACGCAGAGGATGGGCAGCAATCCATGGTCCAAGGCCGCCCGCACCTTGCGGGCCACTCCCTGATCGGTCTCACCGAACAGGAGGCGACGTTCGGAGTGCCCGATGATGACCCAGCGGACACCCAGAGACGTCAACATCGGCGGAGAGATCTCCCCCGTGAAAGCGCCCTGTTCGTCCCAGAACACGTTCTGGGCGGCGACCGAGACGGACGTGCCCAAAGCGGCGTCGACCGCGGCGGACAGCCCCGTGAAGGGGGGAGCCACGACCACCACGGCGTGCTCCACCGTGCCTATCCGCTGTGCCAGCGAGCGGACGAAGGTCTTGCCCTCCGCAGGCGTCTTGTACATCTTCCAGTTGCCGGCCATGACCGGTATGCGCCTTGACACAGGCACCCCCTCAGCGGTCTTGGAGAGCGTCGACCCCGGGCAGGGAAGCGCCTTCGATGAACTCGAGCGACGCTCCGCCGCCCGTGGAGACATGATCCATGGCCCCGATGAGACCGAGGGCCCGCACCGCCGCGACGGAGTCTCCCCCACCGACCACCGTTATGCCCGGGGCGGCGGCCATCGCTCGAGCCACGGCCTCCGTGCCTTTGGCGAACGGAGCCATCTCGAAGACGCCCATGGGGCCGTTCCAGAAGACCTCGCCCGCGCCGCGGATGCGGGCGGCGTACTCTTCGGCGGCCTTGGGTCCGATGTCGAGCCCCAGCCATCCCTCGGGTACCCGGTCTCCGGGAACGACCTGCACCGCCGCGTCAGCGGAAAACGCGTCGGCAGCCACGACGTCCTCCGGCAGGACGAGTTCGCACCGCGAGGCCGCGGCCTTGTCGAGCAGGTCGGCGGCGAGGCGCACGCCCTCTTCGTCCTCGACCTTCGACGCGCCCACCTGGGCGCCCCGAGCGAGGAAGAAAGTGAAGCACATGGCCCCGCCGATCAGCAGCTCGTCGGCGAGGTCGAGAAACCGCTCGATGACCTTGATCTTGTCGCTCACCTTGGCCCCGCCCAGCACGACCACGAAGGGGCGGGCGGGGCTCTCGAGAAGGGCGCCGAGAGCGTCCAGCTCGTTCTCCATCAGCAGGCCGGCCGCGGCGGGCAGGAGCGCGGCTACCCCGGCCGTGGTCGCGTGGGCGCGGTGGGCGGCGCCGAACGCATCGTTCACGTAGAGGTCGGCCAGCCGGGCGAGCTCGGCGGAGAGCTCGGGAGAGTTCTTCTTCTCCCTGGGGTCGAAGCGGGAGTTCTCCAGCAGGAGGACGTCACCGGGTTCCATAGCGGCGGCCGCGTTCTCCGCCTCCGGGCCGGTCAACTCGTCGATCTTGCGCACGGGGGAGCCGATGAGTTGGGCGAGATGGGCGGCGACCGGGTCCATGCGCAGAGCGTCGTCGGGGGCGTCCTTCGGTCGCCCCAGGTGCGAGGCCAGGATGACCTTCGCTCCCCGCTCCCGGAGGTAGGAGATCGTGGGAAGGGCCGCTCGGATCCGCGTGTCGTCGACGACCCGGCCGGCATCCAACGGGACGTTGAAGTCGACCCGCACAAGCACCCGCTTGCCCCCGACCTCGAGGTCGCGGACCGTCTTCTTGAGCACCACCGCCTCCTAGAGTAGGCGGAGGACCAGGTCTACCATCCGGTTGGAGAAGCCCCACTCGTTGTCGTACCACGACACGACCTTGACCTGGTTCCCCATGGTCATGGTGAGCTGGGAGTCGAAGATGGACGAGTGCGGGTTGCCCACGATGTCGCTGGAGACGATGGGGTCGTCGCAGTACTGGAAGACTCCCGCCATCGGGCCTTCGGCCGCCGTCTTCATCGCCGAATTGACCTCGTCGACCGACACGTCGCGGCCAAGAGTGGCCACCAGGTCGACGACGGAGCCGTCGGGCACCGGCACGCGCATCGCGAAACCGTCGAGCTTACCCTTCAGCTCGGGAAGGACCAGGCCGATGGCCCGGGCCGCACCCGTCGAGGTGGGGATGATGGACATCGCCGCCGCCCGCGCGCGGCGCAGGTCCTTGTGCGGGAGGTCGAGGATGCTCTGGTCGTTCGTGTACGCGTGAGTCGTCGTCATGAAGCCTCGCTCGAGGCCGAAGGTGTCGAGCAGCACTTTGGCGACGGGCGCAAGGCAGTTGGTCGTACAGGACGCGTTCGAAAGGATGTTGTGCACCGCGGGGTCGTACTCGGAGTCGTTGACGCCCAGCACCACGGTCAGATCCGGATCTTTGGCCGGCGCGCTGATGACCACCTTGCGCGCCCCGGCGTCCAGGTGCTTGGTGGCTCCGGCTCGGTCGGTGAAGTGGCCCGTGGATTCGACCACCACGTCGACACCCAGGTCCCTCCAGGGCAGCGCGGCGGGGTCGCGTTCGGCGAAGACGCGCATGGCGCTTCCCTCGACCGAGATACCGTCTCCGCTCACCTGCACATCGCCCGGCCAGACCCCGTGGATGCTGTCGTACTTGAGCAGGTACGCCAAGGTCTTCGCGTCGGTAAGGTCGTTCACCGCGACCACTTCGATGTCCGCTTGTCTCTTGAGAGAGGCCCGGAGGAAGTTTCGCCCGATGCGACCGAACCCGTTGATCCCGACCCTGACAGCCATACTCATATCCTCCTCGTTCCCTCGTGTCCCGAACCGGATTCTACCATCCACCGCCGACGGAAACCCGACCCGCTCAGCCACCCGGCGGCCTACGCACGCCCGGCCCATCCCGCGTCCTCGGCCGCCTGCTCGAGCCGGCGAAGACGATGGTTGACGGCGGTCCGCGAGAGGCCGGTGGGCGACTCCGCCGCCAGCTCGCCCAGAGCGAGGTAGGGATGCTCCCTCCGAAGCTCGGCCACCTCCCGCAGAGCCGGAGGCAGCGAGTCGATGAGCCCGTGCTGCTCGAGGAAGCGTATCGCCTCCTCCTGCCGCAGCGCAGCGGCGCTGGTGCGCCGCAGGTTCGCCTGGTCCCAGTTGGCCAGGCGGTTGGCCCGCGCACGCACGTCCCTCAGCACGGCCTCCTCTTCGAGCTGCAACGCCGCCTCCTGCGCTCCCGCCATCGCCAGCAAACCGGCCACCTCCTCCCGGCCCTTCAGGTACACGACCTGCTGGCCTCGGCGGACGTACAGCCCCGGGTGAAAGTCCATGCCCTGCAAGAGCTCCACGAGGCCGGCTCCGAATTCAGCGTGAGGGCTGACGATCTCCAGATGGGCGTCCCCCCGAGGCCGGTTGACCGACCCGGCACCGATCAGGCAGCCACGGATGAACGCGGCCTTGCAGCACCGGCGCCGCAACAACCGCACGGGCAGCCCCTGGTCCAGGCGGAAGGAGTCGCTCAGCACGCCCAGCTCGTTCAACGCCTGGAGCATCGCCGGGGAGCCCGAGAGGTGGACCTCGTAGACCAGCCTCCGCTGAAACCGGGCTTCGCGCCTCGTGAGCAGGCGGCCCTCGGCTCCGAAGGCCTTGAAGTATGAATAGATGAGACGGGCGGCCCCCTGCACGGTGGACGACAGGTGCAGGCCGTATCGCTCTTCCTCTGTGGATCCCCCGCGGATGTGGAAGCTCCCTGTGGTACGGACGAGAGCGGAGACCTCGGCGAGACGGCAACAACGGCGTCCGCCGGACGCACGGGCGAGCTCTTCTCGCGCCGCCCGGGTGAAGCTGGACGCCATCAGCGCCTCTCGACCAGCCCGACGAGCGCCCGGGCGAGTCGGGCCGGATCGTGGCGCACGTACTCCCCGAACTCGGCCATCGCCGCCGGGACCACGTCGACACCCCGATACGCCGTGGGTCCGCGCCACCACACGAGCGGCTCGGCCCCCCGCCCGGCGTAGTGCTGGCACAGCGAGTCGGGCACGGGCTCGTCGTTCACCAGCATGACGTCCACCATCCCGAGCCCCACGTGCCGTATGAGTGCGTCGAGATGATCGAGAAGGTCCAGCCCGGCGGTCTCGCCGGGCTGCGTCATGACGTTGCCCACATAGACCACCAGCGCCGCGGTAGCCTCGACCGCCTCGCGCAGGTCGGCGATCAGCAGATTGGGGATGACGCTGGTGAACAGGCTACCCGGCCCCAGGACCAGCAGATCGGCGTCCCGGATCCGCTCCAGGGCCAGGGGCATCGCCTCAGCGTCACCCGGTTCGATCCACACGCGTTTGATCGCCCCCGGCGAGCGTCCGATGGACGATTCCCCCTCCAAGCGCCGTCCGTGTTCGTCCTCGGCGGCGATCCTGACATCGGTGGTCGTGCTGGGCAGCACGGTGCCCCGAAGCCCCAGCACCTTGCTCGACTCCTTTATGGCCCGATCGAAGTCGCCCGTCACCGCCGTAAGCGCGGCGAGGAACAGGTTGCCGAAGCTGTGGCCGGCCAGAGAGCCGCTCGGGAACCGGTACGAGAAGAGTGCGGACAAGAGGGACTCGTCGTCGGCCAGCGCGACCAGACAGTTGCGGATGTCCCCCGGAGGCAGGATGCCCAGCTCGTCGCGCAGACGGCCGGAGGAGCCGCCGTCGTCGGTGACGGTCACCACGGCCGTCAACTGCTCGACCTCGCCCTTGAGCCCGCGCAGAAGGGTGGATAGACCCGTACCCCCGCCCATCGCGACCACGCGGGTCATCGCCGACTGCCTCGCAGCCGGTGCAAGACTGCCTGCGGACGACGGGTCAGCCCTGACGCTCCAGGTCGCGGTGGCGCACGTTCGTGACCACGAACGGCTCCTTCTCAAGCATGCGCGCCAGGGCCTCGGCCAAGGCCACGGAGCGGTGCCTGCCCCCGGTGCACCCGATGGCCACCACGAGCTGAGTCTTCTGCTCGGCCAAATACAGAGGGACCAGGTAGACCAGCAGCGACGAGACCCGCTCCAGGAAGCCGTGCGACTCCGATCGGGCGACCACGAAGTCGCGCACCGGTTCTTCCAGACCGGTGAGCGGACGCAGGTCGGGCACCCAGTGGGGGTTGGGGAGGAACCGGGCGTCGAGGACCATGTCGGCCTCGGTGGGCAGGCCGAACTTGTATCCGAAGGAGAGGAAGGTCACCAGCACCTGGTCGGTCAGCTCGCTGGCGAGAAGGTCGTCGCGGATGCGGGCTTTCAGCTGATGCACGTTGAGCTCGCTCGTGTCTATCACCACGTCGGCCCGTTGACGGATGTGATCCAGCAGCCGCCGCTCCTCGCGTATGCCTTCCAAGAGACGGTCGCCCGGCGCGAGGGGGTGGGTCCTGCGTGTCGACTGGAAGCGGGCGACGAGCACCTGGTCTGAGGCATCGAGGAACAGTATGCGGGTGTGCACCCCGGAGCGGTCGAGGCCCGAGAGAACCTCCTCCAGCTCGTCGAAGTAGCCGCGTCCCCGGGCGTCGAAGACCAATCCGAGCTTGTCCACCCGGCTGCCTTCCAGCAAGAAGAGCTCGATGACCCGGGGGAGCATCTGGGGAGGCAGGTTGTCGATGCAGAAGTAGCCCATGTCCTCGAAGGTGGCCACCGCCTGCGACTTGCCTGCGCCGGACATGCCCGTGATGACTGTGACCTGCAGCCCTTCGCCCGGCCCGCCCTGGACCTCGTCCGAGCTCACCGCCATCCCTCGAACCGCAGCAGCAACGGCTTCCAGCGATCGTCGTCGCCGTATCGCCCCAAAGAACCGTCCGCACGGACACAGCGGTGGCACGGGATCACCACGGGCACGGGGTTCTCGGCCATCGCCGTGCCGACAGCGCGGGCGGCGCCGGGGCGGCCGGCCAAGACCGCGAGCTCCGAGTAGGTGACCGTCGCCCCGGGCGGCACGGCGAGTATGGCTCGGTACACGGCTTCGCGGAAGGGGGTCAGCCCGAGAGCGGCCACATCGACCTCGTCGGGAGTCCACGTGATGCGGTCGCCGGCGAAGTAGTCGTCGAGCTGCGCGGCCCAGCGTTCCGCGGACGATGCTTCGGGATGGACCGGCGGTTCTCTTCGCCGACGCGCCGCCGGCAGCTCGAGCAACCTGGGATCGCCCGCGGGGAGCGGAGGCAGCGTGACCTCGACGAGCACGCCGTCGACCGCCGACAGAGAACCCTCACCCCACGGCGTCCAGAAACCGGCCCGTTCGCATCCCATAGTCGCCTCCAGCATGAGGTTTCTCCAAGTCTACCCCGTCGCGCCTCATCCTGTCTTGTGGACGTAGGCGTGTATCTCACGGGCCACCTTGCCCGGCAGTCCCGGGACCGCCTCGAGCTCCTCCCGGGTGGCGGCGAGGAAGGCCTCCGGCGAGCCGAAATGGCGCAGGATGGCGGCCTTGCGCCGGCTCCCGACCCCGGGCAGCTCGTCCAGCAGACTGTCTGTGGTGCGGGACGCCCGGCGTTTGCGGTGGAAACCCACGGCGAATCGGTGGGCCTCGTCTCGGACCCGCTGCAACAAGAGGAGGGCGGCGTCATCGCGGGGCAGGATCAACGGCCGGCCGGAGCCCGGGACGAAGACCTCCTCCTCCCGCTTGGCCAGCGACACGACCGGCACGGTGTCGTCGAGACCGGTCTCGGCGAGGGCGGCTACCGCCGCCCCGAGCTGCCCCTTGCCCCCGTCGATGAGCACCAGATCGGGGACGGCCTCGAAGGACGGGTCGTAGTCTCGGACCCCGTCGGGGCCGAGCGAGCGGGTGAACCGGCGGATCAGAGCCTGCCGGATGGAGCCCACGTCGTCTTGACCGCCCTCACCCCGGATCGCGAACGTGCGGTAGTCGGCTTTGCGGGGCGCGCCGCCCTCGAAGACCACCATGGAAGCAACGATATGATCCGGCCCCAGGTTGGAGATGTCGAAGCCCTCGATGCGCATGGGCGGCGATTCGAGTCCGAGGTACTCCTGCAGCGCGGTCAGGGCCCCGTACCGCCGCTCCCGGGTGCGCTGGTCGCGCAGGCGGTCGTGCTCGAGCGCGAGTACCGCGTTGCGGTGCGCGAGCTCCTGAAGGCGCCGCTTGTCGCCCCGTTCCGCGTGGCGCACCACCACCGCGGTGCCCCGGAGCTCGGCGAGAAACTCCGACAGCTGCTCCAGCCCGCCGATATCCTTTGGCACTATGACCTCGGGCGGCACGGTCAGAGCCGCCGAGTAGTACTCACCCATGAAGCGCTCGAACACCTCGGCGGCCTCGGCCCCTTCGATGTTCTCCAGGCTGAAGCTGCGCCGGTCGGACAGGATGCCGTCGCGGGTGATGAACACCTGGGCGTTGGCGCCGTGCTCGTCGAGGGCCATCCCGACGATGTCCACCGTCCCCAGACTTTCCGACCGCGCCTGCTGGCGCTCCAGGACATGTCGCACCGCCTCGAGTCGGTTGCGATACAACGCCGCCCGCTCGAAGTCCAGCGCCTGGGCCGCCTCCCGCATGTCGGCGTCGAGATCAGAGGCGACTCGGGCATACCGACCCGAAAGGAAGTCCACGACCCGGCGGACGATCAGGGCGTACTCGTCGGAAGGGATGAGGCCGGCGCACGGGGCGGTGCAGCGCTTGATGTGATACTGCAGGCAGGGCGAGCCGCTCTTGCGCCCGGGCTGGACTCCTCGGCACTTGCGGAACGGGAAGATCCGGCCGAGGGTGTCCAGGGTCTCCCGCACCTTCGCTGCACTGGCGTAGGGACCGAAATACAGGTTGCCCCGCCGGTGAGGCAGGCGGGTGAACATCACCCGCGGGAACTCGTCCTCCATCGTGATCAGGATGTACGGATACGACTTGTCGTCGCGCAACCGGATGTTGAACGGCGGCCTGTGCCGCTTGATCAGGTTGTTCTCGAGGAGAAGGGCCTCGACTTCCGAGGAGGCCACGATCCATTCGACCGTCGCCGCGCGTTCCACCATGTCCGCCACCTTGGCGGGCACTCGGGGACCTTCGCCGTGGCGGGCGGCGGCCAGGTAGTTGCCGAGGCGCTTGCGGAGAGAGAGGGCCTTGCCCACATACAGGACGCTCCCCCCCTCCTCGCGGAAGAGGTACACGCCGGGAAGATCCGGAGCATCCCGGATCAGCCCCTCGAGCTCACCGTCCTGTCTCAACTCATCGTCAAGCGCTATTTGCGCGACCAAGGACGGCGTATCGCGCCGTCCAGCGCGTTCTGGAGGCCAAGGCTTCGATCTTGAGCCGCCTCCTCGCCGCCTACTCCTCCGGCACGGCCGCCGGTGGCACCGCCGTCGTGTTGTAGCCGCTGTCGACGTGCAGCACCTCGCCCGTGATGCCCCGGCCCCACCCTCCCAGCAACATGAGCGCGGCGTCGCCGACCTCGTCCTGGGTGGTGTTATGGCGCAAAGGGGAGTTCTGAGCGTACCAGTCGAGGATGGTGCGAAAATCGCCGATCCCGGCCGCGGCCAAGGTGCGGATGGGTCCGGCGGAGATGGCGTTGACGCGGATGCCCCGCGGGCCGAGATCGGCGGCCAGGTAGCGCACGCTCGCGTCCAGGGCGGCCTTGGCCACTCCCATGACGTTGTAGTGGGGGATGGTGCGCTCTCCCCCCAGATAGGTGAGAGTCAATATGGAGCCGCCCTCGCGCATGAGGGGGGCGGCAGCCCGCGCGGCCGCCACCAGCGAGAACACGGACACGTCGAGAGCAAGGCGGAATCCATCCCTCGTGGTATCCAGGTACAGGCCCTTGAGCTCGTCGCGATTGGCGAAGGCCACCGAGTGCACCAAAAAGTCGAGGCCGCCCCAGCGCGTGCCGATCTCGCCGAAAGCGGACTCGATGTCCGCGTCCGACTGCACGTCGCACGGCAGCAGCAGCTCGGACCCCAGAGAGGCGGCCAGAGGACGGACACGCCGCTCCAGCGACTCGCCCACGTAGGTGAACGCCAGCTCGGCACCCTCCCGGTGGGCTGCCTGAGCGATGCCCCAGCCGATGCTGCGATCGTTGGCCACACCCATGATGAGGCCCCGCCTGCCCTCGAGTACGCCTGCCATGCATCCTCCCCGGATCGGGTATCACCCGCATTACGACGCTTCCGTACCAGCGAAGGATATCAGAGGGTCGCAGGGCGGCAGCCACGTCGGACGGTGTACACTCAGGTTTCGTTGCACTACCACAAAAATGGAGTGTTGGCACATGGAGGACATCAGGGAATTGCTCGCACGCTTCGCCGATGCCCATGGGGTCTCGGGCTACGAGGGCGACATATCCGCGTTGCTGGCCCAGGAACTGGACGGCGTCGTCGACGAGGTGGACATCGACGGTATGGGCAACGTCGTCGGTGTTCGCCGGGGCAAGGGCCCCGCGATCATGATCGCGGCCCACATCGACGAGATCGGCTTCATGGTCAAGTACGTCGACGACCAGGGCTTTCTGCGCTTCGTCCCCATCGGCGGTTGGCTCGACCAGATAGTCCTGGGCCAGCGCGTCGTGGTGCACGGGAGACAAGGCCGGCTGACGGGCGTGGTCGGCTCCAAGCCGCCCCACATCATGGACGAAGAAGACCGCAAGAAGATCGTGCGGATCAAGGATATGTTCATCGACGTGGGCGCCAAGACGGCGGACGACGCAGCTTCCCTGGGCATAGAGATCGGCGCCCCGGTCACCGTCGAGCGCTCCATGACCTCGCTCGCCAACGACCTGGTGACGGGCAAGAGCTTCGACGACAGGGCCGGCGTGGTGATGATGGTATCCGCCCTGCGCCGCCTCAAGGGAAAGAAGCCCAAAGCCACGATCTACGCCGTGGGCACGGTGCAGGAAGAAGTGGGCCTCAAGGGCGCGAGGGTCAGCTCCTACGGCCTCGACCTCGACGCCGCCCTCGTCTCGGAGGTGACCATACCCGGCGACCATCCGGGAGTGAGCAAGGAGCAGCGCCACGTGGCCATGGGCAAGGGTCCGGTCATCACGGTCGCCGACGCGGACGGCCGGGGCGTGCTGGTCCCGCCGACCATCGTCGACTGGCTTCGCGCCTCGGCGGACAAGGCCTCCCTACCCTACCAGCTCGACGTGGGCAGCGGCGGCACGACGGACGCCACGGCCATCCACCTGACCAAGAGCGGGGTGCCGACGGGAGTGATCAGCGTCCCCACACGGTACATCCATTCACCGATCGAGGTGCTGTCGCTCGCCGACCTGGACCAGGCCGCCGAGCTGATCGCCCAGGCGATCTTGCTGGCGGATCAGAAGCTGAAGCCCCACAAGGGACGTCAGCAGACGGCGCGGTCGGGGTCTTCGGGCCCGGCGGCGGGCAGATAATCGGCGCGGGGCGGCGAGAACATCTCGTAGATCACCGCTCCCCCCACAGAGCGGGCGGCGTGCAGCTCGCCCGCCGGGATGACCCAGGCGTCGCCCGGACCCACGTCCCACTCGCCCTGCGGCGAGACAAGGGTGATCGTGCCCGACGAGACGACGCCCGCCTGCTCGTAGGGGTGGTCGTGCAGGGGGACCCCCGACCCGGGGGCGAGGTCGAAGCGCACCAGCAGCATGCGGTCGCCCGCCACCAGGGTGCTCCGCGCTACGCCTGGCAACGGCGACTCGCTTCTCGCGTTGTGTCCCGCGGCCACGATCATATGCGCCTCGCTTTCAGGATCGCCGCCAACGCTTCGTCCCGTGCCAGAGCGAGTTCCGCAAGACCCCGCCCCCTCGTCTCGTCGGCCAGACCGGCCTCGAGCAGGTCGGCCGTGTCTTCGGGGAAAGTGGTCCACGTCGCCAGATCCCGCAGCATCCCCTCCTTCACGTGGGTCAGATGCTGCAGGTGACCGCGGATCCCGCCCGGCCCTCCCCCCAGATGATAGAGGAGGTGGGGTCCCATGACGGCCCAGCGCAAACCGGGCCCCTCCGTTACCGCGGCGTCGACCTCGGCCACGCTCGCTACTCCACTCCTCACGAGCTCCACGGCTTCGCGCCACAGCGCCGCGGACAGACGATTGCAGATGTACCCAGGGACATCCCGATGCACCACCACCGGCTCCTTGCCGACCGAGCGGTAGAACGCCACCGCCCGCTCGATCGTCGAGGCCGATGTCGACGGGCCGCCCACGACCTCCACCAAAGGCACCAGATGCGGAGGGTTGTACGGGTGTGCGGCGAGGCAGCGGTCGGCCGCTTCGAGTCCCGCCTGGATGTCCGTGATCGACAGACCCGAGGAGCTGGTGGCGAAGAGGGTGTCACCCGGCGCCAAGCCCGTCATGGTGCGGAACACCGCTTTCTTCACGGATAGGTCCTCGGTGACGCACTCCTGGACATGGCACACGCCCGCGAAGGCCTCCGCCGGGTCGCACACCGCGCGCAGGCCGGCACACCCGGCTTCGACCTCGTCGGGGTCGGCCAGCCCGCGCTCGGCCAGGAAGACGGCGGCCTGGACGGCCCGCGCACAGGCGGCTTCGCCCGCCGCTGCGTCGCGGTCGTAGATGCGAGTCTCAAGGCCGTGAGCCGCGAACAGACCGGCCCAGCTTGCACCGGTCAGTCCCGCGCCCACCACGGCCACCGGACGCGGCTGCGGCAGCCCCTTGTCTTCCATCCTGCGCCCTCCCGTGCGGCGATCTCCCTTGTGGCGATAAGAGTACGGCCTCCCGGTCGCCCTTCGGACCATCGGCGCCTCGGGAGGGGTGCGGTCGCTCTCGGCGAGCCTAGCCGGCCCCGAGCGCGTCGGCGATGATCTTGACCTTGTCGGGGCCGAAGTAGCCGCAGGCGCCCTTCTTCATATCGGGCTCGAGACCCTTCTCCTTCACGAGCTTGCTCACCTTGCCCTGCGACACGCCGAGCTTCTCGGCGATCTTGCCGGTGGTCAGCATCTCCTGATCTGCCATGATGGCCCTCCCCTGGTGCTCGTGTCGCAGCGGCCGCCGCCCCGGGCAGTGCTACCCGGCGCCGCCAACCGTCGAAACCCGGCGCGGTCGTCGGGGCAAGACCCGCCCTCAGTCGGCCGCGCCGCCCTCGTTTCCCGGACCGCCGTCTCTAAGCGCCCTCCGCCAGCCGCGCGCCGCCTCGGCCAGCTCGCCGGCCAGCTGGGGCGAGACGCGACCATGCACACGCACGTCGGCGTCCCGGTATTCGATCGCCACCGCTCCGCGCTCGCGGATGCGGGAGAGCAGTGCTCCCGCGGTGTACGGCACGGCCAGGTCCACGTCGACCCAGAGCTCGGCGAGCACGGCCGACAGCTCCCTGCGCAAAGCGTCCATTCCGGCGCCCGTCAGGGCGGACACCCCCACAGCATGCGGATCGCCCCTTGGCACCACGAAGGGCGCTCCCTGCTCGGCCTCGCACAGGTCGACCTTGTTGAACACCACCACCCGGGGCTTGTGACCGGCCCCGAGCTCGTCGAGCACCTCGCGGATCGTGCGCCGGTGCTCGTCGGCATGGCGGTCGGCGGCGTCGACCACCTCGAGGAGCACGTCGGCGCGGACCACCTCCTCGAGCGTGGCTCGGAACGCATCGACCAGCTGGTGCGGCAGCTTGTGGATGAAGCCCACGGTGTCGGAGACTATGGCGGACTGTCCCTCGCCCAGGTTCACACGGCGGCTGGTCGGATCCAGAGTGGCGAAAAGCTTGTCCTCGACCGCGACCACCTCGTTCCCCACCAGGGAGTTGAGGAGGGTCGACTTGCCCGCGTTGGTGTACCCCACGATGGCGACCGTAGCCAGGAGTCGGCGGTCGCGAGCCCGCGCGGCGGTCTCCCGGCGCTGGCGCACCTCCTCCACCCGCTCCTTCATCTTCTTGATCCGCTGGCGCAGCACCCGCCGGTCGGTCTCCAGCTGGGTCTCGCCGGGCCCGCGGCGCGTCCCGATGCCGCCGCCCATCCGCGAAAGGTGGGTCCAAAGACGGGTGAGCCGGGGGAGCTGGTACTCGAGCCGGGCGAGCTCCACCTGCAGCCGGCCTTCGTGCGTCTGCGCCCGCTGGGCGAATATGTCCAGGATCAGGCCGCTGCGATCGAGGATCTTCACGTCCAGGAGTTTCTCCAGAGAACGTTGCTGCTTGGGCGACAGCTCGTCGTCGGCGACCACGAAGGTGAAGCCGGTCGGGCCCTTGGCCTCCTTCAGCTCGGCAGCCTTGCCCGTGCCCAGGTAGAGGTTCGGGTGGATCGTCGCGCGATGCTGGGACATCGATCCCACGACCTCGCCCCCGGCCGTCTCCACCAGGGCGGCAAGCTCCTGGAGCGACTCCTCGGCCGACCAGCCCTCGTCGTCGCCCGTGTCGACAGCGATGAGGAAAGCCTTCTCCGCTTTCTCTGAAGTGTCTTCGATCATCCGCGTTCACTCTAGCATCTCGATGGTGAAGCCATGCGATACCATCGTGCTGGCGCAACTGCAGCGGAGGTCACAGCGATGATTCCCGGCACCTTGGTCTATCTCACGCCCGTCGATCCCGCCAACGCCGAGACAGCTCGCGGATGGATCAACGACCCCGCGGTGAACCGGTGGATGCTCAGCGGACACATCCCGGTATCGAAGGACTCCGAGCTCGCGTGGTACGCCGACGCCGAGCGCCAGTGGCAGGCGGGTTCCGCTTACCGGTTCGAGGTCCACGACGCCGGCGACAGCCGTCTCGTGGGCCACATCAGCCTGGAGCACGTCGACATGCTGCACCGGCACGCGGAGGTGGGCATCGTCATCGGGCGGCCGGCGGATTGGGGCAAGGGGTATGGCGCGGACGCCCTGCGCACCCTCCTGCGCTTCGGCTTCGAGACCCTGGGGCTACACCGGATCTGGATCACCGTGTTCGCCGAGAACGAGCGGGCCCACGCGCTCTACAAGCGCGTGGGCTTCACCGAGTGCGGGCGAGACCGCGAGTGGGGCTTTCTCCATGGCGCCTACCGCGATCTCGTCCGCCTCGACATGCTCGAGCACGAATGGGACGGCAGCCCGTCCTAGTCAGCTCATAAGCCCGGCCATCTGGACCTCGAGGTCTCTCACGCGGCGGCCCGCTACCAGCGCGATGCTTTCCATAACGTGGTACCCGAGAACCGGATCGGCATCGCACAGACTCTCCAGCTCCTGGCCGCAGAGAAACGCGACCTCGCTGTCCTCGACGGCATGCGCCGTCGCGGTGTAGCGATGCGGGGGGACCACGCCGGACCAGGCGAAGAGCTCGCCCGGGCGGACAGTGTCGACCACCACGTGGCGACCTCCTCCAGCCTCGATGAGCAGGCCTATCCGCCCCGCGAGCAGGATACAGGCGCATACCGCTTCGTCGCCTTCGTGGAACACGAGTTCCCCGGCAGCGAACGACCGGGGCACGGCGTGCTGCATGAGGGTCGCAAGATCGTGCTGCAACTGCACCCGGAAAGCGGCTTCGGTCCAAGGCACAGGCTCGGGGACATGCACATGCGCTTCGGGAGGCGGGGAAACCGCCATCGGTGAGCGTGCCGGCGCGGGCTCCACAGCCTCGACCAGCTCGACTGCCCGGGCCTCGCGTGCCCGAGCCCGCTCCTGCAATCCCGTCTTGACCATCCAGAAGACCAGGATCGCCGCGAATACCAGGAATGCGACGGCCATCGTGATCACCTCCTACTCTGTCGTGATCACCGTCCGGGCGCTCCTGGTGCCGCAGTGTCGCGGCGCCCGTGTCCGGGGACTGCCGATGACAGGAGTGAGACCCTTGCCGCGCTCGTCGCGTACGGCGACCACTAGTGCACGCTCCCTGGGTCTACCAGACTCCGCAATATCGGCTGTGTGCCCAATTGAAGTATAGTCCCACCGCGCGCTCGGAGCAACGAGACTGGTATGATGCCCGCCATGCCACAGCGCCTTTCCCCCGACGAGCCCACTCCCGTCCTCTCCCCCGCACCGGAGTCCGGACCCGCATCCACGGCTGTCGTCTTCGCCTGCGAGATGATCGACGACGAGGTGCGCCTGGCCCTCGACGATCTTGCGGGCCGGGTCCCCCCCATGCCCCTGGTATGGCTGGAGAGTGGGCTCCACGACCGGCCGGAAAAGCTGCGGGACCACATCCAAGACCTCATCGACCGCCTGGACGAAGCTCACACCCGAGGGGGCGAAGCGCGACTGCCCTCGGTCGTGCCGGGGCAGGGGCCCGCTGAGGAGCGCACGCACGTGGTCACCGTACCTCCCGCCGACGACGTGCTCTTGGCCATGGGGTACTGCGGCAACGGGTTGCAGGGCCTCGTATCCCGGACCGCCCGGCTGGTGTTCCCCCGGGTGGACGACTGCATCTCGCTCTTCCTCAACCATGGCTGCTGCCGCTCCGAGATCAAGCGAGACGCTCACGCCTTCTACCTGACCAAGGGCTGGCTCAGCCACAACAACGCGTTCCTCGAGTCCCATGCGGGCTGGGAGCGCCGCTTCGGTCCCGAACGGGCCCTGCAGCTGCGCAAGGCCAGCCTGGCCGCCTACCAGCGCTTCACGCTGATCGATACGGGCGCGTACGATGTGGCCGAGCAGACGCCGCGCGTCGAGGAACTCGCCGCCGAGCTCGAGCTGGCCAGCACGTGCGTGCCCGGTTCGATCCAACTGCTGGAGCGTCTGTTCGCCGGCCCCTGGGATTCGGAGATCGTCGTGGTGCCCCCCGGCCGCAAGCTCACGATCATGGACCTTTTCGGCGGCGACTGACCCTGCTCCCGGTGGTCGGCGGCCTATTGCTCCTCGAAATAGGCCGTCAGCCTGATGTCCACCCCTGTGAGGGCATTCGAGACGGGGCACCCTTTCTTGGCCGCCTCGGCCGCCTGAGCGAACTTCGTGGCATCCGAGCCGGGCACGTTGCCCCAGACCTCGAGCTCGATAGTGGTGATGCGCAGGCCGGCCTGGGTCTTGTCCAGGGTCGCCTTGGCCCCGACCCTCAGCCGGTCTGGAGGCGTATCCGCTTGGGCGAGTTCGTGAGCGAGAGCCATGGAGAAGCACGAGGCGTGTGCTGCGGCTATCAGCTCCTCGGGACTCGTCATGCCATCCGATCTCTCCGTGCGGGAGAACCACGTGACCGGGAACGCGGGGAACGCCCCGCTCCTGACCGTGACGATCCCCTTGCCCGAAGCCAGGTCCCCGGTCCACACCACATCCGCACTACGTTCCGCAACGGCCATGATCGCCTCCTTGCTTCGCTTGCTTCATCGCTCCAGACGTACCCGCAGACGGCGATGACCGAACGGAAGGCCCCGCTATCGCAGGGCATGGGCGGCCAGGGAGGCGGTCCCGGGCGGCCGACCGGGACCCGAGCCTAGGCTGCGGCGACCCGGGGGAGGACGCGACTCAGGAACCGCCCCGTGTGGCTTTCGGGGTCTTCGGCGATCTGCTCCGGCGTGCCCGCGGCCAGCAACTCGCCGCCGGCGGCGCCGCCTTCGGGCCCCAGGTCGATGAGCCAGTCAGCAGACTTGATGACGTCGAGGTTGTGCTCGATCACCAGCACGGTGTTCCCGGAGTCGACCAGGCGCTGCAGGACCTCGAGCAGTTTCTCGGTGTCGGCGAAATGCAGGCCCGTCGTGGGCTCGTCGAGGATATACAGGGTGTTGCCGGTCGCCACCTTGGAGAGCTCGGTGGCCAGCTTGACCCGCTGTGCCTCTCCCCCGGAGAGGGTGGTGCTGGGCTGGCCGAGCTTGATGTAGTCGAGGCCGACATCGTGCAGGGTCTGGAGGCGCCGGCGGATCTTGGGCTGGTTCTCGAAGAAGACCACCGCCTCTTCGACGCTCATGTCGAGCACCTCGGCGATGTTCTTGCCTTTGAAGCGCACGTCCAGGGTCTCCCGGTCATAGCGCTTGCCGCCGCACACGTCACAGGGCACGTAGATGTCGGGGAGGAAGTGCATCTCGATCTTGATGGTCCCATCGCCCTTGCAGGCTTCGCAGCGGCCGCCCTTGACGTTGAAGCTGAAGCGGCCCGGCTTGTAGCCGCGCACCTTGGACTCCTTCGTCTGGGAGAAGAGCTCGCGGATGTGGTCGAAGACCCCGGTGTAGGTGGCGGGATTGGAGCGCGGCGTGCGGCCGATGGGCGACTGGTCGATGTCGATGACCTTGTCGAGCTGGTCGATGCCGTCGATGCCGTCGTGCTCGCCGGGACGGACCGTCACGCGGTTGACCAGGTTCGAAAGACTCTTGTAGATGATCTCGTTCACCAACGTGGACTTGCCCGAGCCGGACACGCCGGTGACGCAGGTGAAGGTGCCGGTGGGCACGCGGACGTCCAGGTTCTTGAGGTTGTGCTGACGCGCCCCGCGCACGAGGAACGAACCGCGACCCCGGCGGCGTGTGGC
>JAJZQZ010000261.1 GCA_021802965.1 Actinomycetes bacterium
CCGCGGGATTGCCCCTGCGCCACCGCCTTGACTGGGGCCCGGGGCTAGCTGGGAGGGAGGGTCTAGGCGGGGTAATCGACCACCAGGACATCGTCCTCGCGGCGGATCTCGGCGTCCTGAACGTGGCGCAGCAAGAGGGAACGCCGCTTGTCGTCGGGCTCTCCCGCGAGGGTGGTGTCGAGATCGAGGGTGCTCTCGTACATGCGCTGCACCAGGTCTGTGGATTCCTGGGGGGTCAACCCCAGCGGCTTGACCACGGCGGCTACCCGCGTGAGGATGGCTTTGAGGGCCGCCACCGATTCCCGCTCGGGCTCGCCTAGATCGAACTCGTGATACGGCTCGCGGTCGCGGTCGCGATCCTGCCCGCGATCACGGTCGGCTCCGCCGTCTCGGCGTTCTCCACCACGTTCTCCCCCGCGCTCCCCACCTCTACGTGCCACGTGCTACCTCTCTCGTCGTTCTCTGTAGAAAGCCACCGCGCGCCCCACGCCTTCAGTAAGGTCGACGCGCCACTCCCACCCGAGCTCGCGTCGGGCGAGGGAGGCGTCGAGAGCGATGTGTTCGACCTCACCCTGCCGGACTGGAGCGTAGATGGGTTCGATGTCGGTGCCCACCGCATCCCTCACCGCGTCGTACACCTGCCTGTCCGATACTTCCACGCCGCGGCCTATGTTGAACAGCCCCCCGCTACCGCGCTCGAGCGCGATCATGTTGGCGGCGACGATGTCCTCGACATAGCAGTAGTCCCGGGTCTTTGAGCCGTCACCGAAGATGGTGGGACGCTGACCCGCAAGGAGCTGCAGTGAGAAGATGGCCACCACGCCGGCCTCGCCGTGCGGGTCCTGGCGAGGGCCGTACACGTTGGGGTAGCGCAGTACCGTGAAGTCGAGATCGAAGTTCTCGCGGTATGTGTAGAGATAGTGCTCCACGGTATGCTTGCTCACGCCGTACGGCGAGATCGGGAGCACCGGGTGCGCCTCATCGACGGGAAGGTAGGCGGCTTCGCCGAACATCGCCCCGCCTGTGCCCGCGTAGAGCACCTTGCGCACCTCGTGCAGCCGGCAGCACTCCAGCAGGTTGAGGGTGCCGAGGAGGTTGACCTGCGCATCGTGGATCGGGTCGGCCACCGACTTGCGCACGTCCATCTGCGCGGCGTGGTGGCAGACGATCTCAGGCTTGAATCCTGCCACGACCCGATCGAGATCGGGGTCGCGGACGTCGAGTTCGTGGAAAGCAGCCTCGGGCGGAAGGTTCTGACGTTTGCCCGTCACCAGATTGTCGACGATGGCCACCGTGTGTCCGAGCTCGAGCAGCCGATCGGACACGTGGGAGGCGATGAAGCCTGCTCCTCCGGTAACGAGCACTCGCACGGGCTTTCTCCTGATGGTGGGTCGACGTCGGCAGGTGCCCGTACGGGCCGTGGGGTGAGCCGACTTCCGGCATTGTAGCAGTCGCCGTCAGTCCTCGACGACGATGCGGGTGTCGGTCTCTTTCACTCCGGCGATGGTCTGGATAGAACGGAAGATCAACTCGGCCAGGGCCCGGGGGTCGGGCGCGTGCACCCGGGCGATCAGGTCGGCGGGACCGGTGATGGTGTCTGCGGTCTCCACCGCGGTCAGGTCACGAAGCTCGCTCACGATGTCGAGTACGCGGCCGGGTTCGGTCTTTATGAGGACGTATGCGTGGACCATGAGACTCCCTTCTCGTTCGAGCCGTGCGCGCGCCGATCCGCGGGCGCGCCCGCTGTCGTCATGAATCTTACCTGGTCGCGGAGCCGAAGGGCGCGTGTCTGTCCAGGTTCTGGAAACAACGCGTCGATACGCTATACTTTCGCCCGCGATGCCGTCGAGGCACGGGCGTCGGGACGTGGCGCAGCCTGGTAGCGCATCTGCTTTGGGAGCAGAGGGTCGGAGGTTCAAATCCTCTCGTCCCGACCATATCCTTTCGAGGACATGGCGAACAGCGGGCGGGTGTAGCTCAGTTGGTAGAGCGTCGGCCTTCCAAGCCGTCGGCCGCGGGTTCGAATCCCGTCGCCCGCTCTTAGAGCTCGCGGGAGGAGACCGACCTCGGTCGGCTCAGCGGAGAGCGCCTGTAGCTCAGGTGGATAGAGCAACGGACTTCTAATCCGTGGGCCGGGGGTTCGAATCCTCCCAGGCGCGCCTTGAAGATCGGGATGTGCCCGGTCGGGCCGGGCAGAGCGAGGCCCGGTGTAGCAGCGACATGGTGAACGTAGCTCAGTTCGGTAGAGCTCTGGATTGTGGCTCCAGCGGTCGCGGGTTCAAATCCCGTCGTTCACCCCTCGAGGATGGTGGCGACCCTCCGCCGGCGCGTGAGGCGCGGGGACGGAGGGTCGTCGCGTCTCCGGTGTCGTGCGGGTGTGGCGGAATGGCAGACGCGCATGATTTAGGATCATGTGTCTTTGACGTGGAGGTTCGAGTCCTCTCACCCGCACCAACCTCACCGTGGATCCCCCAGAGACATTCCCGGGCGTAAGAACCAGGAAAGGATGAGTGTGAAGACGACGGTCGCCAAGCAGGAAGGCAACTCTGTCCATTTGGACATCGAGGTGTCGCCCGACGAAGTACAGCAGGGGCTGGACTCTACGCTCCAGAAGCTGTCCAAGGAGGTGCGCATCCCCGGCTTTCGCAAGGGGCGGGTGCCCACACGCTTGGTCGAGCAGCGGTTCGGTATGCACGCCATCGTTCATCAGATGCTCGATGACTATCTGCCGGAGTGGTACGCAGAGGCGGTGCAGGAGACGGGCATCGACCCGGTCGACACCCCCAAGGTCGACTACGAGGAAGAGCCCGAACCGGGCAAGCTCTTCACGTTCAAAGCCGAGGTCACGGTCATGCCCGTCCCGGAGTTGGGTACCTACCGGGGCCTCGAGGTCCCCAAGGAGACCCCCGAGGTCGAGGATGCCGAGGTCGACGCGCGGGTGGACCGGCTGCGCGAGGAGTTCTCCGAGCTCAGCCCCGTGACCGATCGCGAGGTCAAGAAGGGTGACTTCGTCACCATCGACGCCCAGGGAGCCCTCGACGGGGAGAACGTCGAGAGCGCCTCGGTGGTCGACTATGCCTTCGAAGTGGGGGCGGGGCGCCTGCTCAGCGACTTGGAGGACGGCGTCGTCGGCATGAAGAGCGGCGAGGAGAAGATAGTGCCCGTCGCCTTCCCCGAGGACTATCCCGCCGAGGATCTTGCCGGCAAGACCCTGGACTTCACGGTCTCCGTCAAAGAGGTCAAGGAGAAGGTACTGCCGCCCCTCACCGACGAGCTCGCCAAGGATGTCAGTGAGTTCGAGACCCTGCTCGAGCTGCGCCTGGACATCCGCAAGAAGCTGCAGGCGGCCAAGGACATGGCGGCCGAACGGGCGTTCCGCGGCGCGGCGGTCAAGGCGGCCACCGACGCC
>JAJZQZ010000041.1 GCA_021802965.1 Actinomycetes bacterium
CGAATTACGGCGTGGGTAGGTACAGGCCAGCGAGAAGGTCGAGCAGATGATCGACCTGCAAGGGGTCCGGCGGCTCGTGGACCCGGTAAACAGTGGGCACGTGCTCGCGCTCCAGGTACGAGGCCACCTGCTCGTTGGCGAGGATCATATAGTCCTCGATGAAGCCATGGCTCTCGAGATCCTCGGCCGGGAAGGCGGCCGTCACCTCCCCGGGCTCCCCCCATTGGAACTCGGGTTCGGACGAGACGACACGCAGGCTGCCCCGAGCGAATCGGTTCCGCCTGATCGTGCGAGCGAGCGGACGGGCCAGCGCGAGGACCGCCGCGAGCTCGGGATCCGCCACGGGCCCGCGATCCGGGGCGAGCTCGGGATCCGGGGCGCTGTCTCCCTGGAAGATCTCTTCGAGCTCCTCGTAGTCCAGCCGTCTGTCGCTGCGGATGAGCGAGCGGTAGAACTGCACCTTCTTCACCCGGGCGGCGTCATCGAGCTCCATCTCCACGGTCACCGCTTTGCGTTCGACGCCCGGCTGCAAGGAGCAGACCCCGGCGGAGAGCAGAGGCGGGAGCATGGGTTCCACCCCGCCGGGAACGTAGACGGACGTGCCCCGGCGCAATGCCTCCCGGTCGATGGCTCCGCCCTCGCTGACGTAGTAGGAGACGTCGGCGATGTGGACGAACACGGTCACCCCGTACGTCGAGGGCCGGAACGACAAGGCGTCGTCGAAGTCCTGGGCCTCCTGCGGGTCGACGGTGAAGGTGAAGAGATCGCGCAGGTCGACTCGGCGTGCATCCACCTGCTGCTCCCGGGTAGCGACCTCCCCCGCTTCGGCCAGCACCCGGCTGTCGAAGCCACGCTGGATCAAACGGTCGTGGAGCAGCGCCTGTAGCACGTCGGGCAGGCGCCCCTTCTCCCCGATCACCTCGAGCACCTTTCCCCGCCGGCCGTGGGAGTAGGTGTAGAGGACCAGATCGCCGGGGCGGGGCTTCACCCCCTCCCGGGTCACGAGCAGAGAGGTGCCCGGCTGGAAGAGAGGATCGATCTCCAGGTACTTCCCCCGTCTGCAGACCAGCCCGGCGATGGGAGCGCGCGTCCCAGCCTCCATCGGAAGCGAGAAGCCGCGTTTCGGCCGCACTCCGGCTTTGGGCCCGGCGGTCTTTGGTGCTGAGGGCGCCGATCGCCCAGGGGCGGCCGGGGGCAGGCTGCCCCGCTTGCGGATGCTGCGGCTGGGTCGCTTGGGGCGAGGCACGGTCAGCCGAGCGGGGTCGCGGGGCGAAGGTCGAGCGATACCCACTCGCCTTCGTGGATGAGACGCGCCGGGCGCAGGCCGGCGGCGCCGGCGAGTTCGAGGACCTCCCGTTCCTGCTCCCCCACCAGGATGCCGGCGGCCAGCAGGCGGACGACCCCGCCGGAACCCCCGAGATGGTGGGCTCGGAGCGTCTGCAGGAGCGTCCGCACAGGCTCCAGGGTCATGTTGGCGAGGACCGTGCTCCCCTCGAGCCAGGCCACCGGCACGGAGGCGACGTCGCACGAATGCACATCGACATCGACCTCGTTCACCCCGGCGTTGGCCCGGGTGGCCTCCACGGCCAGCGGATCGTTGTCGAACGCCCGCACAGGACCGTAGCCCAGCAGACCGGCGCAGATGGACAGGATGCCTGAGCCGCAGCCCGCATCGAGAACGGGGCCGGCAGCGGGAGTGTCCTGCAGCAGCTCGAGCACCCCGCGTGTCGTGGGATGCAGGCCGGTGCCGAAGGCCAAGCCGGGAGTCAGCACCACGTCCAAGAGGCCGGGCGGAGGGGGCGATTCCCACGGGGGCCGCACCCACAGCCGGCCGACGGTCAACGGGCGAAAATGGTCCTTCCAGCCTTCCTCCCAGCCGCCGGGGACGAGCACCCGTTCGATGACCAGTGCCTCCCGCAGGTCGGGGTCCGAGGGGAGGCTCTCGACGATGTCGTCGTCGGGCACGAAGCCCGGGCCGGCGCGGAAGGGGAAGAAGAGCAAATGGCTGCGATCCGTTTCGGGGTCGTCCACCTGCTGGAAGGGACCGAGCAGGTCCATGAGCACGGCCCCGGCGACATCGGCCCACCCCAGGGGCACCGAGACGCGCACCGCCGGATCGGCGCCCATCAGCCCGTGAAGAAGTTCTTCAGCCGGTGGAACACGCCCTCCGGCTTGGGATCGTAGTGGTCGGCGCCGCAGCACTCCTCGAGCTCGCGCAGCAGGTCTTCCTGCTTCTGGTTGAGGTTGCGCGGGATCATGACGTTGACCACCACGCGCTGGTCGCCCCGTCCGCGTCCGCGCAAGTGAGGGATCCCGCGTGCCCGCAGCACCCTGGTCTCCCCCGGCTGCGTTCCCGGGCGGAACTCGACCTCTTCCTCGCCGTCGATGGTGGGGATGGAAACCGTCGCGCCCAGCGCGGCCTGGACCATGGTGAGGGGTTGGATATAGACGATGTCGTCGCCCTGCCGCTCGAACCGCGGGTCGGGGCGCACCGTGACGTGCACGTACAGGTCACCGGGGCGGCCGCCGCGGCCGCCCACCGCGCCCTGGCCCGTGAGCCGGATGCGTTGACCGTCGCTGATGCCTGCTGGGACGTCGACCGACAGACTCTTGACCCGCATGGCCCGGCCCGAACCACGGCACTCGGGACAGGGGTCGGTTATGGTCTCGCCGGTGCCGCGGCAGGTAGGACACGGCGCCATCTGGACGAACTGCCCGAAGGGGGTGTTACGGACCGAGCGGCGCCGGCCAGCGCCGTCACAGTCGACGCAACGCCTGATGGCCGAGGGGTCTTTGCTGCCGGCGCCGCCGCACTCCCGGCAGGTGTCCATGAGCTCGACCTCGACGTCGGTGGTCACGCCGAAGGCGGCCTCCTTGAGGTCGATGACCAGCTCGACGGCCACGTCGGCGCCTGGGGGCGGACCGGCCGGAGCGCGGCCGCCCATGCCGAAGATGTCGCCCCCGAAGAATGTGCCGAAGAGATCGGAGAGGTCGTTGAAGCCTTCGAAGCCCGCCCCGCCGCCCCCACCCCCGCGACGGAGCCCGTCGACGCCGTACGTGTCGAAGATGCGCCGCTTGTCATCGTCGCACAGGACCTCGTACGCCTCGGTGGCCTCCTTGAACTTCTCCTCGGCCTGCGGGTCGTGGTCGTTGACGTCGGGATGGAGCTCCCGGGCGAGGCGACGATAGGCCTTCTTGATGGTCTGGGTATCGGCGTCGCGAGGGACGCCTAGCACCTCGTAGTAGTCCCGGCTCATTCGTACCGATCTTCGAGGAAGGCCGAGAGCAGCTGAGCGGTACCGCGGACGGTGGCGATGGCGCCCTCATAGTCCATGCGGACAGGCCCGAGCACGCTGACCGCACCGAGGTTGCGCTGAGGAAGCCCGTACGAAGCCGCGACCATGGCAAAGCGCCGCAACGACGGCGACTCGAGCTCCTCGCCGATCCTGACCACCACCCGGCCCGTGGAAAGCACCGACCGCAACGAACGGAGCAGCTGGTAGCGCTCCTCGAGAAGGCCCAGGACCTCCCGCAGCTCGCTCACGTCCTGGAAGCCCTCCTCCTTGAACAGGCGGGCCGCGCCGCCCACGTAGAGGGACTCCTCGGACTGCTCGTCGAGCAAGGCGTCGAACGCGGGGCCCAGCGCCAGGAGAAACCCGCGTTCCTTGACGGAGATCTCGGGGTTGTCGAGGGCGCGGCGGATCAGACGCTCGGTCAAGATGCGCTCACCGATCAGCTCGTTGAGGTACGTCCGCGCCCACTCCACCATGCCCCGGTCGACGGGACGCCGATAGTCCAGAACCCGCTTGCTGACGCGCCCGGTCGAGAGGATGAAGACCGCCATCACGAGGTTGGGCTGCAGAGACAGCAACTCGACGTGCCGGATCCGCGCGCCGCTCATCTGGGGCGCCACCACGAGGGCCAGGAGGTTGGTGGCCTCGGAAAGCGCTTCGCTGGTCTGCTGCAGTGCGACTTCGACTTCCTTCGCCAGCTCGACATTCACCGGCACCAGGGAGGATTCACGGGAAGTGGCGACCACTAAGCCTTCGACGAAGCGACGAAAACCCTGATTGGTGGGCAGGCGCCCGGCGGAGGTGTGAGGGTGGGTCAGATACCCTTGCTCTTCCAGGACGGCGAACTCGTTGCGCACCGTGGAGGACGAGACTTTGAAGCCGGCGCCGGCCGCGACATCCCGCGAGGAGACAGGGCTACCGGTGCGGATGTAACGCTCCGCCACCATGTCCAGTATCGCCTGCTGCCGCCGACTAAGAACCACGATGCACCAACACCCTACGTCGCGTGAGATCCGCCGGGAAGGCGCAGAATCGCGGCCAGGACGGCGCTCGAAAGATCCAGGCCTCCCGGACTCATCGAAAGTGTAGCACAGGCCCTCCGGAGGTAGCCCTGACTCACCATCTGCCCCACCGCCGCCTCGTCCAACACCGCCGCCACCTCCCCCTCGGGGACACCTTCGGCGGTCCGCAGGCCCAGCATGGCCCGCTCGAAGAGCTTTGTATCGGGAGTCAGCACCTCGATCTCGGGCGGCGTCCCGGCCAGGTACTCGCGCACAGTCGAGGGGTTCGTCCGCCTCTCGTACTCGACCGTGCCCACGGCGGACGGCCCCACCCCGACGTAGTCGGCTCCGCGCCAGTACGCCTCGTTGTGCCGGCACTCGTACCCGGGCAGGGCGAAGTTGGACACCTCGTACCGCCGGTAGCCACCTCCCTCGAGGGCGGCCACCACGTCCGCGTAATGCTCTTCCGCGAAGGCGGCGGCCTCCGCGCGGGCGCCTGCGCCGGCTCGCCGTTCGAGCCGGATCGCAAAGCGTTCGGTGTACGTCAGGTCGTAGAGCGAGATGTGGGTGGCGCCCGCCGCCACCGCGCGGGCCACATCGGCCAGGGCCTCCGCGAACGTCCCGCCGGGTATCCCGAAGATGAGGTCGAGGTTCCAATTGCGCCACCCGCTCTCTCGGAGGGCGATTAGCGCCGATTCGAGCTTGCCCTGCGTGACGCCCCGGCCCAGGATCGAGCGCAGGCGCGGCGAGAAGCTCTGCACGCCTAACGACAGCCGGTTCGCTCCCGCTTCGGCGAGCGCCCGCAGCCGAGTCGCGTCGAAGGTACCGGGCACGGCCTCCACGGTCAGCTCCCCATGCGAAGCCAGACGGGCGGACAGACCGCGCAGCAAGGGGAGGAGAAGCTCGTCGGGGAGCACGGTCGGCGTCCCTCCCCCAACGTAGATGGTCTCGAGCTGAGCGGAGAGCTCGGGAGCGGCCCGCTCGATCTCCCTCCGCAGCGCGGCCACACAGGCCTCGACGCGCCCCGCTTTCTGATGCGGACCCACGGGCTCGGAGGAGAAATCGCAGTACGCGCAGCGCGCGCGGCAGAAGGGCACATGCACATACAGGTGCTCGACCACGGGTCAGCGGCCCCCGTCCCCCCGGCGTCGCCGAGTCAGGTCTCGCAATCTCGAGTATGTCCAAGCCACGAGAACGAGTATCAATCCGGCCACCGCCAAGGATACCGACACCCGGGAGACAAGAGCCGCTCCGGCGTACAGGAGAAGCCCCCATCCGGCAAGCCACGCGGCCAGGCTGCCCGAGTTGTCCTCGCCGGCCGCATGCCTGTAGATGCGCGAGAGGACCAGCAGCATCACGCCCGCGCATGTCCGAGCCACCGCGGTCACCCATCCCACGGCGCCGACCTCGATCACCCCCACCTGCCGCAGAGTCAGCGCGAGGGCGGCGGCGGCGATGGATCCGAACCCGGCGAACAGCGCGGCGGCGACGAGGGTCCAGAAGAGGGCCGGCAGGAGCCTGTTGCGCACGCCCTCACCTCCGGCCACCGGCGGTCACCAGCCCAGCAGGCCGGCCGCTACCGCGATCGCCCCCAGCACGAGGGCGGCCGGACCCAGGACCACCGTCCAGCCCGGGCTCTCCTCGGCCTCCCAACCACGCCGGCGCACCACGATCTGCAGGATGCCGATGGCTGCCAGGACGAGGCCGACCATCAGGTACTCGAGGGTCACCGGGGGCCCACAGCAGGCCGGCGTTCGCGAGCGGGGAAGCTCACTTCTCCCGCTTGGAGTCGTCCAAGTCGAGCACCGCGAGGAAGGCTTCCTGAGGCACCTCGACCGTGCCCACCATCTTCATGCGCCGCTTGCCCGCCTTCTGCTTCTCGAGGAGCTTGCGCTTGCGGCTGATGTCGCCCCCGTAGCACTTGGCCAGCACGTCCTTGCGCAGCGCGCGCACGGTCTCGCGGGCGATCACCCGGCTGCCGACCGCGGCCTGGATGGGCACCTCGAACATCTGCCGGGGTATCTGCTTGCGCAACCGCTCCACCAGCGCTCGTCCCACCGGATACGCCTTGTCCTTGTGCACGATGAGGCTGAGAGCGTCGACCACGTCGCCGGCGATGAGCACGTCCAGGCGCACCAGCTCCCCGGGCTCGTAGTCCTTCATCTCGTAGTCCAGGCTGGCGTAGCCGCGGGTCCGCGTCTTCAGGAGGTCGAAGAAGTCGAGCACGATCTCGGCCAAGGGGAGGTCGTAGGCCAGACGGACCCGGTCGGTCGACAGGTACTCCATGTCCCGGAACGTGCCCCGCTTGTCCTTGCAGAGCTCCATGACCGTACCCACGAACTCGTTCGGCACCAGGATGCTGGCGGCGATGTAGGGCTCGCGCACCTCGACGATGTGGGCCGGGTCGGGGAAGTCGACCGGGTTACTGATGGGGAGCACCTCGCCGCTCGCCATCTCGATCTCGTAGCGGACGCTCGGGGTCGTGGCGAGGAGCTCCAAGCCGAACTCGCGCTCCAGCCGCTCCCGGACGATCTCCATGTGAAGCAGGCCCAGGAACCCGCAGCGGAACCCGAACCCCAGGGCTTTCGAGGTCTCGGGCTCCCAGTGGAGCGAGGCGTCATTGAGGGAGAGCTTCTCCAGGGCGTCCTTGAGGTCGGGATAGTCGTTGCCCTCTATCGGGAAGAGGCCGCAGAAGACCATGGGCACGGCCTCGCGGTAGCCGGGCAAGGGCTCGGGTGCGGGCCGGGCCGCGTGGGTCATGGTGTCCCCGACCCGCATCTCGGCGACCTCTTTGATGCCGGTGATGATGTAGCCCACCTCGCCGGCCCGGAGGACATCGGTCTTCAGCATGTCCGGGCTGAAGATGCCCACCTCCTCCACCTCGCTCTTTCGCGGGATGGCATAGGTGCGCAGCTGGTCGTTCTTACGGAAGCTTCCGTCGACCACTCGGACGAACGCCACCACGCCCCGGTACTGGTCATAGATGGAGTCGAAGATGAGCGCGCGAGCCGGGCCGTCCAGCTCTCCGGTCGGCGGCGGGATGCGGTTGACGATGGCCTCCAAGACCTCGTCCACGCCCTCGCCGGTCTTCGCGGAGATGTGCAGGATGTCCTCGGGCGCGCAGCCGATGAGCTGCACGATCTCCTCCGCCCTTCGGTCGGGTTCAGCCCCGGGAAGGTCGATCTTGTTGAGGACCGGCACGATCTCGAGGTCGTTCTCGAGCGCCAGATAGGTGTTGGCCAGGGTCTGAGCCTCGATGCCCTGGCTCGCGTCGACCACGAGAAGGGCGCCCTCGCAGGCGGCGAGGCTGCGGGACACCTCGTACGTGAAGTCCACGTGGCCGGGAGTGTCAATGAGGTTGAACTGGTAGTCCCCTCCGTCCCGGGCTTTGTAGTACACGCGCACGGCCTGAGCTTTGATGGTGATGCCGCGCTCGCGCTCGATGTCCATCCGATCGAGCACCTGCTCGCGCATCTCGCGCTCGGCCACCGTGTGGGTGATCTGCAGGATGCGGTCGGCCAGCGTCGACTTGCCATGATCGATGTGGGCGATGATGGAGAAGTTGCGGATGTGGGCGAAGGCGGGCATGAGCAACAGATTGTAGCAGGACGCCCCGCCCCTGAGCTTGCATATACCCCCTGGAGTATCTATACTTCCCATTGGGAACTATCAAACAGACAAAGGGGGACGAGATGGCCCTTGTACGTTGGCAACCATTCCGCGAGGCGAGCCTGTTCGATCGAGACTTCGCCTCGTATCTGGATCGCGCGCTCGGAGCAGCCTTCGCCCTTTCGACACCGCAACGGATGGTGGCGCCCATGGACGTGGTGCGAAGCGGCGACGACCTGCTGGTGCGCGTCGAGCTTCCGGGTATCGACGTGGCGAACGATGTGGACATCTCGGTCGAGGACCGCATGCTCTACATCTGCGGCACACGCGACTCGAGCCGCGGCTACTCGGACGATGACGTGGTCTTCAGGGAAAGCACTCAGACCTCCTTCAGCCGCACGCTTCCTCTGCCCGAGGCCGTGGGGCCTGACGACGTGAGCGCCGATTATGTCGACGGCGTTCTCGAGATCCGGGTCAAGGGGGGCGCCCGCGCCGCGGAGAAACACGAAAAGCGGCGGATCGAGGTACGCTCGGTGGCGTCACCAAGCCCGAAAGAAGCACCGGCCTCGCAGGTAGGTGCACACCCTGACGCCGACTGAACAGGCGGAGCGACGGCCTCCTAGAGGGTCCCGTCGCCCCCCTGCTCACCGAGGGACTCCTCGGTCTGGCGCGGGTCTCGGCGTCTCCTCACGATGCGCACGATCTCCTTGAGCTCGGGCATGCGGAGCAGCCTTGCAGTTCCGGCGTACGCCGAGAGGCCGAGAGCGTAGGCCGCCCCGACGGAGACGAGCTGAGCCGGCACGCTCCGCCCCAACAGCGAATCGAGCAGCCACCAGCCGCCGTAGGCCGCGAGCGACAGCGCGACCACCGCCATGACCGAGCGACCCGCGGTAAAGGCCACGCGCCGCCCGTCGACGCCCCCCACCTGTCTCCTCAACAGGAGCATGAGGGCGAAGAAGTTGAAGGTCGACACCAGCGACGTCGACAGAGTGATGCCGGCCACACCCAGGGGCTTGTAGAGCAGCAGGTCCAGACCCAGGTTGAGAGCCAGGTTGACCACCCCCACGACCAGTGGCAGCCACGGTCGCTGGATGCCGTAGAAGGCGCGGTTCAGAAGAGTGTTGGCGCTGATGAACGACATCCCCAGGCTGAACCCGGCCAGCGCGGACGCCATCGCGACCGTATCCTCCGGGTGGACCTCGCCGTGCTGAAAGACCAGACGCACTGTGGGAACACCCAGGACCACGAAGAAGGCGGAGAACGGCAAAGTCACGAAGAAGATCTGGCGCAGACCCGACGACAGGACGGCGCGGAACTCCCCCATGCGGGCGGTCGCGCCCAGCCGCGACAGCGCCGGGAAGAGGACCGTGCCGATGGCAACCGCGAACATGCCCTGAGGAAGCTGGAACAGCCGGAACGCCTTGTCGATCACTGCCGGCGCGGACTCGCCGATGTAGCTGGCGACGACCGTGTCGATGAGGGCGTTGAAGTTCACGATCCCAAGACTGATCACGACCGGCACGAGCAAGCTGCCCACCTGCCGCACCGCCGGGTGTCGCAGCGCGACTGAGAACGAAGACCTGCCCATCAGCCGCGACACCGACGGCACCTGGATGGCCAGCTCGGCGAGGGTGCCGAGCAGGACTCCCCAAGCGAGGGCATAGATTCCGTGGTCGCCGGAGAAGATCACGACCACGGCTATGATGACCAGGTTCCAGAGGATGGGGGCTATGGCCGGCAGCGAGAAATGGTCGAGGGAGTTCAAGACCCCCATGAAGATGCCCGCCACCCCGAGGATCACGACGCTCGGGAACATGATGCGGGTCAGATCGACGGCCAGCCGCACGGTGTCGGGGTACTTGTCCTCCCATCCCGGCACGACCACCGAGATGACCTGCGGCGCGAAGACCACGCCGAGGACGCTGATGAGCCCCAGGGCGACCGTCGCGATCAGCGTGACCGTCCGCGCCACCTCCCAGGCCTCCTTGCGCCGCCCTTTCTCGAGCAGCTCGGAGAACACGGGTATGAACGCCGCGGAGAGGGCCGTGTCGGCCAGCAGCGTGCGTACCAGGCTGGGGACTTTGAAGGCGACCGTGAACGCGCCCATCTGCGGTCCCAGGCCGAGGTAGGCCAGCATGACCTGCTCGCGCACCAGGCCGAGGACCCGGGATGCGGCGGTAGCTGCCATGAGGAAGGCGGCGGCAGTGGCGAGGCGGCGTGAAGGAGGTCCGTTGCCCATAAGTGGCGGCTATGCTAAACTGCCCCGGCTCTTTAGGGAAGGACGGCAGAGGGAGGTGAATCGTGGCCAACACCCCGCAGCAACGTAAGCGCGTACGCATCGCTTCGCGGCAGCGTCTGGAGAACCTCCGGTACAAGTCGTCTATCAAGACGATGTTCCGCCGTCTGAAGACCTCCGTCGCTTCCGGTGATACCGACGTCGCCAAGCAGGTCGCTACCACTCTTTCGGCGACCATCGACAAAGCCGCCGCTCATAACGCGATCCACAAGAACAACGCGGCACGCAAGAAGTCGGCGGTCGACCGCCTGATCAACACGCTCTGATCACAGCCCCCCGCCACGGGGGGCTGTTCGCTGTCGAGGACGCTGACGCGCCGACCCCAGGAGGCTGCTGGGCGCGTCAGCGCGTCTCCAGCAGGCGACCGAGTAGCAGCTCGAACTCGAGTTCCGGCGGCAGATCGCCCATCCCCTTCATGCGTGTGTCCGCCTCGGCCAGGCAGCCGATGGCGCGCCGCATCCGCTGCAGGTCGTAGCCCGCCGCCTGCTGCACGAGCTTGCGCGCCGCAAAGGGCTTCATCTTGATCTCGGCCTGCACCCGAGAGGGGGACCAACCTTCCTCGCGCAGGGCGACGGCCCGGGTCAGGTGCTGGTAGTGCCGCAGGATGCGATAGAGCAGGGCGGTCGGCTTCTCCCCAGCCGTGTAGAGCTCCTCGACCGCCTCGAAGGCCGCCGCCGGCCTGCCTGTCACCACCGCGTCGACGAGGTCGAAGATGGAGGCCTCGAGCGTGCGCCCAGCCAGCAACCGGACGTCGTCGGCGGTCACCCGGCGCCCGGCACAATAGGCTCCCAGCTTCTCCAGCTCGCGCAACAGCATGTGCTGGCTATCCCCCACCCGCTGCACCAACAACCGAGCCTCCGGCAGGCCGAGGCCCACCCGACTCCGTTCCGCTTGGTCGACGAGCCATTCGGGTAGCTGCGCCGGCCGGGGGGCGCCGTACTCGAGCACGTCGCCCGCTCCCTGCACGGCCTTGTACAAAGCATCGGTCGCGGGAAGCTTCTCGGCCACGAGGGCAAGGCACGCCTCGGGTGCCGGAGAGCGGAGATAGGCCACCACCAAGTCCTTGTCCGCTTTGCGCCAGCCATCGACGTCGTGGACCAGCACCAGACGCACTCCCCCCAAGAAAGCGAGGGTGTTGGCGGCGTTCACCACCTCCGCCGCCCCGTGCTGGCGAGCCGTGAACTCGTCGATGTTCAGCTCGGTGCCCGACTCCTGAACGATCCGCGCGCGCAGCCGGCGCAACGCCTCTTCGACCTTGGGCCGGTCGTCGCCGAGTATGAGGTAGGCGGGTTTGAGGGGTTGACGGGCTCCCCCAGGCGCGCGTGTGCTCATCGCTTCTCGACCACCACCTTCACCGATCCGGGCTGATCCGCCGGGGTGATCGCCACGGAGCCAGAGATGTCGGTGCGGATCACAGGGATCGCCGCCTCCTTGATGACCGTGATCGTGTCAGGATCGGGATGGCCGAAGCTGTTTCCGCGACCTACCGAGATGCACGCGACCTCCGGCTGTAGCCGCCGGAGCAGAGTAGGCGACACCGCTTCGGCGCTGCCGTGGTGCGGCACGAAGAGCGCGTCCACCGGAGGCAGGTCGTACCGGGCCAGAGTGGCAGCCTCCGCGTCCCCGGGGATGAGTATAGCAATGCCTTGGACAGACACCACCGCCACCACAGAGGCTGCGTTGAGCCTCTCCCCTTCCCATGGCGTCGTCACGGGGTAGAACGGCTGCCGGGGTGGGTAGAGCCGCAGGCAGACCTCGCCGAGGGTGACAGTTGCGGGCTTCGAGACGAGGGCGTAGGCAGCCCCGTCTTCGATCAGCGCGCGCCGCAGCGTCAGGTAGTCTCGGGCTTCGGCCGGGACATCCTTGGACCGGGCGCCCGTCGCGGTCCCTTCGGCGACCACGTCGTCCAAGAGCGTCCCCACCTCGACGGCGCCGACGATCTCCGACAGGCCGCCGAAATGATCGGCGTGTGGATGCGAGACCAGCACGAGGTCCAGCCGGCGGACGCCCAGAGAGCGGAGGTGCTTAGCCAGGTCGCCGCTCTCCGGACCGGCGTCGATCAGGATGGCGTGCCTGTCCGGGTCGCGCACGAGCGTCGCGCTGCCCTCGCCGACGTCGAGCATCCGCACCTCGGTCTGCTGAGGCCACCGAGCATCGCCCGCCCAGGCGACGGCGGCGTCGCGCGCGTTCGAGAGACCGGCGTAGGCGCCGACCCCGAGCGCAGCCCCGACTACCAGGGCCACGAGAACGAACCGACGCCCGAGAGAAGGACGCCTCCTGACGCGCCTGCGCGATACGGCCCTAGGAGGCTGCTGAAGATCGAAGCCTTTGCCCCCAGACCGCACCGTACGGCGCGATACGGCGCTCTCGGTCAGTCTGCTGGAGGCCCGCAGCACGCCGATCGCACCAAGAAGGGCGGCGGCTACCAGTCCCAGGTTCTCTCGGGAGACGACAGGGGCGCGCGCAAAGAAGTGGGCCGCCGTCACCGTGTAGGCGAGGAGCACGCCGGCCAGCCGATCGAGCAGACCAGCCACCGTGTGTGACGCGAAACCGAGGGCGATGCCGGCGAGACCCAAGCCCATGACGGGCGTGATGACCGGCACGATCACCAGGTTCGCGACCACACCCACCACCGAGATCTGGCCGAAAGTCAGCAGGGACACAGGCGCTGTGGCCGCTGTGGCGGCCAGCGAGACGGCGACACCGGAGGCCACGGACGCGGGCAAGACCGCCCGGAGGGGGGCCTCGATGCGGGAGGACAAGAAAAGCAGCCCCGCGACCGCCGCGAACGACAGCTGGAAACCGGGGCTCATCAAGACCAGGGGGTTGGGCGCGAGGACGACCGCGGCAGCCACGGCCAGCACCTGGATCGGATCGGTCCGCCGCCCCGACGCCCGGGCGAACAGCACCAACGCGAGCATCACGGTCGAGCGCACCACCGCCGCTCCCGCGCCGGCCAATCCTGTGAAGACCACGACAACCCCGAGCGTGACCGCCAACGCAAGGGAGCGGGGCATGCGGGCCACGCCACACAGCGCCAACACCAGGGCGGCCAGTCCGGCGACGTGGAGTCCGCTCACGGACAGGATGTGCGACGTGCCCGAGCGCCGGAAAGCGTCGAGGTCGGCCGCTGGGATGTCGGTGGTGTCTCCCAAGACTACCCCGGTCAGCAGTGCGGCGTAAGTGGGTTCGAGTCCGATGCTGAGATGGATCCGGGCTTGTCTGCGCAAGGCGTCAAGGGCGCCTGCGGCGCCCCCTCGCCTGCCGTCGGGGATCACCTCGGAAACCGTCGCCTGAAGGATGCGGTGGATGCCCATCCGCTCAAGGTAGGCGGCTTCGTCGAAACCCGAGGGCTGCGCACCTCGAGGCACACGCACGCGCCCGGCGACGCGGAGGACACGTCCTTCGTCGACGTCGAGTCTGCCGCGGGCGACTTCGAGCATGATCCGCTCGCCAACGGCCGGACCGGAGGGTCCGCGGATGCGGGCGGGGATGCGCTGCGCGTCGCCCGCGCGCCGGGGCAGGCTCGTGACCTCCACCTCGAACTGCATACGCCGGCCCTCGTGACCGGCCAGGGCACTCGTCGCCACAGCGCTCACCCGGACACTCCCCCATGCTGTCCCAAGGCACAGGAAGAGCGCGACGAACAGCGCGGGAACAAAGTTGCCACGCCACCGAGCCGCCCAGGCGATGGTCACGGTGACCGCCAGCAGCCCCGCAGCCCAGAAAGAGGGCGCGGCCGCCGGACGGAACAAGGCGGCCGTCGCCAGCCCCACAGAGAGTGCAACGGCCGACAGACGGGCCATCCCGCCCCGGCGGATCATCCAGGGCGCGGGGGATCTCGGCTCAGGGTTCGGCAAGGCCACGCAGGCGCTCGACGGTCGCCGGACCGATGCCGGGGATCTCGTCCAAGTCTTCGAGGGAGGCGAACGGCCCGTTGGTCTCCCTGTAGGCCACGATGCGTTCGGCGGTCTTCGGTCCGATCCCCGGAAGCGTGTCCAGGTCGGCCGCCGTGGCGTTGTTCAGTGACACGGTCGCCCCGGCAGACGGCGGCGACCCGGCGGACGGTGACTGCCACATCGTCGGCGATCCGCCGGAGGCGGAAACAGACTCCGGCTTCTCACCCTTGACGGGCACCACCAGGCGCGTCCCATCGGCGACGACGGCCGCCAAGGTCAGAGACTGCTCGTCGCCGCCCTCCGCGACGCCGCCCGCACGGGCGAGCACCTCGAACACCCGTGAGCCTCGGGGCACCTCGTACACGCCGGGACGACGCACCGCCCCCGCGACCTGCACGAACACGGTCTGAGGGACAGTGCTGACCGTGGACGAGACACTGGGGGTCGAAGTCTCCAGCCCGAGGATCGCCCCGTCGGCCGCTTTCTCAGGCGAGGATGCGACGGCCTCGTTGCCGAGGGCGACCTCGGCCATAGGACCCGCGCCGTCGGTGGACGACCGGAGGGTCCAGACCCCAATGGCCAGCACCACGAAGCCGGCCACGAGGTAGGGAGCGATGCGACGAAAAGGCAGATGGACCATGCCGACAGGCTAGGCCCATGCGACCTCTTCGGGTATCGGACTAAAGGCTTAGGCGGGCGCCGGGCTCCCGCGCTGGGCCGGCGGCGCAGAGGGGGCCCTGAAGGTGGCCGCGGCCCCCACGGGGCGCTGAGAAGTGATACCTCGCCGCCAGCGCGTTCTGGGGGCCAAGGCTCGGCTAATCAGCCCTCTAGGGCGCCGCCGCCACCTGTCACCCTTTACGAGGAGGCTAGTACGCCTCGACCCAGAGCTCGAAGTAGTCCTGGGGATGGGCGCACGCCGGGCAGGTCTTCGGAGCGCTCGCGCCGTCGTGCACGTACCCGCAGTTCAGGCACTTCCACTTGGACTCGCCCGCTTTGGTGAACACTGCCGACTTCTCCACGTTGTCGAGAAGCTTGCGGTAGCGACGCTCGTGGTATGCCTCCACCTCCGCGATCTTGCGGAAGGCGGCGGCCACCTTCTTGAACCCCTCCTCGTCGGCGGTCTCTGCGAAGCCCTTGTACAGGATGTCCCACTCCTCGAGCTCGCCCTCGGCGGCGGCGAGCAGGTTCTCGGCGGTGCTGCCGGCAGGTCCGGCGGGATAGGTGGCCGTGAACTCCACCGGCCCGCCGTCGAGCAGCTTGTAGAACACTTTGGCGTGCTCGCGCTCGTTCTCAGCCGTCTCCATGAAGATGTTGCTGATCTGGATGAAGCCCTCTTTGCGCGCCACCGAGGCGGCGTACGTGTAGCGGTTCCTGGCCTGTGACTCGCCCGCGAAGGCCTTCATCAGATTCTGTTCCGTGCGCGAACCTTTCATCTTCATCCCTGATCTCCTTCTGTCTCGTTGTTGGCGGTCCTCGGCGGGCTGTCCTTGCCGCCCGAACGCGCGGGCTCCACCGAGATCTCCTTGCCCCTGAACATGCTCTCGTGCATGTTCTCCACGACCTTGTCGGCCACACCCTTGCGCACCTCGACGAATGCGAAGTTGTGCAGCAGATCGATGCGCCCGATGTCCTCTTCGGCGATGCCCGCGGTCTCTCTCACGAGGCGATTCAGATCGCTCCGGTCCACCCGAGCCCGGCGGCCGATGGAGATGAACAACCGGGTCATCTCCTCGCGGGGCGCCTCCTCCTCGACCAGGTCACCCTGACGCACCGCCAGCTCCTTGATCAAAGCGGCGGTGACCCGGCGAAGGTCGTGATCCATCTCGAGCCGGGCCACGATGGCGAGAAAATCGTCCAGACCTTCCTGGTCGAGCTCGGAGACGAGGGCGTCGACCTGTACCCGCAGCTTGAGTGCCCGCCGGATGCGCCGCTCTTCGTGCGGCTCCAGCAGGGGAGCCTCGGTAACGGCCGCGGTCTCCTCCTCGGCGGCTTCGGCTCGGGGCGTGGCTGCCCGGTCGGCTCCCGCGACCGGCGCCGCGGGAGCGCGCTCTTCGGCCGCGACCGAGCGCATGGCGTCCCGCAACCGCTCGGCCACCTCGGCTCTGCGCGCCGCCTCGACGGCTTCGCGGTCCTTCACGGCCTGACCCTCCGCCGCAAGCTGCCGCTCTTCCTCTTCGATGCCGGCTTCGGACGCCGCGCAGGCCTCGTCGTGCACGGCCTCCAGGAGGGCCTCCCGCTCGATGCGCGAGGCCTCGCGCATCGCCTCGTCGGCCGTCGTGCCCTCGATGCGCTTGCGGGCGTCACGCAGCGCGTAACGCCGCTGTCGGCGCTCGGCCTCCGTGGATTCCTCGCCCGTGGGAGGAAGCGTGAAGAACGGCTCCTCGGTGGGCTCCTTGGGCTTGCCCTCTCTGGGGGTCCGCCCGCGCCTCGTCCGGGTCGGGGACTCCTCCCCGGTGGCCAGCGCGCCGTCGCCGACCGGGCTCACTTCGACCACCGCTTGGCCGGCCGCCGCTTCGGCCATCGCGCTCAGACCGGCGGGCGTCAGCTCGATGATGGCTTCATCGACGCCCGGCTCGGCCTCACCCTCGACCTCCTCCTGGGAACGGGCGCGCCCGGGGGCTCGATCGGCTTCGAGGACACGCCTGCGTGCGCGCAGGTCGCCGCGCGAAGCGCGGCGCCGCTCTTCGACCTCACCGGGAGACGGCAGCTCCCCCTGCTCGATCTGGGCCATGGAGAACTCCTGTATACGCAAGAGGTCCCAGTACTCGGCCGGGGTGACGAACGTCACGGCCACTCCCGAGCGGCCCATGCGCCCGGTCCGGCCGATGCGGTGGACGTACGCCTCCGGGTCCTGCGGGATATGGAAGTTTATGACCCGGGCCACATGGCTGATGTCCAGGCCGCGCGAAGCGACGTCGGTGGCCACCAGGTACGGGAACTTCTCGTCCCGGAAACCCTGCATGATGTGATCCCGCTGCTGCTGGGTCAGGTCGCCGTGAAGCCCCTGCACGTCGTATCCACGCGACTGGAGCTTGCGCGTGAGCTTATCGACGTTGCGCCGCGTGCGGCAGAAGATGATGGCGGTGCCGCCCTCCTCCTCGTAGTCCAATAGGCGCATCAGCGCGTCGATCTTCTCCTCTTCGGGCACTTCGTAGAAGATCTGCTCGGTCTCCTCCAGGGTCAACGTCTCGGGAACCACGGAGATCCATTCGGGGTCGCGCATGTACTCCTGCGAGATGCGGCGGATGTCATCCGGGATGGTCGCCGAGAAGAGCAGAGTCTGGCGTTCAGTCGGGGTCCGGCGGATGATGCGCCTGATATCAGGGAGGAACCCCATGTCGAGCATCATGTCGGCCTCGTCCAGGACCAGCATCTTCACGCCCGACAGGTCCAGTGTCCCCCGTCCGAGATGATCGAGTATGCGGCCCGGAGTCCCGACCACCACCTGGACTCCTTTCTTCAAGGCGGTTATCTGCCGGTCGATGCGCTGGCCCCCGTAGACGGGCAGCACCTTCTGCGCGCTGAACAGGCACAGCTCGTGCACTTCCTCGGCCACCTGGACCGCCAGCTCCCGGGTCGGGCACAGGACCAGAGCCTGCACCACGGGTGAATCGGCGGCGAGGATCTGCGCTATGGGGATGCCGAACGCGGCCGTCTTGCCGGTCCCGGTCTGGGCCTGTCCCAGCAGGTCCCTGCCCTCGAAGATGAGGGGGATGGCCTTCTTCTGGATGGGGCTCGCTTCGACGAAACCCATCTTCTGGATGGCCTCGAGCACGGGCTCGTTCAGGTCGAACTCCTCGAAATCCGTCATATCTCCTTCTCCGCAGCCACTGTTCGCAGGAAGCCCCGCACATACAGGTTGGTCTCGTCGGGATTCTCCAGCATCGGAAAATGACCCACGCCGAGCATCGACTTGTGCCGCGCGCCCTGGATCCACCAGGTGAGCATGTTCGCTATCTCCACGAAATCGTGCAGGTCGTCCTGGCCCGACAGGACGAAAGCGGGGGACTGCACCTCGGCCAGACGCTCCATGTGAGGGACGGGAGGACCGGGATAACGGGTCGTGTCCAGCCAGTCGGCCCCTGAGTACCCGCGGACCATCTCGGCGACGCGTGCGAAGACGAGGGGGAAGCGGGCGCGGGTGTGCGCGAACATGGCCGATCGCAGCCAGCACTCGATCGCGTCTTCCGACCCGGCCTGCTTCGCGGTCGCGCTGCTCGCGCGCACGCAGTCCAGGAACTCGTCGGAATAGGGGAAGCCCCCCAGAGTGCTCGATATGAACACCAGCGACGACACCCGTTCAGGAGCTCGCAACGCCAGCTCCAGGATGGTGCTGCCCCCCCGGGAGTGGCCGACAAGATGGGCCCGCCGCAGCTCGAGGCGATCCATCAGACCCACCAGCTCCGAGGCCAGATCGGGCACGGAGTATCCGTCTGTGGGGGCCGACGAGGCCCCGCACCCCCGCACGTCGTAGGTGATGAGGCGGAACTCCTCGGCGAGCGACCTCTGCTCGCTCCAGAGTTCGTGGGACAGAGCGAAGCCGTGGACCAAGATCACCGGCTGTCCCTCACCTTCGTCGGTAAAGTACAGGCCGAGATCGCGGTCAAACGGCATGGGGTACCTCACCGGGATCGCGGAGGGCCGCCGGCCCGTCAGCGCCCGTCGCGAATCGTGCGACTTGGCCGGCCGCCTGGTCGGTCAGGCCGACGAAGAAGTGGTCGGCCCGGGGGATCACGACCATGTGAGGCTCGACACCGACACTCCGCAGGAATGCCTCGACTTCGGCCGGAGGCGCTATCTCGTCGAGCTCTCCGCAGAGAGCGAGCACCGGGACGTCCACCTCACCCAGACGAGCGAAGAACCGCGGGCCCATCTCCTCCCAGTGGATCGGGAACGCCACCAGGGCGAGCCGGCCGATTTGGGCGCCCTCGACGGCCGCGAGGGCCGACATCGCGGC
>JAJZQZ010000042.1 GCA_021802965.1 Actinomycetes bacterium
GGGTATCCGAGCCCATCAGCTTCTGGGCCGGCAGGCCGTGCTTGCGGAAGATCTCGAGCAGGGCTTCCTTGCCCAGGTGCTCGGAGTCCTCGCGTCTCTCGCGCTTGAACCACTGGCGGATCTTGTTGCGCGCGCCCGAGCTCTGCACGAAGTTGAGCCAGTCGCGCGACGGACCCTGGGCGGTGCGGGACGTCAGCACCTCGACTATGTCGCCCGATTGGAGGTGGTACGTCAGGGGGACGATGCGCCCGTTGGCCTTCGCCCCGACACAGCGGTGTCCCACGTCGGTGTGGATGGCATACGCGAAGTCCACCGGCGTGGAACCGGCGGGGAGACTCTTCACCTCGCCCTTCGGCGTGAAGACATAGACCTCGTCCTGGAAGAGGTCGATCCGGAGGGACTCCATGAACTCGGTGGCGTCCTTGGTCTCGGACTGCCACTCCATCATCTGGCGCAGCCACTGGAGCTTATCGACGCTCTCGGACTTGGCCGCGTCCCGAGGTCGGTCCTGGGGCTTGTCCTTGTAGAGCCAGTGAGCGGCGATGCCGTATTCGGCCGTCTCGTGCATCTCGTGCGTGCGGATCTGAATCTCGAGGGGCTTGCCCTGAGGTCCGATGACCGTGGTGTGCAGCGACTGATACATGTTGAACTTGGGCATCGCGATGTAGTCCTTGAAGCGACCAGGAAGCGGCTTCCACAACGAGTGGATGATGCCGACAGCCGCGTAGCAGTCGCGCACCGTTCCCACCAGCACGCGGAGAGCGGTGAGATCGTAGATCTCGTTGAACTCCTTGCCCTTGCGGGTCATCTTGTCGTAGATGGAGTAGAAGTGCTTGGCCCGGCCCGAGATCTCGGCGTCGATCTTGACCTTTTCCAGCTCGCGCTTGAGGTAGGTGCGGGCCTCGTCGATGTACTCCTCGCGGTCGGCGCGGCGCTGGGCGACCATCTGCTGGATCTCGGCGTACTTGCGTGGATGCAGCGTCGAAAAGGCGACGTCCTCGAGTTCCCAGCGCACCGACTCGATCCCCAGCCGATGGGCCAGCGGGGCGTAGATCTCCAGGGTCTCTTTGGCCTTCTGTATCTGCTTCTCCTTGCCCAGGTACCGCAAGGTGCGCATGTTGTGGAGTCGGTCGGCCAGCTTGATCAGGATGACCCGGATGTCCTTGGCCATCGCCACGATCATCTTGCGGTAGTTCTCGGCCTGCTCCTCCTCGGAGCTCTTGAAGGACATCTGCGTCAGCTTTGTGACCCCATCGACCAGGAGAGCGACCTCGTCGCCGAAGTCGGCCCGGACCTGCTCCACCGACACGTCGGTGTCCTCGACCACATCGTGCAGGAGGGCGGCCGCGATGGTGGCGGAATCGAGGCGGAGGTCGGCGCAGATCGTGGCCGTGCCGACGGGATGAAGTATGTAGTCCTCTCCGCTGGCCCGTCGCTGGTCTTTGTGCTGCGTCAGAGCGACGTAGAATGCGCGGCCGACGAGGTCACGGTCGAAGGTGGGGTTGTAGCGGACGATCTGCCGGAACAGGTCGTCGAGCATCTGCTGGTGCGGCATCCCACCCGCGTCGAGGGGGACGTCGACCTCGGGGGCCGGCGCCTCGACTTCGGGGGCTGGGGCCTCGACCTCGGGGGCTGGGGCCTTGATCACATCCTCCGGCACCGCGCCACTGCCTCCCGGTACGCCGCTTCGGCCGCTCGATACGCGGCGCTGTTCTCCGCCTTCATTGTAGCCGTTAGCGCACCCGTCGGTGGCACTCCGACCTCGGCCAGCATGGCCTCCGCGCGGCGGAGGTCGTCTCCGGAGGGGAGGGCCTCTCCTTCCGCCCATCCCCGGCGAGCCGCGTCCTCCCAGGCCGCCGGTCCTGTGACGCCGCTCATCCAAGAACGGTAGAGGGCTACCATCCAGAAGCGGGGATGGAGGTCGAAGCGAAGGGTGTCCACCGATGCCTCACGCTCCTCCGACCCGTACAGTAGATGGATGCGGGCGCCCTGAGCGGCCAGGGAGCGGAGCAACGCTCCGTGCGAGGCGAGAAAGGGCGGCTCGAGAACCAGAAGATGACGGAGCCCCTCCCGCAGATCAGGTCGAGACATAGCGGCCGTCCAATCGAGTACCGTGAGGTCACGGTCCCTGGAGGGCGGCATGTGCGTGCGCCAGCATAGCCTGCTCACACAGCGCACCCCGGCCACGCCCAATCGCTCCAGGGGCAGCCGAGCTACGGCGCGCAGAGCGCGCGACGCCGATGCGCCGATCACCGCGGCTTCCTCACCCGAGGCGATGACCTGAGCCAGGGCAGATAGGCTGCCGGGTTGGTCGCGGAGATCACGCGTGTCGGGGAGTCCGCCATCGGGCTGGCCGGCAAAAGGGTCGGCGCAGCCGGGGCAGGCCGCGGGAGCTTGGAGGTCGTCGCGGAACGGACAGTCGGGGCTGCATCCGAGAGACGATTCTCCTTGATCCGGCCGTCCGTAGAGACTATGCAGATGCAGCTCGCAGCGCGCGCTGCCCTGCCACTCGCTTTTCTCGAGGCGCAGTCCCGCATGCACGCTGTAACCCGCGTCGGCCAGAGCGGGCAGCTTGTCGGCGAACCGAAAGCCGATCCCGCGGGTGCGAACCTCGTCGACCACGACCGTGCAGCGCAGGTGATCGCCTGACCGCGTCTTCTCGACGCGCTCGAGCCGAGCGTCGAGGGCCAGCAGGTGGATGCGGGGATTGCCCATGCCGAACGGCGCCAGCCGTTCGAGAGCATCCACCGTCTGCAGGGTCAGATCCTGGCCACGGACGAGGGCATCGGGGGCATAGAGGCGGTCCAGATCACGCTCGGCAAGAGCCGCGTCGGCGTGCCGCCGCAGACACGTCGAGAAAGCGGGGACGCCAGTGGAAGGCAACGTCATACCCGCCGCCTGCCGATGCCCCCCGTAGACGGTGAGCATGGATTCGCAGCTACGAAGGCCCTCCATCAGGTCGTACGGGGGGATGCTGCGCCCGGATCCCTTGGCCTGCCCGTTCTTCAACGAGAGCAGCACCGTGGGCCGATGATACTTCTCGACCAGTCGAGAGGCGACGATGCCGACGACGCCCTCGTGCCAGCCCTCGCCGCTGAGAACGAGGAGCGTGGGAAGTCCATCAAGAGCCTCTACTTGCTCGACGGCTTCGGCCATGATGCGACCCTCGACCTCCTGCCGCTCCCGGTTGAGGGCGTCGAGCTCGGCGGCCACACTGTCGGCTTCGTGAGGATCGTCGGTCAACAGCAGCCGCAGGGGCGCCTGGGGGTCCCGCATACGTCCGGCGGCATTCAGGCGCGGGCCGAGGCGGAAACCGACCGCGTATGCATCGACCGGCGCCGTCACGCCGGCCACATCCAGCAGAGCCCGCAGACCGACTTTCGACGTCCGCCCGAGGATGGACAAGCCCTCGCGCACGTAGTAGCGGTTCTCGCCAACGAGGGGCACCAGGTCGGCCACGACGCCCAAGGCGACCAGGTCCAAGTGGTCGATAAGCGCCGCAGGCAGGCGATCGCGCGGAGCATCCGACCGGAAGACATGCAGCCCGTGCAGCACTTTCAGCGCCAAGCCCACGCCGCAGAGGTCGCCCGAAGGATAGTCTCCCACCGTCCAGTGGACCACAGAGCCCTCCGGCAGGACGTCGCCGGGCAGGTGATGGTCGGTCACGATGACCTCAAGGCCCAAAGAGCGGGCCAGCGCCACCTCCTCCGGATAGTTGACGCCGCAATCGACGGTCACGAGCAGCGCGTCTCCCTGAGCGGCGATCTCCTCGACCGCCCCCCGGGACAGCCCGTAGCCCTGGACGAAGCGGCTCGGCAGGTAGGGTACGGCTTCGTGACCAAAGTCGTGCAGCCCTCGCACCATGAGTGCCGTGGCGGATATCCCGTCGACGTCGTAATCGCCGTGCACCACCACGCGCCGGCCTGAGTCCACAGCGTCCGACAAGAGGGTGACCGCCCGCTCCATGTCGGCGAACAAGAAGGGGTCGGGGACGTAGGGGTCGGTGTCGAGGAAGGCTCGCGCCGCCTGCGGCGAGTCGAAGCCCCGTCGTGCGAGCACTATGCCGGCCAGAAGCGGAAGGTCGAGCTCCCGGCTGATGCGCTCGGCGAGAGTCCAGGAAAAGGGGGCGGTCTTCCAGGTGAAAGTGTCCATTGCGGAGAGTATATCCCGGGCTGTGGACGGCAGCGGCAGCCGCATCGGTCACGATCAGAGAGACGACGGGCGAGCTTCTGGGCCGCCCCGCGCGGTCAGGACCGCCGCGCCCCGCCTACAGCCGTCCCGAGCGAAAGATGGCCCACAGAAGCCACACACCGAAGCCGCTGGCGATAAGGAAGCCCGGCGCGCCCCAGAACGACACTCCGAGGAAGCGGGGGCCTTCTTGGACGAAGACCGCCATGAGCGCGCTCGACAAAAGAACCGCCGTCACCACCACCGCGACCACCAGGCGGTTGGTGAGGATGTCCAGCTTGTGAATGAGGTCATCGAGCCCGATCGGGTTGATGCCGATCTCCAACTGGCCATCTCGGAGCTCTTCCAACAGATCGTGGAGCTGGAAGGGATAGTCCTGGATGACACGCTGGTACGTCGAGATGGTGCGCGAGGCCTTCCCGGCGACCTTATTGGGGAGAAAGCGCTCCCAGAGAAGGTGCCTCGCATACGGCCTGGCGCTCTCGAAGACGTTGAAGTCGGGGTAGATCTGGCTGACCACCCCCTGGACGGTGAGCAGCGATTTGTCGAGGAGCAGGAACCTCGTCGGGAGCTGCAGATGCAGGGAGTAGATGACCCCCAGCACTTGCTGGAGGATGTCGGCCGGATCGATCTCCGAGAAGGTCACCCCGTAGTAGCGGCTGAATGCCTCCTCGAGTGCGGCATGGGTCATGGCATCCTTGTCGCGCGACCAGGTGACCCCGAGCCTGCGAAGGCGGCGCTTGACACCGTCGATGTCCTGGTCCATCACGTCGAGGAAAAGGCGCGCCCCTTCCTCCAGGTCCTCGTCACTCAAAGCGCCCGCCGTGCCGAAATCGAAGAGGGCGATGCGTTCCGGAGTGATGAACAGGATGTTCGCCGGATGCGGGTCGCCGTGGAAGAATCCCTTCTCCAGGATCTGCTCGAACCAGGCGCCGGCGATGGTGGCGGCCAGCGTGCGACGCTGTTCCATGGTCAGGGAGTCGAAGTCCAAGCTGTTCAACGTCAAGCCGGGCATGTACTCGAGGGTCAAGACGCGCCGGCTGCAGTACTGGCGATAGACCCGCGGGATGGCTACGGTCTCGCTGCCGGCGAAGTCGCGGGCGAAGCGCTCCGCGTTCCGGGCCTCGATGCCGTAGTCGAGCTCGCGGGAGATGCCCTGCGCGAACTCGTTGACCACGCTCACCGGGTCGACGAAGAGGCGCGAGCCGACGTGGTCCTTGAGAAGCACGGCGATCTGCTGGAGCAGGTCGATGTCCCGGGCCACCTGTCCGGCGGCTTCCGGACGCTGCACTTTGACGATGACCGGGCGGCCTCCCGGGAGCACCGCTCGATGTACCTGCCCGATGGAGGCGGCGGCCATGGGCACGGGGTCGAAGGACTCGAACAGCCTCTCCAAAGAGAGCCCCAGCTCCTGCTCGACCACTGCTCGGGCCTCGCTGAAGGGAAAGACCGGCACCTGGTCCTGCAGCTGCACGAGCTCAGAGATTATGTCAGGCGGGAGCAGGTCAGGTCGGGTGCTCAACAGCTGGCCGAACTTGACGAAGGTCGGGCCCAGTTCGACCAGCATCTCGCGCAGATGGCGACCCAGGTTCGGCGGCGGAGGCTCCACGCGCATCCTGCGCAGCCGGAGGACATGCCAGAGGTTGTACCGCTCGATCAGATAGCCGAAGCCGTGACCGATGGCCACCCCGGCGATCTGGCGGATGCGGCCTAGATTGCGGGAGCGGGAGACTATATGCGGGCGCAGCAGAGTGACCACACGGTCACCGCGCTATGGACGGCGCGCTCATCGCCCCTGTCGCAGCATGGTCAGACGCCGGAGTCGTAATCGACTTCGGTGTCGACCTTCCGCTCTAGCAGGTGGACCCTGTGCTCGAGCTGTCGGATGCGGAAATCGAGGTCTTCGGCTTCTCTGCGGGTGGAGATGCCCAGCTCGCGGTAGGCGCTCTGTAGTCCGGAGTCGGCGGTCCTGAGCACAGACCTGGCCTCTCCCCTGCTGCGGGAGGCCATGTCGTCGACCAGTTGTCTGCCTTCCTCCTTGGAGAGCTGGCCCCGTCTGACGAACTCGTCGGCGACAGCCTGTACCCGTTCCATCGTGAGCGCCGCCGCTCCCAAGCCCACCAGGAGCGTGCGCTCTATGATGTCGCGGATGGCCGCGGGAGTACCGCGGACGGCGCCTCGAGCATCGCCGTATGGTGTCTCGTCCGTCATTCCGGCCCTCCTTCCATAGGGTCACGCAGTCTGCGTCTGCTACCCCCGGCTACCGTGAATCGAAACCCCGGGTGAGGGATCGCGCGCCCCGGGGCGGAGCGCGCGGCGGTGACGGTCGGCCGTCGTGTCTAGATACTCTCGGCGGCCATCCGCTTGCGATACCGAGGCTCGCGCTCCTTCCAGAGGACCAGGAGCGGGGACGCCACGAAGATGGAGGAGTAGGTGCCTGAGATGATCCCGATGAACAGCGCGAAGGCGAAGTCCTTGAGGGTCGTGCCGCCGAACAGGAGGATGGTGGTCACGGGAAGCAGGGTCGCGATCGAGGTGTTGATCGACCGAGCCACCGTCTGCCTGATGGACAGATCCACCATCGAACCATAGGTCTCTCGCTTCATGTACCCCGTGTTCTCCCTGATCCGGTCGAACACGATGATGGTGTCGTTGAGCGAGTAACCCAAGATGGTCAGCATGGCCGCGACGGTAGCCGTGGTCACCATCCTGCCGGTGACCGCGTAGATGCCCAATGTCAGGCCGACGTCATGGAAGAGGGCCACGATCGCCGGCACCGCGAACTTGTAGTCGAACCGCCAGGACAAGAAGGCGAGGATGCCGAGCATCGAGACGGCTATGGCTATGAGAGCGCGGTCTTTCATCTCCGCGCCGAAGCTGGGGCCGATCTGTTCCATGCTCGCGTCGGCCTTGTTCGCGCCGTACTTGGTGGTCATCTGCGCCAGCATCTGGTCGTATTGCAGCTGGCTGACGTTGTCGGCCGTGATCACGAAGACGCCGCCACCCGCCGGCTGCACCACCGGGCCTTTTACGCCGACCCCTTCTACCAGCGAGCGGACCTCGTTGGTGGAGGGGGGATTCGCCATCTTGGCTTCGATGCGGACTCCGCCCTGGAACTCGATGCCGTAATTGAGACCGAGAACGAAGAACGCGAGGAACGCGAAGAGCGTCACCAATCCCAGGAACAGGAAGTACCACTTCTTGTAGCGCATCAAGGGATAGACCTTCATGCCGTCCCCCTCCTTTCCTTCACTACCGGCGCGGGGGCCGGCGTGCTCACGCCGCGTAGCCAGCCGCGATCAGCCATGAGGTTGAGCAGCGCCCTCGTGACGACCACTGCGGTGAACATGGAGAGGACCACGCCGACCGCAAGGGTGACGGCGAAGCCGCGGACGGCGCCGGTCGCGGCCCAGAAGAGGGCGCCGGCGGTGATCAGGGTGGTCGCATTAGCGTCGACGATGGTATGCAGGGCGCGCCGGAAGCCCGTGTCGATGCCGGCCCGCATCGACTTGCCTGCGCGGACCTCTTCCCGCACCCGGGCGAAGATGATGATATTGGCGTCGGCGGCGATGCCCAAGGTGAGGACCGCGCCGGCGATCCCCGGCAAGGTGAGCGTCACCCCGATGGCGTTGAGAAGACCCCAGAACAGCACTCCGAAAACGAGCAGCGATACATCCGCCACCAGGCCCAGAAGCCGGTAGTAGGCCGCCATGAAGACCAATATGAGGATGAAGCCGATGAGGCCGGCGATCAGGGCCTGGTTCAACGAAGCCTTACCGAGAGTCGCGCCGATGGTGCGTTGCTGGATGACCTCGAGGTTCAAGGGGAGTGCACCCGTCTTCAGCACGAGGGCCAGTGCTTTCGCCTGCTCCATGGAGAACTTGCCCGTGATCTCGGCCCGGCCGCCTTCGATGCGGTCTTGGACCCGAGGCGCCGACTGTACGGTACCGTCCAGGACGATCGCGAGGAGCTGGTCCTGGCCCATGAGCTGGGCTGTCTGGGCCATCTGGCCCGTCAGTTCGGCGAACTTCGCCCCTCCGTCGCCCTTGAACTGCATGTCGACCTTGGGCTGGTTGTTGGTGTCGAAGCCCACGTCGGCACCCGAGAGCGCCGAACCGGTCAGCTTCGGTTCGGTGGTCACGAGGAACCAGCGGTCCGTGGCCCCGGAGCCTTCCTTGGCCGGCCAGTAGATCAGCCGCGTGCCCTTGGGGAGCTTGTCCTTCGAGTCGACCTTAGCCGCCTTGAGTGCCTCGGCCTCGCCCGCATAGGGCGTTCCGAACTGGTTCGTGTCGTAGAACTCGAGGACGGCCGTCTTGCCGATGAGGTCCAGCGCTTCCTGCGGATCAGCGATCCCGGGCAGCTGGACGCTGATCTTCCACTGCCCCTGGCGCTGCACCTCGGGTTCGGTGACCCCGATGCCGTTGATGCGCTGGTTGATGATGTTCATCGCCTGCGTCATGCCCTCGTCGGTGCGTGGCGCCTGAGCTGTGTCCTTCGCCTGAAGGATGACCGCCAGACCGCCCTGCAGGTCGAGGCCGAGCTTGGTGCTGGAGCCGGGCGGATATATGAAGTAGACGGCGGCGGCCAACAGTATGACCACGACGCCCAACACGATCAGGTTCCTCTGCATCGTCGACAAAGGTCGTTCCTTCCTGGGGCTGGCGATTGACTGATCGTCCGGCAAGCATGCCGGAGATCGGGTTAGGCTTCCGGCTCTTTGTCGCCCTTGTCGGTGACCTCGGCCGGGGGTTCGACAGGCGCTTCGATCTCGGCCGTCTCCTTTTCAGCTTTGCCGGGCTTCTCAACCGGTCCGCCGCTGAGGACTTCGGCCACGGCGCGCCGAGCGATCTTGATCTCGACGCCCTTGGCGATCTCGAGCATCACGGACCCTTCGTCGGTGCGCTTGACCGTGCCGTAGATGCCGCCTGCGGTTATCACCTTGTCGCCGCGCTTGATGGACGAGACAAGCGCCTCGTGAGCCCGGCGTGACTTCTGTTGAGGCCGTATCGCCATGAAGTAGAAGATGGCGATGAATCCCACCGCGTACAGCACGATGAGCGAAAGATTGCTGCTCAACCCACCCTCCTTGTCCGGGCCCAGCCGGCCCGGCGGTGCGTGTTCCATGGCCCAACGGCGTATATTACCACGCCCCGTCCCAGCCGCTCTCGAACTTCGCGAACCGTCCGGCGAGGATGGCTTCGCGCGCACCCCGCACCATCCTGAAGAGGAAACGCAGGTTGTGCTCGGTCAAGAGCTGAAGCCCCAGGATCTCGCCCTGCTGGACGAAATGGCGGATCGCCCCGCGGGTGAACTGCCGACACGCGGGGCAGTCGCAGTCCTCGTCGAGCGGCTCCCGCGAGCGGGCGTGGCGAGCGTTGCGGAGGTTGAGCCGGCCCTGGCTCGTGAAGGCGGTCCCCATACGCGCGGTACGGGTGGGCAGCACGCAGTCGAAGAGGTCCACACCGCGCTCGATCGCCCGGAGCAGCCCCCGCGGATCACCGATGCCCATGAAGTACCGCACCCGGTCCGCCGGAAGCAGTGCCGCGGTGGCCGCGGTCACGGCGAAGGTCTCCTCGCGGTCTTCGCCCACCGAGAGGCCGCCGATGGCGTACCCGGGAAAGCCCAGCGCAAGAAGCCCCTCGACGCTCTCGCGCCGTAGGTCGGCGTGTACACCTCCCTGGACTATCCCCAGGAGCATCTGGGGCCCATCCGTGCCCTCCCCCCCCGACCGCGCGTGCTGCTGGGCACAGGCGGCGGCCCAGCGTCGGGTCCTCTCCACCGCACGGGCCACCGCATCGCGTGGCGCTCCCCCCGGGGGGCACTCGTCGAAGCACATGATGATGTCTGCTCCCAAAGCCCGTTGTTCGGCCATGGAACGCTCCGGGGTGAAGAGCTGGGGGGAGCCGTCGTACACCGACCTGAAGGCGACGCCGTCGTCACGGACCTGGGCCGTGTCCTGGAGGCTGAAGACCTGAAAGCCTCCGCTGTCGGTGAGGATGGGGCGATCCCAGCCCATGAAGCGGTGCAGGCCGCCGAGCGCCTGCACGGTCTCGCTGCCGGGCCGCATCGCGAGGTGATACGTGTTTGCCAGGACCACCTGCGCCCCCAGTGCCTTCAAGCGGTCGGGAGCCATGCCTTTGACGGTCCCCTTGGTGCCGACCGGCATGAAACAGGGGGTGGAGACGGCCCCGCGGGGCGTCTCCAGGAGTCCCGCACGGGCCTCGCCGTCCAGGGCTTCGACGGTGAACGGGAAGTCTGGCAGACCGGGTGCGACCCGGCTGGGCGAAGGCCTCATACCGGTCGTTCTTCCCGCGAACCGGCTTCGATCCCACCGGACGGCCGCTGTGGTCCGGTGACCAGCATGGCGTCTCCGAAGCTGAAGAAGCGGTAGCGGCAGGTCACCGCTTCGGCATACGCCCTGCGCGTCGGCTCGACCCCGGCGAAAGCCATGACCAGGGCCAGGAGCGATGTGCGCGGCAGGTGGAAGTTGGTCAAGAGCGCGTCGACCGCCCGATACCGGTGGCCGGGCATGATGAAGATGTCGGTGGCGCCGTGTAGGGGCGCCGTGTGGGCGGCGCCCGGCCCGGCATCGCGGTACAGGGTCTCGAGCACTCGGACCGCGGTGGTGCCGACGGCCACGACCCGTCGGCCCTGCGCCCGCGCCTCGTCCAACAGATGCGCGGTCTGGGGCTCCACATCGTAGGCCTCGGTATGGATCGCGTGCTGCTCGACGAGCCCCTCTGTCACCGGACGGAACGTGTCCAGCCCCACGTGCAACGTCACGGCGGCCACCTCGACCCCACGTTCCGTCAGCCTGGACAACACGTCCGGAGTGAAATGCAGGCCGGCCGTGGGCGCCGCGGCCGAGCCGTCCACCCGCGCGTACACGGTCTGGTAGTCCTCCTGTCGGGCCAGTGGGACGTGGATATACGGAGGCAGCGGCAGATCCCCCTCTGCTTCGAGCAGTCCCCTCATGTCGACGCTGCCCGCGGAGCGTACGTGCCACCTCCCCTCCCCCAAACGTTCGACGAGCTGGAGCTCGTGTCCCTCGCCGGTGAGCAGGGTCTGACCGGCACGCAGGCGACCCGAAGGGCGCGCCAAGGCCTCCCACGTGTCGCTCTCGCCGGCAGCGCGCGACTCCTTCAAGAAGAGCAGCTCCACCCGCCCCCCGCTCGTCTTGTGCACATGGAGCCGCGCCGGAAGGACACGGGAATCGTTGATCACCAGCACATCGCCTTCGTCCAGCAGGTCGGGGAGGCTGGAGAACCGCGCATGCTGGATGGAGCCGCCCGCCGGGTCGACGACCATCAACCGACAAGAATCCCGCGGGTCCGCCGGGGCTTGAGCGATGAGCTCCGCCGGTATCTCGATGTCCAGCTCTTCAAGGCGCACAGGCTACGGGCTCGTGCGCGGACCGGAGTCCCGATAGCGCTCCCACTCGGAGAGCACGCAGCCGCAGTAGCGCTGGCAATAGAGACCGGCTTCGCGCGCGAGGCGGCGGGAGTCGCGGTACAGGGGACGCAGATCGGCATAGAGGAACTCCACGTCGTGCCTCTCGGCCGCGGCGAGTCCTCCTTCCCTGATGGCGTCATGGTCCTGCCATGGACTGATGGCCAGGGAGGTGGTGAACGAATCGAGCCCCAGCGACGCCGCTTCACGGGCGGTGCGCTCCAGCCGGCCGCCTATGCAGCGTCGGCAGCGCTCGTCGCCCCAGGAGCCCGCGTCGGCGAACCAGGCTGCAGGATCGTATGCCAGGTCCTCGACGAGGTCGAGACCCAGAAGAGCGGCCAGATCGCGGGCGCCGGTGAGCCGTCTTCTGAATTCCAGCAGCGGGTGCACGTTGGGATTGTGAAAGAAACCGACCACCTGCGTCCCCCTGGCGGTCCAGTGGGTCACCGTGGCCGTTGCGCACGGCCCGCAGCAGATGTGGAGAAGGGTGTTCACGACGGTCCACCGGGTCGCCCCGGGCCGAACAGCCTCACGTGAAGAGCGTGGCGGGACCCGGAGGAGGCACCGCGCCGCAGTGCTCGTAGCCGAGGCGGGTCAGGACGCGGCCGCGCGGAGTCCGCTTCAGGAAGCCTCGCTGGAGCAAGTACGGCTCGTAGACGTCCTCGATCGTGTCCGGCTCCTCCCCGATGGCCACCGCCAGGGTGGAGAGTCCCACGGGGCCGCCGTCGAATTTCTCCAGGATCAGGCTGAGGATCTCGCGGTCTACCCGGTCCAGGCCCTCGTCGTCGACCTGGAAGAGATGCAGCGCTTCGCGTGCCACGTCCAAGGTGATCCGGCCCTGGTGGCGGACCTGGGCGAAGTCGCGCACGCGCTTCAGCAGCCGGTTTGCGATGCGGGGCGTACCCCGGGAGCGCAGCGCCAGCTCGTACGAGGCCTCAGGCTCTGTGGCCACGTCGAGGATGCCGGCCGAGCGGCTGATGATGCCGGCCAGTTCCTCCACGGTGTAGTAGTCGAGCCGGTGCGAGAACCCGAACCGGTCGCGGAGCGGGGTCGTGATCAGGCCGGAGCGCGTGGTCGCGCCGATGAGCGTGAACCGCGGCAGGTCGAGACGGATGGTCCGCGCGCTGGGTCCCTGGCCGATGACGATGTCGATCTCGAAATCCTCCATCGCCGGGTAGAGGATCTCCTCGATGGCCCGGTTCAGGCGATGGATCTCGTCGATGAACAGGACGTCGCCGTCTTCGAGGTTGGTCAGGATGGCGGCCATGTCGGCTTTGCGCTCGAGCGCCGGACCCGACGTGGTCACGATGTGCACGCCCATCTCGGCCGCGATGATGTTGGCCAGGGTCGTCTTGCCCAGCCCGGGAGGGCCCGCAAGGAGGACGTGGTCAAGGGGTTCCCGCCGCCTGCGGGCCGCCTGTATGAAGATGGAGAGCTGCTCGCGCAGCAGGGACTGCCCCGTGAAGGCGTCGAGGGACCGAGGTCGGAGCGAACCTTCGATCTCCTGGTCGTCGAGGAACTCCTCAGGGGCTGCCAAGCGTTCGTCGGTCACGGTCGCATCCCGCTATCTCGCCCGGAGCGCCCGACGCACCAATACGTCGACGTCCTCCTGGGGGTCGGCCTCGCGCAATCGCGCTTCGGCCTCGCTCGGAGTGAGGCCCAGCTCCACCAGGGCGGCCCGAGCCAGAGCGATGGAGCTGTCGCCGGCGAGGTCGCCGGGCGAAGCACCATGGTGAGAGACCAGGGCGGCGTCGCCCACCTTCTCGCGCAGCTCGAGGATCAGCCGTTCGGCCGTCTTCTTGCCGATGCCGGGCACAGCCTGGAAGACGGCCACGTCCCCGAGGGCCAGCGCCCGGCGGACGTCCGCGGGCCGCCGGGCCGACAGAGCGGCGAGGGCCAGCTTGGGCCCGATCTTGCTGACACCGATGAACATCAGGAACAGCTCGCGCTCCTCCTCGGTCGAGAACCCGTAGAGCTGCAACGCGTCTTCCCGCACATGCAGGTGGGTGAAGACCTGCACCCGCTCTCCCTCAGCGGGCATATCCCGGAGCGTGGTGCCGGAGGCCTCGAGCCGGAAGCCCACACCGCCGACGTCTATGACGACACCGTCAGGCACCCAGCCGGCCACCGTTCCTATCAGCCGGTCGATCATCGCGACGATCCTCTCCCCGACCTGCGCCCTTCGGCGGCGGCGATCGCACGCGTGATGCCACCCCGCATGGCCTCGCCGTGCGCGTGACAGATGGCCACACCGAGAGCGTCGGCGGCGTGGTCCGGCTTAGGGATCTCAGGCAGACCGAGGATGATTCGCACCATCTCCTGCACCTGGGCTTTCTCCGCCTTGCCGTACCCCACGACCGACTGCTTCACCTGCTGCGGCGTGTACTCGTACAGGGCGCAGCCGGCGAGTGAACAGGCCAGGATGGCGACTCCCCGAGCCTGCCCGACCGCGAGCGCGGTACGGACGTTCACGTTGAAGAAGAGGCTCTCGACGGCCGTAGCCTGAGGGACGTATCGTTGGAGGACGACCTCGACCTCATGGTAGATCATCTCCAAGCGGTGGTGTAGTTCCATCCCGGCCGGCGTGCCGATGACGCCGTACGTCAGAGCCGATAGCCGGTTGCCTCGCTGCTCGATCACCCCGTAACCAGTGGACGCGGTCCCGGGGTCGAGACCGAGGATGACCCGCCCCTCGATCGGCGCCCGCCGCGTGTCGTCCAAAGATCCTGCCCGCCCCCGCTCCGCGACTACCCGGCCAGGCTTTGCATGATCTCGTCGGGGATGTCGAAGTTGGCGAAGACCTCTTGGACGTCGTCGTTGTCTTCGAGGGCGTCGAGAAGGCGCAACGTCTTTTTCGCGTCGGCTTCGTCCAGTGCGATCGTGTTCTTGGGGATCATGGTCAGCTCGGCCGAGGTGATCTCGATGCCCGCCTCGGTCAACGCCTCGCGCACGGCCATGAAATCCACCGGCTCGGTCCGGACTTCATACACGTCGCCCTCGGTGGACACGTCCTCGGCCCCCGCCTCGATCGCGGCCAGCATTATCTCTTCTTCGGCGTACCGGGAGGTGTCCACGAAGATCAAGCCTTTGCGCTCGAAGATCCAGCTCACGGAGCCGTCGGTGCCCAGCTTGCCACCGGAGCGGTCGAAGATGTGGCGGACATCGGCCGCGGTGCGGTTCTTGTTATCGGTCAGCACGATCACGTACACGGCGACTCCGTTGGGCCCGTACCCCTCGTAGGTCAGGTGCATGTAGGAGTCGCCGTCGGCGCCGGCGCCGATGCCCTTCTTGATGGCGCGGTCGATGTTGTCGTTGGGCATGTTGGCGTCCTTGGCCTTCTGCACGGCGGCCGCGAGGGTGGCGTTGTGCTTGGGATCGCCGCTGCCGCCTTCCTTGGCCGCCACCGTGATGGCCCGGGACAGCTTGCCGTACTCCTTGCCTCGCTTGGCGTCGACCAACGCCTTCTTGTGCTTGATCCCCGCCCACTTGGAATGCCCAGACATCGCTCTTCTACCTCCGCCTTGCTACCCCGCGGGCAGTCTCCGATCACACTTTCGGTCCAGTTTAGCCGACCCTCAGGGGCGCTTCAACGAACACCCGCGTGCAGCCTCGAAGCGTCCAGAGCCGTGGCTTGCGCGCCCTATCTCAGCCAGGCCGACTCACCCGCCTGGTCTCTCACAGCCTTGATGCGCGAGTCGAACAGGTCCCGGTCGCGTGCATAGGTGGCGGCCACCAAGGCGCTCACCAGACTGAGCGGCCCGACGAGCGAGTGCGCGAAGAAGGTCGAGTCGATGTCGGCGTACAAGGTCAACGTCCCTCTTCCCGCGAGCTCCGACAGCGAGTTGTCCGTGACGACGACGGTCGTCGCGCCCGCGGCCGTCGCCTTCTCGAGAAACGAGATGGTGAGGCGGTGGGCTCGCCGGAAACCCACCGCTATGAGCACGTCACCCGCCCCGATCCGTATCAAGCGCGCCACATTGTCCTCGGAGCCGTCGGTGACCGCGTTGGATGGTATGCCCAGCAACTCGAAGACGTAGGCGGCGTGCCGAGCGATGGCCGCAGCCTCGTGCATGCCGACAGCCAGGATCTGCTTGGCGGCGAAAAGGGCATCGACCGCCTCGTTGAAGCGACTGAGGCTGTTCTTCGCCAGGGTCTCTTCCAGGCTCAGCATGTCCGTGCGCAGGGCTCGAGTGAGGAAGTCCTCTTCCACCCCGAAGATGAGCTGGTCATCGTGCACCACCGGCCGGGTCGGGGCGCCGAGACGGTACTCGTCCCGCGCGGTCCTCTGCAGATCGGGATACCCGCTGAAACCCAAGGATTGGGCGAAACGTACCACCGTCGAGCTGGACGTGTTGGCCTGCCGCGCCAAGTCTTCGGCGCTCAGATAGCCCGTCTCTTCGAGATGATCGATGATGTACCGGGCGATCGCCTTCTGCGACTTCGAGAAAGAGTCGAAACCCTCGCGCAAGAGCTCGGTGACCCTGCGCGACCTGGGCTCTCCCCCCCGGTCCCCGTGTGCGGATGAGGATTGCATATCCTACATAATACAACAATCCTTGCAGACTTCCTTCCCCAGGAGGGGGAGAGAAAGCGGGGTCAGAGTTCGGGGATCAGTGGGCTTCCGAGAGCCCGAGCCAAGCGTTGGTGCGCCTGGGCTTCGCTCAGCAGCCCCCGTCGGCGCAGGATGCGCGACAGGCAATAGTGCGCGTAATCGTCGGTCGGGGCGATGGCGACGACAGCACGGAACTCGACCTCGGCCTCCTCCCACCGCCCGAGCGCGAAGTACGCCCGTCCGAGCGCCTCACGGACGCTGGCTTTGTTGGGCGCCGCGGCGCGCGCCCTCTCGAGGCGTACCGCGGCTTGGGCCGGGTTGCCCGAATCGAGGAGGCTGCGCCCCATGCAGAAGTGATCGTACGTGGTCTCGGCGCACATCGCTTCAGATCGGTCTCCTGCGTCCTCGGGCTCCACCTCTTCGAGAAGACGCGTATCAGCGCGACGGGCCCCGGTGACAACCAGGGCCCGCCAGATGACAGCCGCCGCAAGGACGAGGAGCAGGGATGTACGTGAGCGGATCGTGCTACTCCTCTTTCTTGCGGGCCTTGGCTTCCTCGATGATCTTCTCGGCCAGGTGGGCCGGCACTTCCTCGTAATGGTCCATCTCCATGGTGTACGAGCCGCGGCCGCCGGTCATGGAGCGGAGTTGGGGGGCATAGCTCAGCATCTCGGCGAGCGGGACCTGCGCCCTGATGGCATGCATCTCACCCATGCTCTCGCTACCCTGGGGCCGTCCCCGCCGGGAGGAGAGATCCCCCATGATGTCGCCCATGTTCGCTTCGGGGGCGATGACCTCCACGTTCATCACAGGTTCCAGGAGCACGGGGTTGGCCTGCTCCACGGCCTTCGCGAACGCCAGGCTACCGGCGATCTTGAACGCCATCTCCGACGAGTCCACCGTATGGTAGGAGCCGTCGTATAGCTTGACCTTCACGTCCACGACCGGGTAACCGGCGATGACCCCGCGCTCCATGGTCTCGATGACGCCCTTCTCCACGGCAGGGATGAACCCGCGAGGGATGGAGCCACCCACGATCGCATCCTCGAACACGAATCCTTCGCCGCGAGCTTGCGGCTCGATCTCGATCCAGCAGTCGCCGAACTGCCCGCGCCCGCCTGTCTGCTTCTTGTGGCGGCCCTGGGCGCTGGCCTTCTTGCGGATGGTCTCCCGATAGGGCACGCGCGGCGGGTGGAGCTCTACCTCGACCCCGAAACGACGCCTCATCTTGTCAAGGATGACCTCGACGTGCACCTGGCTGCTGCCCGAGATGATCATCTCGTGAGTCTGGGCCTCGAGCCGCAGCTGCATGGCCGGGTCTTCCTCGGAGAGGCGCCTGAGAGCGTTCGACACCTTCTCCTCGTCGCCCTTGGCCTTGGCGGTGATGGCGAAGGAGATGGCGGCGGGCGGGAACTCGTACGCCCGAAAACGCACAGGGTGGCCGGCGTCGGTGAGCGTGTCGCCGGTGGCGATGTCCTTGAGTTTCGCGAGCGCCACGATGTCGCCGGCCCCGGCCTCTTCGAGCGACTTGGTGTCCTTGCCCTGCATGGCGAGGATGTTGCCGGTGCGTTCCTTCTCACCCGTCCGCGGATTGAGGAGGACGCTGTCGCCGGCGATGTGACCCGAGTAGATGCGGGCCAGGTTGATGCGCCCGGAGAACTGGTCGTAGATCGTCTTGAAGATGGCGATGGCGACCGGCTTGCCGGGATCGGGAGCCACTTCCGTCTCGCCGGAGCCGTCGGCCAAGGGCACCTGGCGGGGGCCGACCGTCACCGGCGAGGGCATCGCCGACACCAGCATCTGAAGCAGCCGGTCGGTGCCGACGTTCTTGGTGGCGGCCAGTGGCAAGACCGGGAACAGAGCGCCCGCCGCGACTCCGGCCCGCAGGGCGGAGCAGAGCTCGTCGAGGCCGATGTCCTCGCCTTCGAGGTACTTCTCGATGAGGGCGTCGTCGCTCTCTGAGACCCGCTCGACAAGCGCGTCCCGGGCGGCCTCGGCGTCGGCCTGGAGGTCGGCGGGGATGTCGCCCTCGGTGCCCTTACCCGACGTGTCGTTGTAGGTGTAGGCCTTCATCGACAGGAGATCGATCACTCCACTGAACGCGTGCTCGGTCCCGATGGGGAGGGCCACGGGTACTACCCCGCCGCCTAGGCGTTCGGTCAGGGCGGAGACCACCTCGCCGAAGTCGGCGCGCTCCCGGTCCATCATGTTGGCCACGAGCAATCGAGCCACACCGAGGTCGGCGGCGCGCTTCCACAGACGCTCGGTTTGCACCTCGACCTTGTTGACGCTGTTGACCAGCATGATGAGACCTTCGACCACACCGAGGCTGCCCATGGCCTCACTGATGAAGGAGGCCTCCCCAGGGGTGTCGATGAGGTTGATGCGCTCCTTGTCCCAGTCGACGTGGGCGAGACCCGCTGAGATGGTCATCTGCCGCTTGATGGCGTCTTCGTCGTGGTCCATCGTCGTGGTGCCGTCGGCCACGCTGCCCAGGCGGTTCTTGGCGCCCGTCGTGTGCAACAAGGCCTCGATCAACGACGTCTTGCCGGAGCCGCGGTGACCCACCACCGCAACGTTCCGTATCTTCGCTGGGTCTACCAGAGTCATCGGTCCTCCCTCACGCCTCGGTTGCCTTGGGTACCACCGCCGAGACCAGGGATCCTCGGCTCAATAAAACAAAAGGACGCAGCCCGGCACCGAGCCACGTCCGACGACGCCCCTTGTGGACACGCGCATTGCAGACGTCCACCTTATCCCTCCGCTTTGACCTGCAGCTGGTAGCGTCGCCCCTTCTCCACCCAGA
>JAJZQZ010000043.1 GCA_021802965.1 Actinomycetes bacterium
AGGCCGTGCAGAAGGCCCTCGAGCTCATGGACGCCTGAGATGACAGTGCACAAGGAGGAGGTGATGACCACGTGACCACGTACCACACCCGCATGGGTGACGGTCACTCCATAGAGATGACCGCCGATGAACTGCGCCGCGACATCTCTGCGGGCTCCGAGGATGCCGCGGACCGGGGGAAGATCCTGCCCCTTCCCCCAGACGAGCAGGGCTACCTGCTCGACCTCTTCACGAATCCGGGCCGTGCGGTGAGCGTTCCTCAGGGCCACGAGGTAGTGCTGAGCCAGGACGGGGGCGACACCAAGTTCTACATCGACTCAGGCAGCTCCGGCCTCGGCATCAGTATCGGCCAGCTCGAGGCACTGCAGGTGGCCGAGCGGGCCTTCGCCCAAGACATCATCGAGATGGGGCAGTCGGACTACTCCTTCAAACCCCTCAAGATGATGTTCGCCATGGAGATGGTGCACGCCGAGGAGATGTTGCTCTCCACTGTCGCCCCGCTGATGTATGGAGCGATGCCCAACGTCGGCCTCTACTACAAGCCGGACGGCCCGTACGGCAATGCCGCTGATCTTCTGCCCCAAGGCAAGGTTAAGGAGGCCCTCGAGGCTCAGGAGCTGGCTGCCGACCACGCCAAGCGCGACATGGTCTTCCTCTCCAGCCGCCTCGCCGAGGTGGGCATCGACGCCATCAACTTCGATACCTCGGCTGCGGCGGGCGACGCTGAGTTCATGGCCATCCTCGAGGCGGTAGAGGAACTGACAGGCACCTTCCCGACTCTGGGCATCGAACTCGGCATGTCGTCGGAGTTCGTGCTCGGGCTCCACGGGGGGTTGAAGTACAAGGGGAAGCGGCTGGCCGGACTGTATCCCCACGAGCAGGTGGGCGTGGCGACGGAGGCGGGTGTCACGGTGTTCGGCCCGGTCATCAACACCAACACCAGCCGTTCAACCGCGTGGAATGTCAGCCGGGCGGTGACCTTCGTCAAGGCGTGTTCGGAGGCCGCGACCATCCCCATCCACGCGAATGTGGGCATGGGCGTGGGTGGTGTGCCCATGTGCGACACGCCGCCGGTGGATGCCGTCTCCCGGGCTTCCGCTGCCATGGTGGAAATCGGCCGGGTGGACGGGTTATAGGTGGGTGTGGGGGATCCCATGGGGATGCCGATCACCCACGGGGTGGCTTCCGGGATGGGTGGCATGCGGACGGCCGGAGATCTGGTCGCTCGGATGCAACTCACGCAGAAGATGCGACTCGCGGAAGCGAAAACCTACGTGGCGAGCAAGCTGGGAGTCAGGGTCAGGGACCTTTCCGACCCGATGGTGATGCGCGAGGTGCGCGAGGACCTGGATATCGGAGTCATCGTCTCGGTGCCCGGGCTGGCCAAGGGGATCGCGGCGAAGGCGCGGATAGCCGATCTGCTGGAGATTCCAATCAACTGCGTGGAGATTCATCGGCAGAAGATCGGGGCTGGGCGAACGAACGCGGACTGAGTAGCCGCCGCTGAGCGTGCGGAGCCAGGCCCGCTGGCGGCTCGCGATCGTCGCGGGATGTCAAGGGACGCTGGATGTGCCCGTCATGGCACCCAGCCCCAGTGGCTATTCCTCTGTCTGGGTGGGTATCGACGGCGCTCTCTTCGGACGGGACCGGCCTCTCGGCCGCGCGGAAGAGCGCGGGGCCGTAAGCTCGCAGCTGTTGTCCTCGTCGGCATGGTGTGGGGGCGGCCTCGTCGCGAGGCGCCACCGTTCTTCATCCCCCCGACGATCTGACCGGCGCCGGCAGGCGCCGCTGGCAGTTCGACGACGGGACCTCCTACCTGACCCGCCACTCCTCGCCGTCGAGCTCAAGCCCGCGGCGCATCGCGGCCTGGTTCATCTCTTCGGTCCCCTTGGGCACCATCGAGAGAACGGCCTTCTCGAGCGAGTCGGGGCTGATGATCCCGGTCAGACCCACCACGGCTCCGAGGGTCAGGATGTTCGCGGTCTGCGCCCGACCGGTGGCCTCCAGGGCGAGCTTCGCGAACGGGACGCCGTACGTGTCGGCGGTGATCCGAGGAGGCGTCGCGAGGACTCCCGAGTCGAAGATGAAGACTCCATGCGAGCGGACGAAGCCGGTGTATTTCTGGGCCGCCTCCGCCGAAAGTGCGACGAGGAGGTCGATCCCGGTCAACTGCGGGTAGTCCACCGGGTTCCGCGCGATGATGACGTCGCTTCTGGAGTATCCGCCGCGGGCCTCCGGACCGTATGATTGGGTCTGCACCACGTAGCGGTGGTCTCGGGTGGCGGCGACCGCCAGGATCACACCCATCAAGATGACGCCTTGCCCGCCCGACCCCCCGAAGCGCACCTCGAGGAAGTGCCGCTCGGCAAGGGGCTTGCCGGCGTCGGAGGCGATGACCATGCCGTCGGTCTGGGCTTGAGCGTCGGTCATTCCGTGTTCCTGACTCGGGTGAGCATGTCGGTGTAGTTCTGGGCGAACTCGGGTCTGCCCGTCTCCTCGTGGAGCACACCGGTGATGATGCGATCAACGAGTTCCTCCGGCGGGAGCGCCGCCGCCTTCTTCGCGTTGATGGCCCGCGCCTTCATGTCCTCGAGCATCGCGATGGCGCCCTTGGGGGCGTTGCGCTTGCCGAACTCGGTGGGGCACTGGGTAACCGCCTCTATGAAGCTGAACCCCTTGTGGGTGATGCCGCCCTTGATCAGCCGCTGCAGCTCCCGAGGGCCGTAGGCCGTTCCCCGGGCGACGTAGGTCGCCCCGGCGGCTTCGGTCAGGCGGCACAGGTCGAAGGCGGGTTCTTCATGGCCGTAAGGAGCGGTCGTCGCCATGCCTCCCTCCCCCATCTGGGGCGAGAGCTGGCCGCCGGTCATGCCGTAGATGCGGTTGTTGAAGAGGATGCAGGTGATGTCGATGTTGCGCCGGCAGGCGTGGATCAGGTGGTTGCCGCCGATGGCCGCTCCGTCGCCGTCGCCCGTGAGGACGATGACCGTGAACTGGGGATGGGCCATCTTGATGCCGGTCGCGAACGCCAAAGCCCGGCCGTGGATGGAGTGCACCGTGCTGAAGTCGAGGTAGCCGACCGCGCGGGACGAGCAGCCTATGCCCCCCACGACCACCGTCTCCTCCTTCTTCAATCCGAGCTCGAGGGCGGCGCGAAGGAACGATCCGGTCACCGTGCCGAGGCCGCAACCCGGGCACCAGATGTGCGGGAAGTGCTCGGTGTGCAGGTACTCATCGATAGTGGCAGGCATGGCGCTCCCCAGGTCTCAGATGCTCTCGTACTTGCCGATGAGCTCTTCCAGCCGGTCGAGGATCTCGCGCGGCGTGATGAGGGTGCCGTCGATCTTGCCCATGCTGATGACCGTCGTCCAGTTCTCGGCCATCTTGCGCACCTCTCGGGCGTATTGCCCCAGGTTGAGCTCCGGGATGAGGATGAACTCGCACCTGCGGGCCACGGCCTGGATGATCTCCACGGGCAGGGGGAAGAGCGTATAGAGGTGCAGGACCTCCACGGGCAGGCCCTCCTCCTTGGCGAGCTTGAGCGCGGCACGGGCGCTTCGCGCGCAGGAGCCGTAGGCCACGATGCAGACCCGACCCTTGCCTTCGTTCTTCACGTCGTAGAGGCAGAGCTCGTCCCGGTGGTGCACGACCTTGTCGTGGAGTTGCAGAAGGAACTGCTCGCTCTTCTTGGGATCGTTGGTGGGGAAGCCGGTGTCGTCGTGGATGAGGCCGGTGACGTGGGGGTGGCCTTTCCGGCCGAGAGTGTGCGGCGGGTGGACCTCCCGCACCATGTCGGGACGCAGATAGCCCTCGGTGAAGTCGAAGTCGCCCGAGGTCAGGCGGTAGCGGCCGACGAGCTCGGGGGCGAAGCTCTCCCGCATGTGCCCCACCACCTCATCGGCGAGCAAGGTCACCGGGGTGCGGAAACGCTGGGCGAAGCGGACCGCGGCCATGGTCAGGCGGTACATGTCGGCCACGTTGGACGCGGCCAGGACGATCGCGGGGTGGTCGCCGTGAGTGCCCCAACGCGCCTGCATGACGTCGCCCTGCGAGGGGGTGGTGGGCCGTCCCGTCGACGGCCCCATGCGCATGACATCGACCACCACCAGCGGAGCCTCCGCGACCGCGGCATAGCCGATGGCCTCCTGCATGAGGGAGAAGCCCGGGCCGGAGGTCGCCGTCATGGCCACCTCCCCAGTGAGCGACGCGCCGATGCAGGCGCAGATAGAGGCGATCTCGTCCTCCATCTGCAGGAAGACCCCGCCCACCAGGGGCAGCTCCCGAGCCATGGTCTCCATGATCTCCGAGGAGGGCGTGATCGGATAGCCCGCGAAGAAGCGCACGCCGGAGTCGAGGGCCCCGAGGGCGCAGGCCCGGTTCCCCTGCACGAGCAGGCTGTCCTGGTCGATGGTCTCCCGCAGGATGTGGGAGTGCCAGAGCTCCATCAGAGAACCGCCTCGAGTGGATGGCGGCGCTCCGCTCGATGGCGATCAGTGGCTGCCGCGGACGTTGAGTCGACCCGCGGGGCGGCGGTCACGAGGCTTCCCCCACGAGGTTCTCCAATAGCGCATCGTCGACGAGGTGGGGCAGGGTGATCAGGCCGCGGTCGCGGTTGGCGTCGTTCCAGGCGGCGGCCGTGGCCATGGCGCCCTCGTTCCGGGCCCAGCTGCGGCGCGCGATGCCGCCCATGACGTCCCACTCGACGGCCGAGCGGATGATCCGGTCGACGCGCTCGGAGCCGTCGAGAACCAGACCGAAGCCCCCGTTCACCGCGTTGCCTATGCCGGTGCCGCCCCCGTTTGAAAGGACGACCAGCGTCATGCCCCGCACAGCGTCGCCGACGAAGGAATGCTGGGCCATCTCGGCCATCACGCGGCTCCCGTCGTAGATGTTGGCCGTCTCGCGATAGGGCGCGTCGGTGCCGGAAACGTCGTGGTGGTCGCGCCCGATCGTCACGGGGCCGATACTACCGCGCCGCACGAGGTCATTGAAAGCCAGTGCGATGCGCACCCGTCCCTCGGCGTCGGCATAGAGGATGCGCGCTTGGCTGCCGACGACCAGCCGGTTCTGCTCGGCGTCACGGATCCAGATGTAATTGTCGCGGTCCTGGCCTCGCCGGGAGGGGTCGATGCACTCCATGGCCGTCTGGTCGGTCACGTGCAGGTCCTCGGGCCTGCCGCTCGTGCAGACCCAGCGGAACGGCCCGTAACCCAGGTCGAAGCAGAGCGGCCCCATGATGTGCTCGACGTAGGAGGGAAAGACGAAGCCGTCACGAGTGTCCTCGCCGTTTGCGGCCACCTCAGCGACCCCGGCGTCGAAGACGGCTTTGAGGAAAGCATTGCCGTAGTCCCAGAAACGGGTGCCCCGACCGACCATCACCTGGATCAGCTCGAACTGCCGTCGCAGCGAGGCGTCGACCCGGCTGCGGAACTCCGCCGGGTCGCGGGCGAGCAGGTCGCGCGACGCGGCGAAGCCGATCCCTTGGGGCACGTATCCGCCGTCGTATGCGGCGTGACAGGAGGTCTGGTCGGAGGCCAGCTCAACGGGGGTGCCGTGCCGGACGACGTGCTCCCAGAGATCGACCACGTTGCCGTGATAAGCGATCGAGAGGGCACGCCCTTCCGCTCGGGCTTCGCCCGCCCAACGGAAGACCTCTTCCAGGTCGGCGGAGGCCCGCTGGACCCACCCCTGCTCGAGCCGGGTCTGGATGCGGGAGGAGTCGACCTCGGCGGTAACGCTCACCGCCCCCGCGATGTCGGCCGCTTTAGGCTGTGCCCCGCTCATGCCGCCCAAACCGGAGCTCAGGTAGAGACGCCCGGCCAGGTCGCCGTCGTCGGGGATGCCGAGGTACAGGCGCCCGGCGTTCAGCAGGGTGAGGTAGGTGCCGTGGACGATGCCCTGGGGGCCGATATACATCCAGCCGCCCGCCGTCATCTGCCCGTAGTTGGCCACGCCCAGCTGGGCCGCGTGGTGGAAGTCTATGGGATTGTCGGCTTCGCCCACCATCAGCCCGTTGGTGTTGATCACCCGCGGAGCGTCCCGGTGGCTGGGGAACAGGCCCACCGGATGTCCGGAGGCGATGATCAGCGTCTGCTCCTCGGTCATCTCCTCGAGGTAGCGCGTGACCAGCCGGTACTGCATCCAGTTCTGGAAGACCTGGCCGGTCTCGCCGTAGGTGACCAGCTCATATGGGTAGAGGGCGACCTGGAAGTCCAGGTTGTTGTCGATGTTGAGTTGGAGCGCCCGTGCTTCGAGGATGCCGGTGTACTCATCGATGGAGCGGGCCTTGATGGCGCCCTCGGGCCGGTAGCGATAGGCGTAGATGCGGCCGCGGGTCCGCAGCTCGTCCAGGAACTCGGGCGCGAGCGCCGCGTGGAGCTCCGGAGGCACGTAGCGCAGGGCGTTCTTCAGGGCCAGCTGCGTGTCCCGCGGGTTCAGAGTGTAACCGCGAGACGGCGCGCGGCGGATGGCCGGCTCGAAGACCGGGGCAGCGGGCAGCTCGGCGGGTAGGGTCACCGTCAGGGGTTCGTGTGTCCGCGTGGTCATGGTGCGCTCCTTCTTACTGCTGTGAGGCGAGCGTCGCCCGGATGTGGGCGTCGGCGTCGCGCCAAGTGCTGGCGGCTCGGCCTCGGAGGCTCTCCACCTCCGTCGAGACGGCTGCGGCGTAGGCTTCGTCGGAGAGGCCGCTGAGGTTGATCTGCACGTTGTAAAGGGCGCCGTTGACGCCGGCGAAGGCGGTGAGCAGCCCGACGCCGGCGTCGGTGATCGCCCCGGGATGGCCCTGCCGTGACGCGGCCAGGCATGCCTCCATCACCTGGAGACAGAGGCGGGCGGTCTCCAGGGGAACCTCGGTAGCCACCCGGGTCGCCGCCTCGATGGCGGCTCGGCGGGCGGCCTTGTCGGCGTCGGTGGCCTTGGGCAGCCGCATGGCTGTGAGAACACCCTCGTAGCTCTGAGCGTCGCGGTCGACATTGGCGCGGAGGCGCGCCGACAGGCTCTGCAGCTCCTTGATCGATCGTGTGAGGCGATGACTGCTGTCGAGGTCGGCGGAGTCATCGTGGCGGCCGGTACCTTTCGACTCGGTCAAGCGCCAGACCATGCAGCCGAGCGCGGCTCCCAGAGAGCCGACGAGAGCCGAGACGCTCCCACCGCCGGGGGTGGGGTCGGCGGAGGCGATCCTTAGGGAGAGCTCCTCCAGCGACAATTCTGTCAAGGGCTCAGTGGATGAGAATGGCGAGTGTTCAAGCATGGCAGGCTCCGACAGATCGGGCGGTGTTTCTTAGAGCAGGTGAGTCTCGACGATCTGATCGATGGTGAAGTCGTGCAGTTGCAGATAGTGCTTGAGCGGCTCCTCGAAGGCGGCCAAAGGCGCAAGACCGATCAGCTCACATCCGGTGATGAGGACGCCGTGCCTGGCCGCTTCGAAACGTATCGTCTCCACCACCCGCTGGATAGGGGTGGCACGGTAATCGACCAGGTTCATGGAGACCTGCACCTCGCCCCGATCCTCCAACGCGAGGCCCATCGCCTTGACGTTGCGGTAGCCGCCACGGATATTGCGCACCGCGTCAGCGATACGCTTGGCGACGGCGACGTCAGGGGTGGCAAGATTGACGTTGAAAGCTATCAAGGGGAAACGTGCCCCGACCACGGTCGCACCGGAACGGGCGTTGAACCCGGCGGGGCCGGCATCGGGCTGCCAACCCGGAGTGGCCAGCTTCTCCGCCAGGCCCTCGTACTCGCCCCGGCGGATATCGGCCAGGTTGCGCCGCTCGGGTCGTGTCGCGGCGTCCTCGTAGAAGTAGACGGGGATGCCCATAGCCCCGATCGCTTCACCCAAGGCGTGCGCGTAGCTGACGGCCTCTTCGCTCGTGAGTTCGCCAAGGGGGATGAAGGGGATGACATCCACCGCCCCCATGCGCGGATGCCCCCCATGGTGCCGCTGCATGTCTATCTCGGCGAAAGCCCGGGTGCAGAGCGCCAGGGTGGCTTCGAGGACGGCCTGGGGCTCTCCCAGGTAGGTGATGACCGTGCGATTGTGGTCGGCGTCGGAGGCGACGTCGAGCAGGGTCACCCCGGGGGATTCGCGGATGGCGGCGACGATCCGCTCGATCGTGTCGAGATCGCGACCCTCGCTGATGTTGGGGACGCACTCCAGGAGCTTCATCGCCGACCCGCCTTTCTATCTGCGCCGGAGCCGCCGCCGCTTTCGTGGCTGCGAGGAGTCACGCGACCACCTTCCCGTCCTTGATGACCGTGGCCACGGGGTTGATGCCCCAGTGGTAGGGGATCGTCAGATGATCGGTCGTGTCGAGGATGAGGATGTCGGCCCGCTTGCCCGGCTCCAGGCTGCCCACCTCATCGGCCAGCCCTATGGCGTGGGCGGCGTTCAGGGTCAGGGCAAGGATGACCTCTGGGGCGGTCATCTTCATCTGCATGGAGGCGATGGTGCCCATGAGGAACACGTTCTCGGTGTAGCAGGTACCGGGGTTGAAATCGGTGGAGAGCGCGACCCGCACCCCGGCGTCGATGAGGCGGCGGGCGGGGGCGTACTCGCTGGCTCCGAGGAAGAAGACCGCCCCGGGCAGGAGCACCGCGGTGACGCCCGCCGCAGCCAGGGCGGCTATGCCCGCGTCGCTGACGTGGTCCAGGTGGTCGGCGGAGACCGCCCCGACGGCGGCGGCGAGTTCCGCGCCGCCGCCCCCCGTCAGCTGGTCCACATGAGCTTTGGGCCGCAACCCGTGGGCCACTCCCGCCTCCAGCACCCGCCGGGCCTGTTCCAGCGTGAATGCGCCCTCCTCCACGAACACGTCGCAGAAGCGGGCCAAGCCCCGATCAGCCGCCCGAGGGATCATCTCGTTCACCACCAGGTCCACATACCCATAAGGGTCGCCGCGGTACTCCGCCGGCACCGTGTGTGCGCCGAGCAGCGTCGGCACCAAGGTCTGCGACACCACCTCGGCCAGGTCGCGGTAGATCTCGAGGATGCGGAGCTCGTCTTCCAGGGTCAAGCCGTAGCCGGATTTGACCTCCACCGTAGTGGCCCCGTACCGTAGCAGACGGTCGAGGTGGAGGCGACCCCGCTCGAAGAGCTCCTCCCGCGACGCCGCGCGGGTGGCCAGCACCGTGCTCATGATGCCCCCGCCCGCGGCGGCGATCTCCTGATAGCTCCAACCCCGGACCCGCATCTGGAACTCGCCCGCCCGATCGCCGCCGAAGACGGCGTGGGTATGGCATTCGACCACGCCGGGCATGACCACTCGGCCGCGGGCGTCGAGGGTGGTGGCGGCCGGCGCCAGAGCGACGGCCGCCGCGAGGTCGGCGTCCCGGCCGACCCAGACGATGCGCCCATCGGCGGCGGCGAGGGCGCCGTCTTCGATGATGCCCAGGGCGGCGTCGTCGGTCCCGGCCGTTGCGGTCGCCGGAGCCCCGCAGGTCACCAGCTCGCCCGCATGGCGCACGACGAAGTCGGCTGTTATGAGAGGTGGCGTCATGGGGCGGAGATCAGCTCCAATCTCCCCACTGCGTCCTCAACCGCTCCGAGCAGTTCTCCTTCCAGCATCAGCTGCGCGATCTTCTCGATATCGGGGGTCTGGGGCCGGTCTTCGTCGAGGGCGGGAACGTGCGCTCGGATGGTTCGGTACGCCGCCTCCACGCCCTTGCCGGGGTGGAGACCCTGACCGAACTCCAGCGCCTGGGCGGCGCAGAGCAGTTCCACCGCCAGGACCACCAAAGCGTTCTGGCAGACGTCGTCGGCCTTGCGGGCGGCATACGCGCCCATGCTCACGTAGTCCTCTTTGTTCGCGGAGGTGGGGATGGAGTCGACCGAGGCCGGGTGCGCCAACGTCTTGTTCTCGCTGACGAGAGCGGCGGCGGTCACCTGGGCGATCATCATCCCCGAGTGCAGGCCGCCGTGCCTCGTCAGGAAGGCGGGGAGGTGCGAGGAGGTCGCCGGGTCGAGCATGTACTCCACGCGGCGTTCGGAGATGCCCGCCGTGTGTGTCAGAGCGATGCCGAGTAAGTCCATCGCCTGCGAGATCGGCTGTCCGTGGAAGTTGCCTCCCGAGATCACGCGATCCTCGGCCGGAAAGACCAAAGGATTGTCGGTGGCCGCGTTGACCTCGACCTCGAGGACACGCCGGACGAAGCCGAGCGCATCCTTGGCCGCGCCATGCACCTGGGGAGCGCAGCGCAGGGAGTAGGCGTCCTGCACCTTCTTGTCGCTGCTCGGGTCTTGGTGGGCGGGAAGGATCTCGCTGCCCTCCAGCAAGCGCATCAGATTACGGGCGGTGGCCAGCTGCCCCGGATGGGGACGCACCTCGTGGGTCAGGGGAAGGTAGGCGGCGTCGGTGCCGCGGAGTGCCTCGAGCGTCATCGCGCAGGCGACATCCGCGCAGCGGGCGATGGTCTCGGCCTTGAAGAGGGCCAGCAGACCGATGCCGGTCATGAACTGGGTGCCGTTGATCAGGGCGAGGCCTTCTTTCGCATGGAGCACCACCGGGGCTATACCGGCCTCGGCCAAGGCCTCGGTCCCGGGGAGGCGCCGCCCCTGCCACACGGCCTCGCCTTCGCCGATCATCACCGAAGCCAGGTGGGCCAGAGGAGCGAGGTCACCGGACGCTCCCACCGAGCCACGGCTGGGAATCACGGGCAGGACCCCCCGGTTGAGCATCTCCACGAGGGTCTCGAGGACGAGATACCGGGCACCGGAGTAGCCCTTTGCCAGCACGTTCGCCCGCAGCAGCATAAGGGCGCGGGTCTTCTCGGCGTCGAGGGGCTCCCCGACTCCGCAGCAGTGGCTGAGGACGAGGTTGCGCTGAAGCTCGAAGACGTCTCGTCCGTCGATGGTGACGTCGGAGAACTTGCCGAAACCGGTGGTTATGCCGTAGACGACGCGCCCGTCGGCGATGACGCGGTCGACGTACTCGCGGGCGGCGTCGATCCTGGCCGCGACCTCGGGCGCGATCCCTACCTCGACTCCCTGGTGAGCGACGGCCCGGGCCTGCTCGAGGGTGAGGCTGTTGCCATCGATGATGACCGCGGTCATGCGCGGGTCTCCTTCCTACAGACGGCCGCTCGTGGCGCCGGCCGTCTGTCCTCGCCGTGCGACCGCGTTCCGGGAGCCGGCGTCGACTGGGTCAGCGTCTCATCCGGCAGCCGCCCCAGGTGGGGCCTTAGTGCTTGCCGCTTCCTCACAAGTGTATGCCTGGGCGTGGATCGCGGCCAAGGGGTTGTGGCCCGCGTGTGGCGAACCGGCCGCGACCCGTGCGGGTTCCGCATCCGAACTACGACCGTCCCATCAGTACGGAAACTCCACCCCCATGCCGTGCAGTTCCTCCTTCACCCGCTTGTACCGGTCGAGGTACTCGGGCTTGGGCACCGCCTTCCGTACGTCGTAGAGCTCCTGGAAGGGTTGCCCCACGGGCGCGTCCGGGATCCGCTCCTCGTACTTCGATAGGAGCGCGTTCACGATCTCGTCGGCCTGGGCCCGGGTCATCCCTTGGCGGGCGGCGGCGTGGCCGACCTCGCAGCCGAGCCGGGCCTCCAGGGGTGTGCCGTGGTTGTGGTGCTTGTTGCGGGCCGGGGCGCTTTCCCACAGGTTGGCACCGGAGACCGTGCTCGTGAGGGCATGCGCCGCCGTTTCGTAGAACAGCATGTCGGTGCCCGGCCCGGCGTTCATGAATCCGTTCGAGTCCATCACCAGGTGCGTGTTGCGAGCCACGGCTTGCGAGAACATGCTCACCACCCAGAGCATCTCGCGTCCACTGTTCGAGCCGTATTTCAGGTGGAAGGGGAAATTCTGCTCGAAGTTCGCGGAGTGGACCAGCAGCCCCTTAAGATGGTAGGCCGTCTGCATGACGGCGGTGCCTTCGGCTCCCCCGGAGTAGGCGCCGTAGATGGTGCCCGCCAGGTTGCCCGACAGCGAGCCGTACATCTGGTAGTGAGCGCCCTTGTTGAGCATGGCGTTGTTGGTCATCATCTCGGTGATCGAGCCGACCAGCCGGCCGTCGCTCGGGCGCACGCCCCACGCGGCGTCACTGACCGCGATCTGGGCCACGTCGGTCTCAGCCGTGCCAACGGCGATCATGAAGACCCCCGGCATCCCGGCCAGGCGGGCGGCGTGGCGAAGGTTCATGGCGTGCTCCATGGAGCCGCCGATCTCCCAGGGGGTGCGCGACTGGATAGGCCGGCCCATGAACTCCTCCAAGAGCGGCGAGCAGATGGCGTCGAGGAGGGGTTCCTTCATGTAGGCCAGGCACGCGGAGAGGTGGTCGACCTCGTCGTAGGTGATGTCCGGACTGAAGATGCAGAAGGGGGGTCGAGGATCCTCCACCGCCCGCCAGCCGAACACTCGGGCGTCGCGGCCTTCGCCCACGCGATAGCTCGAGGGCGCTGTGTAGAGGGCCTCGTCGACCTCGTCCTCGGAGAAGTACATCACCCGGTGGGTGTCCTGGTTGTAGACGCCCACCTCGACGAAGAACTCCCGGGCCGCCTGCCACACCGCGTCCGCCAGGCCGTCATCCGCCGGCACCGGGTGCGCCGGATCGTAGGTGATGCCGTATTTCTTGACCACGTCGCGCATCTTGCGGGGGATGCGCTTGTTGAGGAACTCCGCCTCCTCCATGAATGGGCCGGTGGCCGAGCGTTCCATGATCTCCCACATACGGTACGCCATGGTTCAGGCCCTCCCCGACTCGGTCGCCGTCAGCTCTTTGACCACGTCGACAGCTCCGGAGGAGTCCTCGGCCCAGCCGTCGGCGCCGATCTTGTCGGCCCACTCCTGGGAGGTCGGAGCTCCCCCGACGATGATCTTGACCCTATCGCGCAGCCCCTTGTCCTTGAGGATGTCGATCACCTCGGTGGCGCCGGGCATGGTGGTGGTCATGAGCGAGGAGATGCCGATGATCTCGGCCTTGGTCTCCTCGGCCCGGTGGATGAACTCGAGGGGGTCGACGTCGGCGCCCATGTCGACGACCTCGTAGCCGGCGATGCCCAGGAAGAGGGCCACCAGGTCTTTGCCGATCTGGTGCATGTCGCCTCGGGCGGTCCCGACGACCACGGTCCCTTTGCGCTCCCGCGCCGCGCCCTTGGCCAGCTCTGGCCCGAATACGGCCATAGCGGCTTTCATCGCGTCGGCGGAGAAGAGCACCTCGGGCAGGAAGATATCCATGCGCTCGAAGCGGCGCCCGACATCCTCCATCTCCAAAGCGAGCTCGGCGATCACCGCGGGGAGGTCGGCTCCCTGCTCGACCAGTGCCCTGGCAAGATCGGTTGAGGTGTCTTCGTCACCCTCGGCCAGCGCGGTCCGCAGCCGTTGCACCTGTTCCATCGTATGTTCCTCCTTGGGAAGCGTCTCTCGGGTATTCCCGAGGAGACGCGCACGCTACGCTATGTGATCGTGCGGAAGCCTGCCCGCGATCGGGCCGGCTATTCCCACCAAGGAAAGTAGGTCGCCTGTATCAGGCGCAAGATGGTCGCGGCGTCGGGGTTCATGAACATAGAGTGCCGCAACGGGGGCGCGAGGTCAAGGTGGAGGGTACGTGGCTCGGCTGGAACGGCGGCGCGTTATCATGAGCGTCATGGACGACCATCCGCGTACCCTTGCGCCCGCGACGGAGAGCCGTCTTGTGACCACGGCATCCCCAGACACCAGTCCGGACGCGGCCGCGATCCGCCGCGACATCCTTCGCCGGATGAGTCCCGAGCAGAAGCTCGTGCTGATCTCGGACTTGAGCGAGGCCCTGCGCGAGACCATGATCGCCGGAGTGCGCTTCCGCCACCCGGAGTACTCCCCGTTGGAGGCTCGGTGGGCCACCATCCGGCATCTGCTGGGGGACGAGCTCTTCCGCGCCGCGTACCCGGACGCTCCCCGGCTGGCGTTCGCGGCGAGTCCGCCGCAGGAATGACTCCAGTCGAACGGAGTTCGCCCGCCGACAGCAGGCCTCGATCGGCGGCCGCCCCGTGCCGGTGAACTCCCCTGAAGATGTGATCCTCTCGAAGTTGGAGTGGGCGAAGACGTCGCGCTCCGAACGGCAGATCTCCGACGCCGCCGGTGTGATAGCGGCGTACGGCGACGCGCTCGATTGGGTGCGTCGCGGGGCAGAGGACCCGCCTCGCGGGAGTCAGACCGTCACGTAGAAACTCCATCAGATACGAGGGGGAACACCATGGGCATCATGAACGACAAGGTGTGCGTCGTCACCGGCGGCGCAGGCAGCGTGGGGCATGCGAGCGCCGCGCTGCTTCTGCAAGAAGGGGCCCGCGTCCTTCTGGTGGGCCGCACCGAGGACAAGCTCGTCCGCGCCGCGGAGAGCTTGCTCGCGCCCCCCGGCTACCTCGACTGGGTGGCGGCCGACGTCTCGCGCACCGAGGACACTCTGCGCTACCTCGACCGGGCCGTGGCCTCCTGGGGCCCCATCGACGTGCTCTTCAGCCACGCGGGGATCTCGGGAGTCCTCTCCCCGGTGACCGAGTTCCCCGAGGAGACCTTCGACGCTGTCATCGCCACCAACGTGCGCGGCTCCTTCCTTGCCTGCAAGTACGGGCTGCCGCGCATGAGGGACGGGGGCGCCATCGTCATCACCTCGAGCATCATGGGCGTGCGCGCCGACCCGGGCACCTGCGCGTACGCGACCTCCAAGCACGCGCTCATCGGCCTGGCCCGAGTGGTCGCGAAGGAGGCGGCCCCCCGCGGCATCCGGGTCAACGTGCTGGCCCCGGGGCCGATCGACAACGAATTTCAGTCGACCATCGAGGCGCGGCTCACCGACATCGTGGGCGAGGACGGGACCGAGTTCCTCAACCGCGTCATCCCTCTCGGCCGCCACGCCCAAGCGGAGGAGATCGCCCGCATGCTGCTGTTCCTGGCCTCCGAACAGAGCAGCTTCTCGACCGGGAGCGTGTTCATGGCGGACGGGGGGATGAATATCTAGAGGGCCGAGCGAATGTTTCGGCAGACGCGGGGATGATCCACGACGGCTGAGAGGACGTCTAGAGGTCCTGTGTCACCTTCTGGTCGATCCAGTCGACCATCGCCTGGGCGGCCTTCTCCCACCCCGGCTCGAGCATGAGGTCGTGGCTGGCGCCGACGAGGGGCGTGAAGTCGCACCCCCAGGCGGTGGCCGTCTTCCGGCCTTCCCCGAGGGTGAACGAGCCGTCGCGGTCGCCGGTCACGACCAAGGCGGGGATACCGCAAGGATGCTTGAGCCGGGGTAGCCCGAAGAGAGCAAGGCCGGCCCGGTAGCTCTCGGGCCCCAGGTTGGCCTGGGTGCTCGAGACCACGTCGGCAGGAGTCGTCTCCTGGTAGAGGAGCTCCCGACACAGTTCGGGCGAGTCCACCCAGTGCTTGGTATCGAGCATGCACATCGACTTCGTGAAAGCCAAGGGCCGGCGGCGGGCCATCCGCACCATGAAGCCCATGGGTCCGTCCGCCGGCACGGGCGCGGCGAAGATGGCGGCTTTTGCCCTTCCACCGCCGGCGAGAAAGTGGCGGATCACTCCTCCGCCCATCGAGTGTCCGACCACGATGGGGTTCCCGCCGGCTCGTTCCGCGACGGACGCGACGTCTGCGACATAGTCGGCCAGCCGGGGCGTCAGTCTGCCCGCCCGCCCTCCGCTCCTTCCATGCCCGCGGAGGCTGAGCGCCCACGATTCGCACCCGCGTTCGGCGAAATAGTCCTGGAACTGCTCCCAGCACCACGCGCCATGCCACATGCCGTGGACGAAGACGACCTGATGCTTGGGATCGGCGGCGGGTTTGTGCACGACCTCGAGTTCCATCTCCGCTCCTTGGCCGCTTTGCCAGTCTACTGGCGTACCCTACGCTACAGCACTCTCTCATAGTGCAAAGGCAAGCGAAAGGTATGCCAAAGAATCAGCTGTCCTGGATCTTGTGGCGGAAAATGGGTTGCCTGCCCGCGCCTATCTCGCCACCTCCACCAACGCTCCGGCAGCCTGCGTGAGCAGGTCGATCCGCTCATCTTTGGACAAGGGTGCGTCACCCGAGATGCTCGCAAGGACGACACGCGTGTCGCCGCGACGCACCACCAACATAGGCATGAAGTACTGGTCGAGCCCGTGGTTGTAGACGGGGTAGGTCTCCGAGCCGTCGGTGACCGTTGTGACCAGCGCGTAGTTGAAGTCCTTGACGTTATGCGTGACTATGAAGTCGGCCCTGTCTCCCACTGCCACCTCGAGAACGTGGTCGTCCTCTGCATCCCTCAAGACCGGCCGCCAAAGGAAGTGGATCTCCTGGAGGTGAGCTACTGAGCAGAGGTAGTCGAGGATGTCTTCGACGTCCGCATCACTCAGGCCTGTCGCATCGGCTGATCGTTTGGCCGCCTCCTCGTACTCCATGACTAGGCTTCGCTCGTCAAGGTCACGTACCTGCCGCTCACCACCGTCCTCATCCTAGGTGGCCCTCCTCTACCCTCATTCCTCCTGGTCCAGCAACGCGGAGAGCTGCCGCGCGTTCCGCGGCGCGTAGTCGGCGTAGCAGTTGTTGAACATCGCGTAGGTGGTCTCGGTCTCGCGGGCCAGTTGCCGCAGCGGGTCTACCCATTCGGCCAGCTCGTCGTCGGTGTAGAGGTAGCGGAAGCGCTCGGCCGCCGAGGCCACCCGCGCTTTCCAGGTGGCCATGTTCCGGCCGTGGAAGCGCACGTAGCCGATCGGTGCGGTGGCGGCGGTCAGTGGCGGCAGAGTGCTCGCCGTTTCTGAGCGGGGTTCGTCGACGCCCACATAGGTCAGCCCATGCCGGGCGAGGAGGTCGAGGGTGCGGGAAAGCTCGTCGGGCTCCACCCAGGAGCGATGGCGAAACTCCACCGCCACCGGGTCGGGCGCCAGCAACCCCGCCGCGTGGGTGATGTAGGCCCGGTTGGCGGCGTTGGCCACGAAGTAGGGTGGGAACTGCAGTAGGACCACCCCGAGCTTGCCCGCCTCCCGTAGAGGCGTGAGGGCCGAGGAAAACATCCCGAACACCTCCTCGCGCAGCTCCGTTGGGGGATGGATGACCCGGCCGGCGCGATCGATCTCTAGGTCGTAAGCCGAGCGCAAGGCGGCCGGCAGCTGCTCGGGCTTCACCGCGTGACGGGTGAGCATGGCGAAGGCCTTGATGTGGAAGACGAAGCCGGGGGGCGTGCGCTCCACCCAGAGGGCTGAGTTCCGCTCCGAGGGCAGGCCGTAGAAGCTGGAGTCGACCTCCGCGGTGTCGAAACGCTCGGCGTAGTAGCGCAGGCGTCCCTCCGCCGACTTGAGCGACGGAGGGTACCAGGCGTCGATCATGGTCTTGTCGGTCCAGGAGCAGCAGCCGATGCGCAGTCGGCCGCCGTTGACGCGATGAGCGTCAGTGGCGCCGTCGGGGTGTGAAACGGACTCGTTCAAGCCGCCGCCCCGCCGGACCTGGTCTCCGCCTGCCCGACGGAACCCTCCCGCGGCGTGCCCGGGGGTGCCACCCGCACACCTTGGATCAGGTAGAGACCGACCAGGATGAGGGCGATCAACGAGGCCACCGCCAGACGCTGGTTCCCGGTGATCGACGACACCGCTCCAAAGAGCAGCGGCCCGATGATGGCCGACACCCGCCCGACGAGGGCGTAGAAGCCGAAGAACTCCCCCTCTCGGTCGCGCGGCGAGAGCTGGGCCATCATGCTGCGGCTGACGGCCTGGAGGGAGCCGGTGGCCGCGCCGGCCAGGAGGGCGATGAATACGAAGGTGGCGTAGTTGCGGGCGAAGACGCCCAGGACCATGATGACCACCCACAGTGCGAGGCAGCCGGTGATGGTCAGCTTGGGCCCGGTCCGGTCGGCGAAGCGCCCGAGCAGGTACGAGCCGGGGATGGCGGTCACCTGGGAGATGACGTACAGGCTGATGATGAGGGGAAGGGTGAGCCCGATGGTGTCCCGGGCGTAGATGGCGGTGAAGGCGGTGAGCGTGGTGATGGCGTCCATGTAGAGCAGGTACGCGATCAGATAGCGGAACACGTTGCGGTTGCCGCGGCGGAAGGCGAGAGTGTCCTCGCGCAGGCGGATGAGGGCGCCGGCGGGGCCGCCACGCCTGGCAGTGGCGGCGGTTGCGGCCGCGCGATCAACCGGCATCGCTGCCGACCTTGGCCGCGGTGCATCGCGCAGGAGCATGAAGGCCGGCAGGCTGCAGACGGCCCAGAAGAAGGCCACCACCAAGAAGAGGAGCTTGATGTTCCTGAGGTTGCCCTCCTCGAACCCGTTCCAGAAGAAGGGCAGGGCGGCCACCAGTCCCACGAGCGCGCCCACATATCCTGCGGCAAAGCCAAGTCCCGAGACCGCCCCCAGCTCGCGGTCGGCAGCCACCTCCGGCAAGAAGGCGTTGTAGAAGACCTGTCCCCCTTGAAAAGCGACGTTGGCGAGGATGAAGAAGAGCATCCCCTGCACGATCATCCCTTTGCCCACCGTGGCCAGCAACGCGGTGGAGAGTACCGCGACGGCGGTGTAGACGATGAGGAGGCGTCTCTTCGCGCCGGCCGTGTCGGCGTAGGCGCCGGTGGAGGGCGCGGTCAGCGCCACCACGACCATGGAGATAGAGCCGGCCAATCCCCAGAGAAAGTCGCCCGATCTGGATCCTCCGGCGACGACGTCCTTGAAGTAGGTCGCATACCCCACCGTGGCTACGAGGACCACGAAGGGCGTGTTGGCGAAGTCATAGCTGGCCCACGCCAGGATGCGGCGATCGCGGTACCAACGGCGCTGCGACGGCGATGTGGATTGGGGGGACGACATATTCAGGTCATTCTACGACCTTTCCCGGTTGGAGCGCGCCCTGCCCGCCCGGCCTCGGGACTGGTACATTGTCTCGGTATGGTGCGGGGAAGGAATACGCGCGGCGCGCGGACAGGCGCGGCGAGCACCGGATGGGTGCGCTTGCCGGCGGTGGCGCTTGTGCTC
>JAJZQZ010000044.1 GCA_021802965.1 Actinomycetes bacterium
GAGGGAGACTTCATAGTCCCCGCGGTCGTGAGCCGCGGCGCTCTGCAGCTGGCCGTGGGAACGAGCGGGCGGGCGCCGGCCGTGGCCGCGGCGGTCCGGCGGCGATTGGAGGCCATCTTCAGCCCGCAATGGGGTGGAGCCGTCGACGTGCTCGCCCGCGCGCGAGCGCTGGTCGGCGACTTGGGGTTGGACGAGCAGAAGCGCGGGGCCCTGAACCGGGAGCTCGCGCAGCTCGATATTGCAGCCCTTCTCGATGAAGGAGGCCTCCCCTCGGTGGAGCAGGCCGTCGCATCATGCATATCGCGGTTCTCGGAATAAACCACAAGACCGCGTGCGTCGAGGTGAGGGAGCAAGTCGCTCTCTCCGATGACGGCTGCCGCGACCTGGTCGGCGAGCTTGTCGATCGGCCGGGGGTCAGCGAGGCGGTGGCGCTCAGCACCTGCAACCGCACGGAGGTCTACCTGTCCGGGCCGGGCCTGCCCCTGCAGGACGCCGCGCTCGACGGTCTCTGTTCCGTGAGCTCGGCATGCCAGGACGACCTTCACGAGAGCGTGTACTACCTGGAGGACCGGGCGGCGGTCGAGCATCTGTTCTCGGTGGCCGGCTCCTTGGACTCCATGGTGTTGGGCGAGGCCCAGATCCTGCACCAATTGAAGACCGCGTATCAGCTGGCCGAAGACCGTGGGACGACCGGCGTGGTGCTGAACAAGCTCATGCGGCGTTCCTTTGAGGTGGGCAAGCGCGTCCGCACCGAGACGAAGATCGGCGAGAGCTCGCTCTCTGTGGCCTCCGTCGCGGTCGACATGGCCCGCAGCGTCTTCGGAGATCTCGCGGGCCGGCTCGTGCTGATCGTGGGCGCGGGGGAGATGGCCGAGCTCGTGGCCACCCACCTGCGGGGCCACGGGGTGCACCGCTTCCGCGTCGCCAACCGCACGTACGAGCGGGCGGTCGAGCTGGCCGGCCGCTTCGGCGGGGAAGCTGTGCCCTTCGAAGCCTTGGAGGAGCAGCTTGCCGCCGTCGACATCGTCATCTCGTCGACCGGGGCCACCCGTCCCATCATCCAGCGTTCGGACGTCGAGCGCGTGATGCGCCGGCGCAAGAACCGCCCCGTGTTCTTCGTCGATATAGCCGTGCCGCGCGATATCGACGCGGCTGTGAACAAGGTGTACAACGCGTACCTCTACAACATCGACGATTTGCAGGAGGTCGTGGCCTCCAACCTGGGCGACCGGCGCCGTGAGGCTGCCGCCGCACGTGCCATCGTCGACGAAGAGGTCGAGCTGTTCGAAGCCTGGTCGCAGAGTCTCGCCGTGGTTCCCGTCCTTGTCTCGTTCAGGGAGTGGGCCACCGCGGTGAAGGACGCCGAGCTGGCGAAGCACCTCGCCCGCATGCCCGATCTCACAGAAGAGCAGCGCGACAAGGTGTCCGCGCTCGCCCATGCCATCACGAACAAGCTGGTGCACCCGCCGACGTCACGTATCAAGGAGCTGAGCCAGGAAGACGATGGCTACCGCTACGCCGAAGCCCTGAGTACGCTCTTCGGCCTGGGGGCGTCGCCAGCCGACGCCAACGGCAGAGACGCTTCCGTACCCGTGCGGGACGGCGAACAACCTGAACCCGACCCTGCCCCCCGCCCGGTCTGGCGTCCGTGAGCGGCACAGCGGGACACGGGGACCACTGCGAGAGGAGCACGTCATAGGCACGCGACGAGTCGTCATCGGATCCCGCAAGAGCCCGCTGGCCATGACCCAGAGCCGGATGGTGCGGGACATGCTGCTGGGGCTCGATCCCGCCCTGGAGGTGGCCATCGAAGAGGTCGTGACTACTGGCGATCGGATCCTCGATTCGCCCCTGTCCCGCATCGGCGATCGGGGCCTTTTCGTCAAGGAGATAGAAGAGGCCCTGCTCGAGCGTCGCATCCACCTGGCCGTCCACAGTGCCAAGGACGTGCCCACCGCGCTGCCCGAAGGCCTCGGGCTACTCGCCTTCACCGAGCGCGAAGACCCTTCGGACGCGTTCGTGGGTAGGCTGGGCGGCATCCAGGAGTTGGCCGGCGCGCGGCGCATAGGCACCAGCAGTCTGCGCCGTCGCTCTCAGCTGCTTGCGCGCTACCCCCACCTGGAGGTGGTCGACATCCGGGGCAACGTCGAGACGCGCATCCGCAAGATCGCCGAACTCGACCTCGACGGCACCATCCTCGCCGTCGCGGGGCTGACCCGACTGGGCCGCCTCGACGAAGCGGCCTTTGTCTTCCCGCCCGAGGTCATGATCAGCGCTGTGGGACAAGGAGCCCTCGCCATCGAGGCCCGGGTCGACGACGAGTCGACGGCATCGCTCCTGGCCCGTCTCGACGACGCTCCCACCCGGGCCGCCGTGCTCGCTGAGAGGGCCCTCATGCAGACCCTCGAAGGGGGATGCCAGGTGCCGATCGGGGCGCGGGCGGTCGTCGAGGAAGGCCGAATACGTCTGGTGGCATACGTGGGGAGTGTCGACGGCTCCAAGAATCTGACCCGTGAGCATGAAGGGCCGGCAGGGGACCCCGAGGCGGTGGGCCGTGAGCTCGCTCGGGAGATGCTGGCCGCGGGCGCGTACGAGATCTTGGCCGAGGTGCGAGGCAGCTGATGGACCACTTACCGACCGTGTACCTGGTTGGAGCCGGGCCGGGCGACCCCGACCTGATCACCGTCAAAGGCGTGCAGTGCCTGGCGCAGGCCGAAGTGGTGCTGTACGACCGCCTGGTCGATCCGGTTCTCCTCTCATACGCGCCTGAGGGCGCCGAGATGGTCTACGTCGGCAAGCGTTCCGCTCAACACACCGTGCCCCAGGAGGGGATCAACTCGCTGCTGGTGGACTACGCCCGGCAGGGCAAGCGGGTTGTGCGGCTGAAAGGCGGCGATCCCTTCGTGTTCGGCCGCGGCGGCGAGGAAGCCCTGGCGCTGCGGGCGGCGGGTATCCCCTTCGAGATCGTGCCGGGCATCTCCGCGGGTGTGGCCGTGCCTGCTTACGCGGGCATCCCCGTGACGCACCGCGGGCTGACTTCGCATGTCACCTTCGTCACCGGCCACGAGGACCCCACTAAGGAAGAAGCCCACATCGACTGGGACAGGCTGGCCTCCGACGTCGGCACCCTGGTGATCTTCATGGGCGTCAAGAACCTGCCCCGCGTGGTCGAGGAGCTGATCCGCCGCGGACGACCCGCCGAGACTCCGATCGCCCTGGTCCGCTACGGCACCGTCCCTCAGCAGCAGACGGTAACCGGGACGCTGAGGGACATCGTGGAGAAGGTGGCCGCCGCGAAGCTGCGGCCACCCGCCATCACCATCGTCGGCGAGGTCGTGACGCTGCGCGAGCAGCTGCGCTGGTTCGAGGACAAGCCGCTCTTCGGCACTCGGGTGGTCGTGACACGCCCGCGTGCCCAGGCGGAGGCCCAGATCCGCTCGCTCCGCCAGATGGGTGCGGAGATAGTCGCATTCCCGACCATCCGCATCGAGCCCGTGGACTCCTCTCCGGAGATCGACGCGATGCTCGACACACTCGGATCGTACGACCTCATCGTCTTCACCAGCGTGAACGGGGTGGAGTGCTTCTTCGACCAGTTGGCTCGCGCCGGAGTCGACGCCCGCCGACTGCACGGCGCCTTTGTCGTCGCCATCGGGCCGAAGACAGCGGCAGCGTGCAGGGCTGGGGGAGTGGTGCCCGATCTCGTCCCGCGCACCTTTGTCGCCGAGGGCGTCCTCGAAGCGCTGGCCCAACGGACCGTCGAGCAGGGGACGGTGCCGGCGCCGGCAGCGGGCGGGCCGATCGCGAGCGAAGGGTCGTCGCTGCTCGCCGGAGCGCGCATCCTCATCCCGCGCGCCCTCGAAGCACGCGAGGTGCTGTCGGACGCCTTTGCTGCTGCCGGCGCGACCGTGGACATTGTCCCTCTGTACGAGACGGTCCTGCAGGACCATGAGCCCGAGGAGGTCCAGACCGTCCTCTCCGCGGACTACGTGACCTTCAGCTCGGCGTCCACGGTGCACCATTTCGCCGAGCTTCTGCGGCGAGAAGGTCACGAGGACACTTTGGGTACGGTCACTGCCGCCTCGATAGGTCCGGTGACCACGGCCGCCATTCTGGCGGAGGGCATACAGCTGGCCATCGAAGCGCCCGAGGCGACCGTCGAAGCCCTGGTCGCGGCCCTCGCCGAACACCGATCGGGTCGGGCCTCCCCGGAACGCTAGGATACCGCCCTTGGCGTACGAGTGAAGCCTTCCTCCGGCACGCCGCTCACTCTTCCTTACTCACGTCGGACCGATCGGGGCTCTGTTCCGCGCCGTTGTCTCTCGGACTGCCGGCGGCCCGGCACCAGGCACGGAAATCGGCATAGGCAGCGAGGTACCTTTCGATCTGGCACAGGCCGTACTCGACTCTCATGTGCAGCTGCGCTTCGCCCGCGGCTTCCAACAGCGAATCGAATGGACCGGATCGCATGCTCATGGATCTAGTTGAGATGCGGCCGACGATGCTCTTGGAGCCGCGCCAGGACATGCGTCAGCTGCCGGTCGTCGTCGTACAGCGCGACGCGTACACGGGCACGGGCCAAATCTCGTGCGCCTAGTCCGCACGCCTCAAGGTCGCGATACAGGCTGCGCATCATCACCGTGAAAAAGACGCTCTGTCGCTTTGTCAGCTTCTGTGTGCTTCTGTGGTCCTTCATGAGGCCCCCTCGGGGGATCGGCCTTGGCTTGGCGGAAAGGAGGGTGGTGCGTCGGCGCGCACCACCCCGGCGAGAGGGGGCTTCGCTTACTTCAGGATGCCGTACCAGGGCTTGACCTGGGCGCCCGTGGTGTCGATGTAGATGTGCTTGGTGTGGACGTACTCCTCGAGGACCATGGTGGAGAGGTCCTTGCCGTAGCCGGACTGCTTGCAGCCTCCCCAAGGGGTCTCGCAGAAGAGCATGAGGTGCTCGTTCAGCCAGACGGTGCCCACCTGGAGTTGGTTCGCCAGGTTGAGCCCCAGGCGCAGATCTTCTGTCCAGACGGAGGCGGATAGGCCATAGGGAGTGGCGTTCGCCAGTGCGACACCCTCCTCCGGGGAGGCGAATGTGGCGATGCCGGACACGGGGCCGAAGACCTCGTCCCGCATGAACTCCATGTCGTTGGTGGCGTTGCCGAAGATGGTGGGCTCAAAGTAATAGCCGTCCTGTGTCTCCGGGGTGTCAGGCCGTCCGCCTCCGAGGAGGAGGGTCGCGCCTTCCTTCTTGGCCGACGCCACGTAGCGCTCGATCTTGTCCCTATGGGCGCCGAAGGGCACGGGGCCGATGACCGTCGCCGGGTCCATGGGATCGCCCACCCGGAGGCCCTTGGCGGCGGCCACGAACTTCTCGGCGAACTCCTCGTACCGTGACTCCTGGACGAAGATGCGGCTGGACGTCGCGCACACCTGGCCCGAGTTGAAGAAGCTGCCGAAGACGGCACCCTCGGCGGCGGCGTCGATGTCGGCGTCGGCCAAGACGACCATGGCGTTCTTGCCCCCGAGCTCCAGTCCCACGGGCTTGGCCTGGCAGCTCGCGACCTCCATGATGCGCTTGCCGGTGGCGGTGTCGCCCGTGAAGCCGATCTTGGCGACGCCGGGGTGCCGGACGAGGGCTTCACCCACCGTTTCGCCCGACCCGGTGATGACGTTCACCGCTCCGGCGGGGATGCCGGCCTCGGTGCAGAGCTCGGCCAGGCGGATGGAGGTCAAGGGACAGACCGACGGCGGTTTCACCACGCAGGTGTTGCCGGTCACGAGAGCAGCCGCCAGCTTCCAGACCACCATGAGGGTGGGGAAGTTCCAGGGAGTTATGACGCCGATCACCCCGAGGGGCTCCTTCACGGTGAAGGAACGAGCCCAGGGACCCACCGGCAGGACGTCGCCCGTCATAGCTCGGGCGATACCGGCGAAGTACTCGAAGGTCTCGGCGCACAAGGGCACATCGAAGCCCATGGTCTTGCGGATGGGGGAGCCGTGCTGGCTCGTCTCCAAAGCCGCGAGCTCCTCCTGATGCTCCATTATGATCCTGGAGAGGCGAAGGAGGGCCTTGGAGCGCTCACTCACCGGAAGGCCTGCCCAGCCTGGGCCGGCCGCCGCGGCGGCGGCCACCGCGCGATCGACGTCGGCTTCCGTGCATTTGGCGACGGTGGCGATGCACTGCCCGTTCGCCGGGTTGGTGACCTCGAAGGTCTCGCCCCCCGAGGCATCGACCTGCTCTCCGCCGATGTAGGCGCCGTAATGCTTGCACTCCGTAGTCCCCATGTGTGCCCCCTTCTTCCGAGTCGTATGTATGGCCCGACTGTCTGGGGGTGCTCGGCTGCCACTTCCGCGAAGGACGCATACCGTCGGCGCCGGCCGCGGCGAGAAGTCCACGGCCAAGATGGGGTAGGGTGCCACCAACAATAGGACCCGTACGCCACCACAGCGATACGGGTCTCGTCAGCAGCCGCGATTACTCGCGGTCAGGTCTCCTTTCCACACTGGGAGACACGGCCGTTTCCGGCTGTACCCTACCGGCTCCGGGCCCATAGGATCGCTCCCGTAGGCGCCCGACGCTCGAAGACCCCGTTATTCAGCGGCTGCCTCGCGGCGGCCTATGTCTGGGAGCCGGACGCAAAGCGTGCCAAGGCCACCCGAAATCCAGCATAGCAGAGGCAGGGTCTTGACAGAAGAGTCGGCTCGCGAACCTGTGCGAGGCCCTCCTACCTCCGAGCGGGCCGAGAGCGCTCGGCCTGTTTGATGCGGCGCTTGGCTGCCCCACCAGGCGTGGCCGGACCCCGTGCCACGCTCGCGTCGACGGTCAACCCCGACCGGGCCACGACCGGCAGGGCTTCTGCCCGGGCGGCAACGAGGCGGGCGGCATCGGCCGGTGTGGCGGCCGATGCCGTCACGTCCAGCCGCAGGCGGAGGCCGTCGCTCACCTCCGCCGAGAAGCCGATGACCCATGGCAGGGGATACACGGCTTCGTCCAGGTCGGCCATTGTCAGACGGCCGGCCGGCCCGAGGTCGACGGCGTCGCCCAGTCGCTCCCGCACTCTTCCCAAGCAGCGGAGGGCGCTGCCGCAAGGGCAGGGATCGGCTTCGAGGCGACCCAGGTCCCCGGTGCGGTAGCGGATGAAGGGCATGGCTTCGCGCCGGAGGGTCGTCACCACCAGCTCGCCCACGGCGCCATCGGGGAGGGGCCGTCCACTCTCGGGATCGATCACCTCCACGAGCACGTCGGCCTCACGGATGTGCAGGCCCGCGAGGGTCCGGCACTGCACGGCGCCCCCCAAGCCCAGCTCGGTCGAGCCGTAGTGCTCGAACACGGCGCAGCCCCAGGTCTCTTCGAGGGCCCGGCGCACGGCTACGGGCACGTGGTCGGCGGAGAGCAGGACGCTCTTCAAACTGCCGAAGGCAGGGCGGGGGAGCGCTCCGTCTCGGGCCAGGGCCAGCACCTGCGCCGGTACCCCGATCAGGCTATCTATCCGGCGCTCGACGATGAGCCGGTTCACTTTCGCCGGGTCGTCGACGAAGCCGTAGACGACCGTCTCCACGCCGAGCGGCTCCATGGCCGCTGCCATCAAGGTACCGACGGTCCCTGGCTGCGGACCGGGCATGAGGACGAGCAGGCGGTCTCCCGGCTCCACGATCGCCTGCATGCCATGGTGGAAGAAGTCGACTGTGAGCGCCATGTCGGCTTCGGTGAACCACACCCGTTTGGGCGGTCCCGTCGTGCCGGAGGTGGGGAGGGTGACCACCCGGGCCACGTCGCTGTGCGACACGCAGAGCATGTCCAACCCGCGCTCGCGGATGTCGGTCTGGGTGACGAAGGGCAGCGCGGCGAGGTCGGCCGCGCATCCGAGGGGCACCAAGTGGCGTGTGCCGTACAGCTCTCGGTAGAAGGGGCTGCGATCTTGCGCCGAGGCCACCAAGCGGTCGATCTGCCGCAGGTGCCAGACGTCGAGCGCCTCCCGTGTCAACCGGTCGACGCCAAGCTGTCGAGCGGTCCAGGTGTCGAGCGGCGTGAGCGGGGGGGCCTGCTTGGGGATGCTCCGCGGTGCGTGCACGGGGGTCAGCGGGGGCTGAGGAGCTCGGTGCGGGGGTAGAGGCGCTTGCCGTCGGCCGCCGTGAGGTTCCACAGGCAGAACGGCACCCGTCCGCGCCCGGGCACCACCGCGTGCACACAGCAGCGCTCGACGCGCCTGAGATCGATGCTCCACGCGTCCTGGAACAGCATGCCCGAGATCGTGAGGATACGATCGGCCTCGTGGAGGAAGCGGTCGAGGTCGTCCTGCGGTTTCCCGGCAGGCCGTGCGGGAAGGGAGCCCCACTGGCGGCTTGTGGCTCGCACGGCGCGACGAGCGGGGCTTTCTCGGTGGTCCGACCGGCCGGGGGCCTCCGCCGCCCTCCCCACCACTGTCAGCCTCCCTACCGGGTTCACCCAGTACCGAGCCCGGAACGAGCAGAGGGCGTGCTCGCATGGGCTGGGCCGGAAGTGCTCGGCCCGCACCTGCCCGGCGGACTGGGCCTCCAGGAGCGCGAGTGTCTCCGGGAGGGTGAGCCGGCGCAGCCCCTTCGCGCCGGCCCGGAGGTGCCGCCCGACGTACGTGACCGGCTGGAAGTGCACTCCGCGGACGCTAGGCGACCACTCGGCGGCGAAACGCAGGATGGCTCCGAGTTCGTCGTCGTTGACCCCGGGGATGACAGTAGGCACCAAGACCACCGAGAGACCGGCGTCGGCGCAGCGCTCGATGGCGCGGCGCTTCATCTCGAGCAGCGGTCTTCCGCGGATGGTTCTCGAGCTGTCGTCCGAGAGGCCGTCGAACTGCATGAACACCGAGTCCAACCCGGCCTCCGCCAACCGCCGCGCCAGGTCCGGGTCGTCGGCCAGCAAGATACCGTTGCTGTTGAGCTGGAGGAGAGGGAAGCCGATGCGGGCGGCCCGGGCCACCAGGGAGGGCAGATCGGCGCGTACGGTGGGTTCGCCCCCTGAAAGCTGGACGTTCACCGGGCCGGAGGAATCGTGGAGATCACGCAGGAGCGATTCCACCTCGTCCATGGGCGGATCGGGCTCGCGGGTGGTGGACGATGACTCGGCGAAGCACACCGGGCAGCGGAGGTTACAGCGGCGGGTCGCCTCGACGACGGCGGTACACGTGACGGCGGGGGCACATCCCGTGATGGAGGAGCTCGAGGCTCCCGGGGAACAGTCGCACGTCGCGCCGAGCGGGTCGTCGCAACGGGCCGTCCATTCCTCCACTGTCGGGCTCCCGCGCCAGACCGTCGTGCCCCAGGGACCGTGTTCGGGGCACGACCCGGAGAGGACGACATCCTGGCCGGACCGGGACCGGGTCGCCGGGACCACGGCCAGGCAGACCGGGCACAGGCTCTCCGTCGAGGTGGCGGTCTCAGCCACCCGGCCGCTCGGTGGGGTCGATGCCGTACTCGGTCAGGATCTCCATGACCTTGGCGTAGGTCTGCGCGACGATAGGACCGCACCGCTGGAGCCGCGGCGCTCTGTCCGCCAGTATGTCGTCGCAGCGGACGCCTCCGTATTGGGCCCCGAAAGCGTCTTCGAACCACGTCCAGAGCTCGTCGCACATGTCCCACAGGTTGTCGTCTTCCCGCTCGCCTTCCGCGCCCTTGGCGGCATAGAGGGCGATCAGACAGGTTCCTCCTGTCAGGCTCCCGCAGGTGCCTGTCCCCTTACCCGCACCCAGGGCCATACCTCCGGCCGCTCGGATGAGGTCAGGATTCTCGATCCCCAGGCGATCGAGGCCGAGGGTGAGCAGTATCTGGCTGCAGTAGTACCCCTGCCAGGACAGGTTCATCATGCGGCCCTGGATGTCGTCCACGCGCCTCCTTCTTCATGACCGATGCCGGCGGCCAAGGTCCACGGCTCACGGCACCTAAGTGCCTCCGCGCTGGATCGCCCAGTCTAGTTGTGTGGATACATCTTTACAATTCCAGGCACCATCGGCTAGACTGCGATGTGATTGACTGAACGGCCAACCAATGAACTCTCAGGATGTGGCTCTGTCCGAGCGAGCTCGGCGCGAGATACGAGGTGACGTGAGCGGACCCGAAGAAGTCGCTGTGCTTATCTCGTCCGAGGTAGAGCGATGCCTGGAAGAACGGCGCATCACCAGAGGGGACCTGCAGGGGGCCATCTCTTACGCCGAATCGACTGGGGATAAGTTCATCGATCCGGCGAGCGGCCGGTCGTTGGCGTCGTGGAGATCGGGCCACGTCACCTTCTGGGTCGAGTACAGCGCGGCCGGCGACCGGCACACGATCCACTCGGCCTACTCCCACCGTATGGAATTGAAGAGAGGCACTGGGTCGTGAGCGAGGCTGAGCCCGGCACGGGCCGGTGGATCTGCAACCGATGTCAGGTGGCCGTTGAGATCCTGCAAGTCCGCCTGCAGTACCGGCGGACCATTTTCGCCCTCGATCTGCCGGCCTGCCCACGTTGCGGCAAGGTTCTGATATCGGAGGAGCTGGCCACCGGGAAGATGCTGGAGGCCGAGCAGGCCCTCGAGGACAAGTAGGACGAAGACGCCGCGGACGGGCGATCGAAGACCCCAAGACGACAAGGGTGGAACGTGCATGAGGTACGCTGAAGTCGGCTACAACCTGGAGATCGATCTGGCCACCGGGAACATCGAGCGGGAGGAGACCGATCCCGGCTTGATCGCGGCTCACCTCGGCGGGCTGGGGACGAGCGTCAAGATCCACTGGGACAGGGTGGGGCCCGAGGTAAAGGCGTTCGATCCCGGGAACCTGCTGATCTTCAGCAGCGGATTGCTCAACGCCACCCCGGCTTACAGCGCGAACCGGACCGTCGTCACCTTCGTCTCCCCCCAGACCGATCTGCTCGCCTACCCGATGATGGGGGGCTTCTGGTCGGCGGAGCTCAAGCATGCCGGCTACGACAAGGTGATCCTCAGCGGCAAGTCTCCGGACTGGATTTACATCTGGATCGACGACGGCAAGGTCGAGCTGCGCGACGCCTCGCATCTCCTGGGCAGGGGAGCGGTCGAGACTCAGACCCTCATCCAGGAGGAGCTGGGCGATCGGAACATCCAGGTGGCGGCGATCGGCCCCGCGGGAGAGAACCGGGTCTTCACCGCCTCGATCGAGCAGGGCCGCTCCAGCGCCAGCCGCTTGGGCGGCGGAGCGGTGATGGGCGACAAGAAGGTCAAAGCCATCGCCGTCCGCGGTTCGAAAGACGTGTACCTTGCCCGCGGGGCCGAGTTCATGAATCACATGAAAGCGGTCACCGAATACGTCAACTTCCGCAACGCGAACCCGATCCCCGACGTGATGACCATCCTGTCAGGCATCGGGTCGCCCCAGGAGATGGTGCACACCGACGAGAAGTGGCACACCGAGAACTTCATGTGGGGCAACGCCCGCACCCGGCGGCGCGAGTTCTGGACCGACGAGATAAGCGACCTTTGGGCGAGCCGGCAGCACGCCGCCATCAAGCGCCTGATCAGCTGCTACAACTGCCCCCAGCACTGCGGCGCCCTCATCTCCTACGGCGACACTCCCCGTTACATGGCGAAATGCTTTGGCAAGCTGACCTATGCGATGGCCGCGTACGTCGACGACCTCGACTTCTCCTGGCGCATCCTGCGCCAGGCCACCGAGTACGGGGTCGACTCCTTCTCCACCCCGCAGATCCTGGCCTTCGCCGTGGAGCTGAAGGAGGCGGGCATCCTCACCGACGCGGATTTCGAGGGGTGCCCGGAGGACAACGAGGGACGCTTCTTCTGGCTGCTCGAGAAGGTGGCCAAGCGCGAAGGCATCGGCGATGTGCTGGCCGACGGCGTGTACTACGCCGCCCGGGCGATCGGCAACGGGGCCGAGGAGTTCGATCACAACACCATCAAGAAACACGAGCAGCTGCCGCTCAAGCTCGGCACCCTCGACCCGCTCTACTTCCTGATGTACTCCACCAACGAGAAGATCAGCATCACCCAGATCGAGGGGAACTGGCCTCAGGCGGCCTTTCCCAGCCGCGAGCAGCGCGAGACCTTCGTCAAGGACTGGCCGCAGTTACCCGAGGAGACCTGGAAGGAATGGCTGCTGGAGTGGGAGATCCGGGGGGAGAAGGCCATCCCCTACTGGCCCACCCCGGACATCAGCGCCAAGATCGTCGACTGGATGGAGATGCTCCACAACATCGACGACGCCCTGTGCATCTGCGCGGGCATGGCCTCCTTCTGCCTCAAGCCGCCCTACCACATCCACAACTACCACCTGCTGATCTCAGCGGCTGCGGGCGTCGACATGAGCGAGGAGGACGTCAAGAAGATCGCCAACCGCAACCGGAACCTGCACCGTGCGTACAACAACCGCCGCGGGATGACCCGGGCCGACGAGAAGCCACCGGAGGACCACTGGAAGCGGCGCTTCCCCGAGCTGGAGGAGGAGCTCCTGACCACGTACTACGCGCACAAGGGCTGGACCTACGACGGCATCCCTACGCGGGAGCGGCTCGAGGAGCTGGATCTGAAGTACGTGGCCGACGACCTGGAGCAGAGGGGGATACTCCACCATGGCTAAGGTCACCAAGAAGGTCAAGCGCATCAAGATAGACGCGGACAAGTGCAACGGGTGCCGGGGGTGCGAGATCATCTGCTCGGCCTACCACGCGACGCCCCGGTACAGCACCATCAATCCGGCGAGATCGCGCATCCGGGTCATCACCAACCGGCTCGAGGACATCTGGCTGCCGGTGTTCGCCGGCGAATACACGGCTGCCGAGTGCTTGGGGCGCGACGTGTACGTTATCGACGGCAAGGAGTACGACGAGTGCGGGTTCTGCCGCGCCGTCTGCCCGTCGCGCGACCTGTTCAAGGACCCCGATTCGGGCCTCCCCCTGAAGTGCGACATGTGCGAGGGGGAGGAGATCCCTCAGTGCGTGCAGTGGTGCTTGAACGACGTGCTTGTGTATGAAGAAAGGGAAGAGGAGGTCGACGAGGAGTTCGAGATCACCATGGCCGAGGCCGGCGTCGACTCTCTCATCAACCAGTACGGCTTGGACAAGGTGGCCGACATGGTCGCTCGGCGCAGGAAGGATCGGTAGGAGGCTCGGTGAGTGTGCTCACGGCCCGGTGGGGAACTCCACCCCCTGGGCCAGCGGGAGGTCGTGGCCGTAGTTGACCGCGGAGGTCAGGCGACGGGCGTAGGCCTTCCAGGCATCGCTGCCGCTCTCGCGGCCGCCGCCGGTCTCCTTCTCTCCTCCGAAAGCCCCCCCGATCTCGGCTCCAGCGGTGCTGGTGTTGACGTTGGCCATGCCGCAGTCGGAGCCCAAGGCCGAGGTGAAGAGTTCGGCCTCGCGCAGATCGGTCGTGAAGATCGCGGAGGATAGTCCCTGGGGAACAGAGTTGTGAAGGGCCATGGCCTCATCCATCGTGTCGAAGCGATAGCAGTAGAGGATGGGAGCGAAGGTCTCCTCCCGCGGGACCTCCGCGGCGCGACTCACCTCCACGATGGTCGGCTGGACGTAGTGGCCGCCCTCGAGGCCGTCCAGCGTCAACGGCTCTCCTCCGCACACCAGGCGGCCGCCCTCGGCTTGGACCCGGGAAAGCGCGGACCGGTATGTCTCCACGGCCGTTTCGTCGATCAACGGGCCCACCAGCGTCCCGACCTGCAGGGGGTCGCCCACAACGGCCGAGCGGTACACGTCGGCAAGCCTCCCCAAGAACCGGTCGTACACCCCGGCTTGGAGGATGAGCCTCCGGGTCGACGTGCAGCGCTGGCCCGCGGTGGCTAGCGCGCCGAACGCCACGCCCTTGAGGGCAAGGTCCAAGTCGGCCGCCGCGGTTACGACGGCGCCGTTATTCCCCCCCAGCTCCAGGAGGGTGCGACCGAACCGTCCGGCGACCGTCTGGGCCACGTGTCGCCCAGTGGGAATGGATCCGGTGAACGACACCAACGGGAAACGCGCGTCGCGAAGCATACGTTCTCCGACCGCGCCGCCCGACCCCACCAGGAGCGAGAATATCGGCGGCGCACCGTGCGCCTCGAGTACTTCGGCGACTATCCGGGTGACGGCGATGGCGGTCAAGGGAGCCTGCGAGGACGGTTTCCACACCATGGAGTCCCCGACCACCGCGCCCACAAGGGCGTTCCAGGACCAGACGGCGGCGGGGAAGTTGAACGCGGTGACGACGGCCACCGGTCCCAGAGGATGCCAGTACTCGCGCACCGAATGCGCCGCGCGCTCGCTGGCGATGGTGAGGCCGTGGAGCTGGCGTGAGAGCCCGGTGGCGAGATGAGCGATGTCCAGGGCTTCTTGGATCTCACCCTGACCTTCGGTGATGGTCTTGCCTACCTCGAGGGAGACCAGCAGGCCCAAGTCGGCCTTCTTGGCGGCAAGCTCGGCTCCCACGTCGGCCACGATCTCGCCCCGCTTCGGCGCGGGCACGCGCATCCAATCCCGGTAGGCCTCTGTCGCGGCGGTGACCACCCGCTCGTAGTCGTCCTCGGTGGCCGACGCGACGCGGCCGAGTAGGGCCCCATCGATAGGGGAGAAGCAGTCGAGGGTCGGGCGCCCTCCGACGGGTAGCCAGTCGCCCCCGAACGAGCCGGAGTTGACCTCCCCCAGCTTGAAGAGAGACGTGACCCGCTCTCGCGCCTTCGCGCGCGCCGCGCTGGGTGTGGACTCGTTCGTCGCGTCAGGCATGAAGTTCTCCCGTGGTGTCAGAGCAGTCGTTCGGCGATCGCCCGCATCGCGGCGATCGCGTGGTCGATGTCGTGCTGGGTGGTGGTGGCGCCCAAGCTGAATCGGACCCCTCCGGTTTGAACGGTGCCAAGATCGCGATGGACCAGCGGCGCGCAGTGCAGACCGGTGCGGACCGCGATGCCGTAGTCGGCGTCGAGGATGGCTCCCACGTCGTCGGAGTCCATCCCGTCCACGGTGCAGGTCAGGACGGGGAGGTCATCCGCGCGAGGCGGCGGGCTGTGGACCGTCACCGCGGGCATGGCGACGAGGCCGTCGCGGAGGCGGCGGACGAGCGTCATCTCGCGCTCGTGTGTTTGCTCCATCCCCTCTGTGGCGAGGCACTCGAGCGCCAACGCGATCCCGATGATCCCCAGGAGGTTGAGTGTGCCCGCCTCCAAGCGGTGCGGATAGGACTGGGTGTGGCGCAGGCTGTGGGAGTCGATGCCCGTTCCGCCGAATCGCGTCGAAGCGACCGCGAGGTCCCGGCCGAGGACGAGGCCGCCGATGCCGCTCGGACCGAGAAGCGCCTTGTGGCCGGTGAAGGCCACGGCCGATACGCCCCAGTCGCTGAGCGCGAAGGGGATGTGACCCGCGCTTTGAGCGGCGTCGACCAGCAGCGGGACGCCGGCGCCGCCGCAGCGGCGCGCGATCTCGGGGATGGGTTGGGTCGTGCCCAGGACGGAAGAAGCATGGGAGACGATCGCCAGTTTCGTCTCCGGTCGCAGCGCTCTGGCGAACCGATCGGGGTCGACCGTCCCATCGGCCTCAAAGGGGACCAGGTCGAACTCGACCCCGTCGCGCTCGTGGAGATGGAACAGTGGGCGGAGCACCGAGTTGTGCTCGAGCCGGGTGGAGATCACGTGATCCCCGGTCGTGACGATCCCCTGGATCGCCAGGTTGAGGGCATCGGTGGCGTTGACGGTGAAGACGACCCGGTCTGGGTCGGGGGCGCCGAAGAAGCGTGCGATCTTGTCGCGTGTCGCGGCCACGAACGCCGCCGCCTCGGTCGACAGGTCGTAGCTTCCCCGACCGGGCGAGACCCCGATCTCCGCGTAGATCTCCACCATGCGTTCGAGCACCTCACGGGGCTTGGGGAACGAGGTGGCGGCGTTGTCTAGGTAGATCAGGGGGTCGTTGTCTGTGTGGGCGTCGATCACATGCAGCTCTTTGGATTGGGCAGGCCGGCCACCCGGCGGGCGCCGTGCTTGATCCCGCCGGGGAAGAGGTTTTCGAGCTCGAGAAGCGTCATATCGGTCCCCTTCCCGAGTTGACGGTTCAAAGGGCTCCGCCCGTTCTCGTGGTAGAAGTCCCGCAGGAAGCGCACCACTCGCCACTGAACCTCGTCGAGCGACGAGAGCCCGCTCTCGCGCGCGAGGGCCTCGGCCACGTCCTCGCTCCAATCGTCGACATGCCAGAGGAAGCCTTCCGCGTCGAAGAGTATCCGCCGCCCGGCGATCTCTCGCAGGTGACTGAGACCGCGCGGGTCTGCGGTCTGAGGCGGGGATGACACAGTCGCATCTAGGCCGACGTCGTGGCGAGGGCCGCCTTGATCTTATCAGGGGTCGCCGGCAGGTCGCAGACCCAGGCTCCGATCGCGTCGTAGATGGCGTTGATCACGGCCGGGGCGGTGGGGACCATGGTCATCTCGCCCACGCCCACCGCGCCCTTGGTCCCGTACTTGCGCGGAGTCTCGCGGACGATTACGTTCATGTCGAAGGCGGTGCGCATGCTGGGATAGCCGAAGGTGACCCAGTCCTTGGTCTGGCCGGCGATGTACCGCTCGCGCAGCGCGTAGCCCGCTCCCATGTCGGCGCCGCCCTCGAGCTGCCCGGTCAGGTTGAGTGGGTTGATCACCGTGCCCGCGTCGACGGCGGTGGTCATGCGCACCACGCGCGCGAAACCACTGTCGGTGTCGACCTCCACCTCGGCCAGCTGCACGGCGTGCACCTGAGACTCGAAGGAGGGCCCTTGACCGTTCTCGTCGAGGGGGCCGGCCTCCCGGGTCTTCTTTGTGCCCGTGTAGCGGGCCTTCAGTCCGGCGTCCAGCAGCTGTTGACGGCTGCGTGCTCCGCTTTCGGACATGGACTGCTTGAGCGCTTCCAGGGCGTTGAGCAGGGCGCCACCCGCCATGTAGGTCATGCGGCTGGCCGCTGCGGGGCCGTTGGCCGTGGTCTGGTCGGTGTCGCGGGTGACCAGCCGGATCATGTGAAGCGGCAGCCCCATCGCGTCGGCGGCGAGCTGGGTGAGCATGGAGTCGTTGCCCTCTCCCGGGTCGGCGACCGCCGCGCATATGGTCACCCCGCCGTCAAGGTCGAGCTCGACGGCGACGATGGACTGATCGCCCGGCGCCCCGATGCCGAAGGAACCGGCGCCCAGACCCACGCCGCGGCGGACCGAACCGGTGCGATGGTGTTCCGCCTCGCGGCGGCTACGCTCGTACTCAGGTCGGATGGCTTCGAAAAGCTCGGGAAGAGGCCACTCTTCGACCACCTGTCCAGTGGACTTGCTTCGGCCTGGACGCAGCGAGTTCCGCACCCGGAAGTCCAGGGAGTCGATGCCCATCTTGCGTGCCAGCATCTCCACGGCGCACTCGAGGGCGAAGTTCATCTGGGGCGGCCCCGCGCCCCGGGCGGCGGAGCCCCAGGGGTTGTTCGTGTAGACGAGCCGCAGGCGGGCGTCGACGTCCGGGATGTCGTAGGAGCCCGACAGCATCAGCACCGATCGGGAGACGACCACCTGTCCGCTCGAGAAGTAAGCCCCGTTGTCAACGGTGACGTCCATCGTGTAGCCGGTCAGGCGTCCGTCGTCGTCGGCGCCGAGGGCGACTCGGAGGTCGAACGGATGTCGTTTCGGGGTCAGCAGAAGCGTGTCTGTAAGCCCAGGGATGTACCTCGCCGGTCTCCGGAAGTGCAGGGCCGCCGCCCCCGCGATACCCTCGGAGGTGATCTCCACCTTGATGCCGAATTGCCCGCCGGCGTACGCTTCTTCATAGCGGGTGTTCTCCCAACCGAGCGCGTCTTGCAACATGGAAAGCGCTTTGTGGATGTTGATGCTGCGGCCGATCACCACCAGCATCGCGTCGTCCCCATCGCCCTCCAGATATGCGACCGCCGCCTCCGGCTCCAAGGGAGCCTGGTGGTTGATCTGCGTCGTGAAGCGGGCTTCGATGGCGGCGGCGGAGCCGGCGAGCACCGCGGCCGCATCGCCCTTCCGTTGCGCCTGGGTGAGGCAGACGTTCGGCCACTCGCTGTGCAGCTGCAGAGCTCCGTCGGCCATGGCCTCCTTCGGCGATGCCAACACCGTCAGCAGCTCGTAGTCGACCACGACCGCGGCCGCCGCGGCCAGAGCCTGCTCGCGGGTGGCGGCGGCGACGATGGCCACCGGGTCGCCGATGACGCGGACCTTGTCGTCGCACAGCAGCGGCCGGTCACCGACCGGCGCCAGTTGCAGGCGGTTGGAGCCCTTGATGTCTCGCGCCGTCATCACGCCCGCCACGCCGGGCATCGAGAGGGCCGCGGAGGCGTCGATGGCCTTGATGGCCGCGTGCGCGTGGGGACTGCGGACCACCGCGAGCTCGAGGGCTCCCGGCATGACGATGTCGGCCGCGAAGGGGGCAAGGCCGCAGGCCTTCAAGAGCCCCGAAGGA
>JAJZQZ010000045.1 GCA_021802965.1 Actinomycetes bacterium
CGACTTCCGGATGGAGTGGTGCTGCTTCTGCGGGTTCTGTCAGGACGTGTGCCCCACACAGACCCTCAGTCTGGCAGCCGAGTTCGACTATGCCCGCGCCGCCCGCAGCGCGTTCTTCTACGACCGCCCCATGATGCTACGGCCGTTCGCCGGGCCTGAGGAGATCCCGAACAAAGATGGATTCCCGTAAGACGGCTGAGGGTCCGCCGCCCTACCGCCGCCACACGCCCGACCGCCCGAAAAGACGGCGCGCCCGCCGGCCCGCGACCCTGCTCACGTATTCCCTGGCGGCCGTCGTCATGGCCCTCGTGCTGCTCCTGGTGGGGCTGCCGGCCTCACTCGGCTCCTACCTCTTCGTGGACGTCGACGGCAAGGCGTCGGCGATCAGCCCCGGCACCCGGCTCGGCGACGTCGCCCAGGCGCACGACCTCGCGCCCCGCGAGGGCTCCCTCGTCGACGTAGCCGGCGACGTGGTCAGGCTCCGAGGAGGAGAGCCAGGCCGGCTGGAGGTGGGAGGTCGGGGAGCGGCGGCCGACGTGGTTCCGCGGGATGGAGCCCGCATCCGGACGCGGCGGGGGCGTGACGTGGCTGAGCGGCTGGCGCGACGCACCGAGAGCGTGGCGTTCCAGACCCGTAGCGAAGGTTCAGGTCCCGTGCTCACGATGGTGCGCGCGGGGTCGCCCGGCGAGCGCGAGATCTTTGCGGGTGTCCGCAGCAAGCGGACAGTGGCCTCATTCGTCTTGCGCGAGCCAGTCGACGCCGCCTTCCGCCGAACCAAGGGCCTGACCTCGGGGCAAAAAGCGGTGGCGCTGACCTTCGACGACGGCCCCAGCACCTTTACACCCGACGTGATGAAGGTGCTGGCCGCTAAGGGCGTCTCGGCCACGTTCTTCGTCGTGGGCAAGACGGCGGCCGCTCACAAGGCGACGATCGACGCCCTCCGCGCGGCGGGCCACGAGGTCGAGAACCACAGCTGGGACCACGCCGACCTCACCAAGCTGAGCCCCGAGGCGATCAGCAGCGAGATCACCCGCACCGCGAGCGTGCTCGGGGGCACTCGTTTCCTCCGGCCCCCCTACGGCGCATCCAACACGACGGTGGCCACCCAGGCGGGCCTCGCCGGGCAGCGCATCGTGATGTGGGACGTCGATACCCGGGACTGGCAGTCCCGCAACGCCGCCGCCATTACCAGCATCGTCAAGGCCCATGCGCGGCCGGGCGCGATCATCCTCATGCACGACGGCGGAGGGGAGCGCTCGCAGACAGTGGCCGCGTTGTCCGGCATCATCGATTGGCTGCTCCAACAGGGGTACGCCCTCACCACCGTGCGCCAGCTCGCCGGCTGAGCACTCACGACGGCGGCAACGGCCATGATTCGTCTGCTCCCGGGGCGGGTAAGACGCACCACTATGGGCGCTGACACGCGCATGACTGCCGAATGGGGGTGAGCGGGGGCGTATGAATGTGTGCACTACACAACTGGCTGACCTACCGATGATCACGATCGAGGGCGAAGTCGACCACAGCGCCACTGCGGAGCTTCAGGCGGCCGTCGACGCGGCGATGACGGGAGACACCGAGTCGGTGCTGCTTGACCTGGGCGAGTGCACGTACATCGACAGCGGGGGCATCTCCGTGATCTTGGGCACCTTCCGGCGGGTCCGGGAAAATGGTTGGCTGGGAGTCGTGGCTCCCAACTCCAACGTTCGCCGGCTGTTCGAGATCGTGGGGCTGACCGTGGACGACAAGTTCCGCATCTTCGGAGACCGGGCCGAAGCCGAGCGTTCGATGGGAGCCTCCGCGGGATGAACCAGCTCGGCGCAGATAGCGCCGCCGAGCGGCACAGCGACCTTCGGTGCAGGCGGATCCAGGTGGCCGCCGAGTCATCGCGCCTGGCCGATATCCGGCAATTCGTGGAATCGGTCGGCACCGAGCACGGGTTGGACGACAACCAGATCTTCGACCTCAAGGTGGCCGTCTCCGAAGCCTGCGCCAACGCCGTCGAGCACTCGGGGGTCACCAAGGCCCCCATCGAGCTGTGCGCCTGGTTCCACCCCGACAAGCTTGTCTTCGAGATCTCGGACAGCGGCGGCTTCCGGTTGCCGCGGTCCGAACCCGGCTTTCAGGCAGACAGCCGCGGGCTCGGCCTCCCCCTGATGGTGGCCCTCATGGACGAGGTGCGGATCCGTAAATTGCCCAACGCGGGTACGAACGTCACTCTGACGCTCTACCTCGACCGCTGACGCGGACGCGACCTACGTGCGCTCCCCGCGCACCGACGAAGTCACCGCCCCGAAGAGACACACCGCCGCCGCGACCATGGCGGCGTCGTGGGCGGCCGACAAGAAGGCCTGCTTCGAGGCCAGCTGGGACGGCACCATCCCCGAGAGCTGAGCCAGGTAGACGGGTTCCCTGACGGCCAGCACGAACCCGGCCAACGCGACACCCAGGACCAAGCCCGTGTTCCGAGCTGAGGCGACCATGCCGGATGCGATACCCACCCGCTGTCTCGGGACCGACCCCATCACCGCGCTCGAATTCGGTGCCTGGAAGAGCCCGATGCCTGCTCCGACCCCTAATAGTCGCACGAGGATGCCAAGCGCGCTCGTCGTCATCGTCAACGTCGCGAACGACGCGATGCCCACCGTGCTGACCAGCAGACCCACCGTCGAGGGCACCCGCGATCCGATACGGTCGGAGAGGCTGCCCGACAGCGGGCCGAGCACGGCGATGGCCAACGGTACGGGCGCCAGCAGCACGCCGGCGTGCTGCACGCTGAACCCGCGCACGTCCATCAGATAGAAGGGCATGATGAAGGTCACGGTCGCCGTCACCACGAACGAGCACAGCGCGCTCAAGATCCCCGCCGAGAAGATGCGCACGCGGAACATGCGCAGGTCGAGCACCGGTTGCCCGACGCGGAGCTCGGTGACCACGAAGAGCGCGGCGAAGAGCACGGTGAAGCCGACGAGCACCGACACGAGTGGTCCCCACCCCCAGGCCTGCCCTTTTGAGAGCACCAAGAGCAGCGACAGAAGGGCCAAGAACGAGAAGGCGGCGCCCAGGGGGTCGATCTTCTGGCCCGGCGTCTTGGTCTCGGGCAGAAGGACGAAAGCCACGATGAAGGCCACGAAGCCTATGGGGATGTTGATGATGAATATCCAGGGCCAACCGGCGATCGCGATGATGGCCCCGCCCAGCGTCGGACCCACGGCCAAGCCCACGGAAACAGCCACGCCCACGAACCCGAGAGCCTTGCCCCGCTCGCTCGGAGGAAAGGCCTTGGTGATGATGGCCGGGCCCACGGCGAACAGCATACCGGCCCCAAGGGCCTGCAGTACCCGGAAGCCTATGAGGGCCCAGATCGTCCAGCTCAACGCGCACAGGAACGAGCCCAGGGTGAAGACGGCGAACCCGCTCAGGTACACCCGCTTGAGCCCGACCATGTCGCCGAGCCGACCGAACGTCGGCAACAAGGCGCTGACAGCTAACAGATAGCCCAAGACGACCCATTCCACCGTGGTGATCGGCACGCCGAAATGCGCAGTGAGGGTCGGAAGGGCGATGTTGACCGCGCTCGAGTCCAAGGGGCCCATGACGGTTTCCACCATCACGGCCACCAGCACCCACCACCGTCGGGCCCCCGCGTCGGGCGCCTGGGTCCCCTCGTGCGTCACCTCGGGGGCTTGGGTCCCCTCTTGCGTCACCTCCCGGGACGCGCGCGACGGACGTGCAGCGTCACGTCGCCCCGAGGAAGGATCCTGCCTATGTGGGCGGCCGCGAGCGCGCGCGTAGCCTTCAACCGATCGACGAGCCCAGCGGAACGCTCCGCCGGTAGTGAGATCAAGAGTCCCCCGGAGGTCTGGGCGTCGGCTGCCAGCAGCCGCTCCCACTCCTGGAAGGCGTCTTCCCAGGCGACGAGAGGCGTGACGTACTCGAGGTTTCGCCGAGTGCCTCCGGGGACCACGCCGTCGCGGGCCAGGTCGACCGCGCCGGGGAGGAACGGCAAAGCGTCGAACCACAGCTCCGCCGAGACGCCGCTCCCCGCGCACATCTCGGAGAGATGACCCAGCAACCCGAAGCCGGTGACGTCGGTCATGGAGCTGACGCCGCTATCGAGGGCGGCGTTGGCGGCGTCCTTGTTGAGCGAAGCCATCGACTCCGTTGCGGCGGCGACTACGTCGGCCGCCGCCCCTCCCCGCTTGATCGCCGTCGCGATGACCCCGGTCCCAAGGGGCTTGGTCAGAATGAGATCGTCGCCCACACGTGCGGTGGCATTGGTGATCTGGTCGCCGGGGCGCAGGATGCCGGTGACAGCAAGACCGTATTTCGGCTCGCGGTCGTCGATGGTATGGCCACCGACGATGGTCACGCCCGCTTCGCGGGCCACGGCGGCGCCGCCCCGAAGGATCTCCACGAGATGGTCCAGGGGCAGCACGCCGGCAGGAAACCCGACCACGTTCATGGCGATCCGAGGGGTGGCCCCCATGGCGTAGATGTCGGACAGCGAGTTCGCGGCCGATATGCGGCCGAAGTCGTAGGGGTCGTCGACCACGGGGGTGAAGAAGTCCACGGTCTGCACCAGGGCGATATCCGGGCTGATCCGGTAGACGGCCGCGTCGTCGGCCGTGCTGGTGCCCACCAGCAGGTCCGGGTCGGCGAACGACGGGAGCCGGGCGATGACGTACCCCAAGTCCTTGGGGCTGAGCTTGCACGCTCAGCCGGAACCGTGGGAGAGGGTCGTCAGACGGGGGATCTCCTCCAAAGTCCCTCCTCTCGAGGTCGGACTGCAGTAAGAACTGGTTTCAAAATGAAACCTCGGCCGCCACAGACGCCCTGCACGGCGAGACGTCATTCCGAAACCAGTTGTGAGTGGCAACGCTACCAGACGCGGACATCCGGAGCCAACACGCGCCACGCCGCAGTGGCTCCCCTTCCCCGCCGGTCCCTTGACAACCCACCACGCCTCCCCTAGATTCGGTCCAGGAGGCGATACGACGATCGACACAGGGCCGGCAAAGGCGCGAGGAGCCGCAGACTCGACGAGCCGAAGCGACATCCGCCGGGAGGAATTGGCGGGCTTCGCCGCGGCCGTCTTGACGACCCATGGCACCTACTGGAAGCTCTCGCCCGCCTTCGCCCGCCTGCAGGCCTGGCTGGACGGCGCGTCCCTCAGTCGTGCCGACGCGCCCATCGCCATCTTCTACGACGACCCCGCCGTCAAGCCCCCCGAACTCTGCCGCTACAGCGTGTGCTTCCCGCTGTCCGCAGCCGCGGCGGAAGAGTTGCGCGCAGCCTCTTCGCCGTCCCCCGGGCGCGAAGCCACTACGCCCCCCGACGACTCCTACGAGGTGTGGGACTTCCCGATCACTCCGGCCGCCGTGGTGGAGTACTACGGACCCGCGGCAGACTCATCGGCGGTGTACGCGCGGCTGGAGGCCTGGATCGATGACCAAGGTCTGTGTGCCGAAGGCCCGCCACGCGAGCGCTACCTCGCCCTGCCCGGATCCCTCGGCAAGGGCATCATGCACGTCGAGGTCCAGCAGCCACTGGAGCGTTGAGGAGGGCTTGAAACACGCTGGACAAGTCGAGCCGGCGGCCGTAAAGCAGCAAGCCCGCCCGGAATATGCGCCCCGCCGCCCACATCAGCACGACGATCGCCCCCACCTGCAACACCCGCCCCGTTCGGACCCAGAAAGCCGACGATGGTGCCCTCGGGGATGGACAGGTCCAGACGGTCGACGGCGACGACCCCCTCGAAGGCCTTGCTCACCTGCTGGAGCTCGAGCACCTGGCCAAGCCCCCGCGACGGGGCTATCTCACGGCTGGCCGAGGTCGCGGTAGGTCTGCTCGAAATCGCAGTGAGGGCACGAGTAGATGCGCTCGCCCGTGCCCGAGACCTTCACTTCGAGGTCGACCTGGCAGCTCGGGCAGATGCCCGCGGCCATCATGCACTCCGGTGACGTGCACAGGTAGGTCGTCTCGCCCCCGGGCCCCGTCAGCGTGACCTCAGCCTCGTGCTCGTCGCAGTTGTCGCAAAAATGGATCTCTTCCATCGTGTCCCCTCCATGGTGACTCGGCCCGTTCGGCGCGTCAGGCGTCGGCGATCTGCTCCTTGTAGAGGTCGGCCTTGAACATCACGCAGTCCGGGTTCGCGCAGGCCCACACTCGGTACGTGTCGCACAGCCCCGTCGAAGCGGTGCCCGGCGTGCCGGCCCGCTCGATCTCCTCGACGCGGTCGGCAAGCGGCCGGCCACACTCGATGCAGGTCTTGACCTCGTCCGTCATGTGCGTCCCTCCGTCGACCCATCCGCCCCAGAGAGCGGCTGCTATATGAGCTCATATCCCCGCATCTTACACCCCGCAAGCCCCCCTCGCGACCCCGCCTGGCCGGAGTCTCGGGCACACGGTAAAATGCGCCATCATGGCGGGTGACCACCTCAGCAGGCTGTGGAAAAGTGACGCTTCGCCGCCAGGGCGCGATGACCGCGGGCGAGACACGGACGCGGAAAGCGCTCGTAGCAGCGCCAAACGTGCGACTGACGACGCCGTATCGCGCCGCGTGCGCCTCGAGGCCATCGCGGAGGCCTCCGGGGCCCATGGCTTCGGCGTGGCCGACCTTACTCCGCAGCCGGTGCGGGCGCATATCGTCGCCTCGGGAGGCGGGTGGCTCGAAGCCTTCCCCCGGGCCATCAGCGTCGCCCACCGCCTGCAGGACGGCCTCGTCGACGAGCTGCCCGTAAGGCACACCTACCCTCCGATCGCCCGGCTGTACGATTTCCACATCTACCGGACGGTCAACGACCATCTCGATGCGGTGGCCGACCGACTAGCCACCGAGCTGCAACGCGACGGGTTCCGCGCGGTGCCCGTGCCCGCCTCGCTCTCGGTAGATCCGAGTGGGTTCGTCGGCGCCGTCTCCCACAAGCTCGTCGCCAGACAGGCCGGCCTTGGCTGGATCGGGCGCAGTTGTCTCCTGGTCACTCCCGCAGCCGGGCCCCGCGTCCGCCTGGTCAGCGTCCTCACCGACGCGCCCCTTCCCGTCGATGCTCCCCTGTCCAGCGATTGCGGACGATGCCGATCGTGCGTGGATGCGTGTCCGGCAACCGCCTTTTCGGGCCGTACCTTCGCCGAGGACGAGCCCGTGTCGGCCCGCATGGACGTGCAGGCGTGCCGCATGTACCGCGAGCGGGCGAAAGAGACCAGCGGCGCGGCCATCTGCGGTGTCTGCGTCGCCGTCTGCCCACCGGGGCGCAGAGCGCGCTGACGCACACGCTTCAGCCCCCTCGCGGGCGGGTACGACCACGGTAGACATATCACCCTCTGCAACGGAGGCAAACCGTGGAATTCCGATTCTCCCCCCGGGAGAACCAGGCGCACCGGATCGCATGGCACGAGTGGGGCGACGCCGCCTTCGAAGAAGCCCGGGAGCGGGAGCTGCCCCTGCTCCTCTCCCTCTCCGCCGTATGGTGCCACTGGTGCCACGTGATGGACGAGACCACCTTCTCCGATCCCCGGGTCATCGACCTCCTGAACGAGGGGTTCGTACCTGTCAGGGTGGACAACGACCGCAGGCCGGACATCAATCGACGCTACAACATGGGCGGCTGGCCGACCGTCGCCTTCCTCACTCCCGAAGGGGAGGTGATCACCGGAGCCACCTACGTGCCTCCCGGCCATTTCGTCGACGTGCTCGATCGGGTGCGCTCCCTGTGGCGCGACCAGCGAGATACGCTTCGCGCGGAAGCCTGGGCGCTGAAGGCGCGCCGAGGGGACGAGGAGAAGGCGACGCCCCACGAGGAACAGGTGTCGGAGGAGGTGGTCGAGCGAGTGCTCGAGGCCGTGGTCTCGTCGTACGACGGCAGCCACGGGGGCTTCGGCAGCTCGATGAAGTTCCCGCGGGCGGACATCCTGGGGGCGCTCGTGGTCGAGACCGAGACTCGGGCCGAACACGGCGCGGCCCGGCGCATGCTGCACGACACTCTCGCGGCCATGAGCGGCGGCGGTCTATGGGATCCGGTGGAGCGGGGATTCTTCCGATACGCCACGCGGCGAGACTGGTCGGAGCCTCACTACGAGAAGATGCTCGAGGACAACGCGCAGCTGATCCGCCTGTTCGCCCAGGCGGGCATCGTGCTGGACGATCCCGATCTTGTGGGGGTAGCGCAGGAGGCGCAGGCCTACCTCGACGCCACCCTGTGGATCCCGTCTGAGGGTGCGTACGGGGGGAGCCAGGACGCGGACGAGGAATACTATGCCCTCCGCAGCGGACCGGAGAGGGGCGCACACGGGGCGCCCTACGTCGACCCGATGACCTACACCGACTGGAACGCCCTCGAGGTGCAGGCGTTGACCGGCCTGCACGCGGCCACCGGGACGGGACGCTACCTGGAGCAGGCTGTGACTCTCGCTGAGACCCTTCTCGGCCGCACGGATGCCGAGGGGCTCTATCGCCACGACTCGCTCGCCGACAGCGCCGCCGACCTCATAGGAGACCAGTTGGGCATGCTCGAAGCTTCGCTAGCCCTCTATCAGGCCACAGGCGCCCCGCGCTGGCTCGCCGAGGCTGGGCGCATGACCGACCTGATCGGCGAGCGATTCGCCCTCGACGGCGGCCCGCTTATCGCCGACGTGGCCACCTCGGCGCAGGCCGCCCCGCTCGGCCGGCTCGATCGCCCCGACGCGTCGCTCTCCGAGAACAGCCGCTATGCCGCCGCGCTCAGCACCATCGGTCGCGTGACGCGCGACGAGGACCAGCGAGACAGAGCGTCGCGGGTGCTCGCCGGACTGGCGCCCCTGGTCGACGGCGTCGGCGACTTCGGCGCCGAGTTCGCGCGTGCCGTCGCCGTCACCCTTCGCGAGCCGCTCCACATCACGATCGTGGGCCGGCCCGGAGCGGCAGACGTGGCCGGGCTGAGCAACGAGGCGGTGCGCATCCCCCGGGTGCACAAGGTGGTCGACATCCTGGATCCTGAGTGCGACCAGGAGGCGATGGCGCGCGCCGGCTACTCCGGCCAGCGAGACGGCGCGCAGGCCTTCGTCTGCGTGAAGGGCACCTGCATGGAGCCCGTCACCACACCGGAGGATCTGGGCCGGATGGCCGACAGCATACTGAGCTGAGAGTGCCGATTCCGGAACGGCGCCCTGGCAGGCTGCTGAAAAGTGACGCTTCGCCGCCAGGGCGCAGCAGCCACCTAGCGTGCCGCGGCCGGCGGCGGCCACGTGGCTCGGACTAGCCCGCCTCGGCCGGCGTGAGCTTCGCCGCCTTTGCCTGCGGACTCCCCGCCGCGGGGACGGTGAACGAGACGAGCGTGCCCTCGCCGAGCGTGCTGGCCGCGCCTATGGCCCCCCCATCTGCTCGATCAGGCTCCTGCTCACGGCGAGGCCGATCCCGGCTCCGCCTCCGGCCAGGGAGCGCGACTTGTCGGCCCGGAAGAACCGTTCGAAGATATGAGGCAGGTCGGCGGCGGCTATGCCGACGCCGTCGTCCTCGACCTCGAAGACCACGCTCTCGAGCGTCTCCGAGGGGTGGACCCGCACGTGCACGGTCCCGCCCGGAGCGGTGTACGCGAAGGAGTTGCCCAGGACGTTGGTGATCACCTGCACGAGCTTGTCCTCGTCGGCCCAGGCGTCGGGTGTGCCCGGTGCCACATCGTCGTACAGGGCGAGGGCCTTCTGCTCGAACTGGGGCCGCAGACGCTCGACCACATCGTGCACGACCCGGGCCGTGTCGAGACGGGTGGGCTCGATGCGCTCCACGCCTGCTTCGACCCGGGACAACCGCTCTATGTCGGCCACGAGTCGAGACAGACGGGACGCTTCGCGATGCACGAGCTGGTAGGTTTCAGGATCCTCGGGGACGACCCCGTCGATAAGGCCCTCCATGTACCCCTGGATGCTGGTCAGCGGCGTCCGCAGCTCGTGGGAGATCGTCGCCAAGAGCTCTCGGCGGACCGTCTCGGTCTGCTCCAGCTGCCCGGCCATCTCGTTGAAGGAACGGACCAACCCCCCGACCTCGTCGTCCGCCCCGTAGGTGACCCGCTGATCGTAGTGGCCCGCGGCGATACGGTGAGCGGCGCCGGCCACCTGACCCAGCGTCGTCGTCAGCCAGCTGGAGACTGCCAGGCTCGCCAGCACCGCCACCACCACGCCGGCCAGCGCCGCCCAAAGGAGGCTCTCGGTGATGCCTTGCCCGATGGCGCGTTCGAGCTCTGTCGCGCTGTGGCCTGCCATCGCCCCCATGAGGCTCATGTGCCCCGAGACGGAACTCACGGCGATGCTGCGGACCGATAGCGCCACGGTGATCACGACCACGGCGATGGCGAGGAGATGCGAGAAGAAGATGCGCCAACGGATCTTCAGCGGTTACCTCTCTCGTTCACGGCGGCTCCGCTGCCGCCGGCCTCAGGAATCCGACCGGGGCTGGAACTTGTAGCCCACACCGCGCACGGTGCGGATGAAACGCGGGTCGGCAGGGTCGTCCCCGAGCTTCTTGCGCAGGTTCGCCACGTGCACGTCGATCACTCGGGAGTCTCCCAGATAGTCGTAGCCCCACACCTGCTCCAGGAGTTGCTCGCGCGAGTACACCCATCCCACGTGGTCGATGAGAGCCCGGAGAAGGTCGAACTCCAGGGTGGTCAGCTCGATCGGCTCCTCGTCGACCGACACCTCGCGGCTGCGAGGGTCGACCACCAGGCCGCCTATCTCGACGGGGCCCTCCCGCTCCTCGGCCTCCAAGCCCGCCCGGCGTAGGATCGCCCGCACGCGCGCGATGAGGACCTTGGGACTGAACGGCTTGACCAGGTAATCGTCGGCCCCGGCGTCGAAGCCTCGGAGGACGTCGTCCTCCTCGCCCCGGGCCGTGAGCATGAGGATGGGCAGCTCCCGGCCGGTGGACACGCGCCGGGCCACCTGCAGCCCGCTCATGCCGGGCAGCATCAGGTCGAGGATCAGCATGTCGGGTGGAGACGCGTCGACCATGCGCACGGCCGAGGGGCCGTCAGGGGCCTGGGCCACGTCGTACCCTTCGCGTTCAAGGTACGCGACGACGAGCCGGCGGACGTTATCGTCATCATCGACCACGAGCACGCGTAGAGGCCGGGTGTCGCCGGTGCCCGTCACGACAGCCGCAGCCTCTCCCGCCTTCCCAGCGCGCTCCCGCCGCGAAAGATCATGTATCAACAGCCTTCTACCGCGGTTCGGCCAGGCGGCGACCTATCTCCTCGGCCAGCTGCTTGGCCGACGGGAAATCCGCTATCTCGCCCTTGGCATCGACGCCGGGGCACAGCAGGTCGCCCACGGGCTGAACGTCGAGGACATGCCAGAAGTAGTTGGCCACCTGCCGCGCGCCGTCGAACACCGTCCTGAACTCGGTGCCCGCGCAGCACAGAAACGCTCCGCGTCGCTCCGGTCGTCCCGGTTCGCGCAGGGCTTGGCGAAGGATGTATTTGATGGCCCAGAAAGGCTGGCAGCGGTCGACCATGGCCTTGGCCTGAGCGGACATCCCCATCGAGAAGATGGGCGCCGCAAGCACGATGCTGTCGGCGTTCCGAAGGTGAGGGTACAAGGCGTCCATGCCGTCGTCGACTATGCACGCGCCATCGTCGATGCAGCCGTCGCAGGCGATGCAGCCGTTGATGTCGAGCTCGCGCAGCCGGAACTTGACCACGTCGGCCCCCGCTTCACGTGCCGCAGCCAAGCACCAGTCGAGCAACGTCTCGGTGTTGCCCTGGCGCCGGGGACTGCCGGCGAGGCCGAGCAGCGTCACCGCCACGACGTCACCGCGCGCCGCGGGCCACGAGCCCGACGTCTCCCTGGGCGAGGACAAGGTCGGTGCCGCACACCGGACAGGTCACGGCGTCTCCGGCCTGCGCTCCAGGCGCCAGCTGGATCTCGTGTCGGCACACGGGGCATTGGGTGCCCTGGAAGGTGGTCCGGTAGGTGACCTCGAACATCTGATGCAGGAGCGCGGGGGGCAGGTCGGCCTTGCGTGTACCGGCCCGCAGCGCCTCCTCGAGGGCGCCCGCCTCGGCGATGCTGCCCACCAGGAGGGCCCCCACCAGGACGTCGTCCCGGTCGAAGACCAGCTTCTTGTAGAACTCGCCCACCGGGTAGTCTCCTCGCATCTCGCTGTCGGCCGACCGATACGGCACCACCGTCCGCCCCATGGCCACCAGGCTCAGGCCAAGGGCCGCCGTGTTCAGGAGCGCGATCTCACCGGAGCCCTCCACCTGCTCGCCGGCGAGGACCGCCCCGGCAGCCGCTCCCTGGCGCCAGGAACGCAGCCAGTTGAAGTAGGGCTGTCCCGCCTCGACCGTCACGTCACCAGCCGCGTACACACCAGCCCAAGGCGTCGCAAAGCCGGCGTCGACGGCGAAGCCGCGGCCGGCTTCGGGCAAGAGATCGAGGGAGGGCAGGTATCCAGAGCATATCCCGACGACATCGGCCGAGAGGGTCTCGCCTCCGGCGAGGACCAGAGCACCGGCGCGGCCCCCACGGTCCTCGACGCCCTCGACCGTGGCTCCGGTAACCAGCCGCGCCCCCGCGGCCGCAAGGCGCCCGGCGATGATAGCGGCCGCATCGTCATCCAGCACCTCGGGCCAGAGACGCTCGCCGGGGACCAGGTACGTCGTGGCGAAGCCGGCCGTGGTGAGGGCCCGCACCAACTCGAGGGCGACCAGGCCGTCGCCGAAGACCACACCCGTCTTGCCGCTGCCGTCGAGGTCGCGTATGGCCCGCGCGTCGTCCAGGGTCTTGAAGTGGTTGACCCCCGCCACGTCGCCGCCCGCCAGGCCACCGGAGGTGAGGCGCCGCCCCGTGGCTACCAGAAGCTTGTCGTATCCCAGCACTGCCCCGTCGGAGAGGGAGACGGTCCCGGCGCCCGGGTCGACAGACAGGGCCCTCGAGCCGAGGCGCACATCGATGCGATTGACCTCGTAGAACTCAGGCCGCTTGCCCCACATCTGGGCCTCGCCGACCAGTCCCGCGGCAAACTCTGCCAGCTGCGGGCGGCGGTAGAACGGATACGGCTCCTCACCCACGAGCGTGATCTCCGCGTCGTCAGTCTTGCGACGCAAGACTTCGGCCGCGCGTACCCCCGTCACACCGTTCCCGACGATGACAAAGCTCGCCATGCCCCGAACTCCTTCCGCGCTCCCGGTCCACGCTTCACTGACTCTTTTCGCGGCCTCCATTGTACCGGATGCGGGGTTCCCTCGGAGTTGCGACGGGTTAAGTTCGCTTTGGCCCACAAAACCCTTGTACTCGGGCCTCCCAACGGCTAGACTTCGGCCATGGAGATCCCCGCCCCCATGACCCCCCCTGGGGAGCTGGACCGCGTCGCCGACGCTCTGGGCGACCCCACCCGGCGCGCGGTCTTCAAGTACGTGGCCGAGACACAGGAGCCGGTGACCGCGGCCGACGTGGGCGTGACCTTCGGCATCCACCGCACGGTGGCTCGGGCTCACCTCGAACGGCTGGTAGAAAGCGGGCTCGTCGAGGCCGAGTTCCGCCACCGCCCGGAAGGCGGCAGGCCACCCAAAGTGTACCGGCGGAGCCAGCGTCGGCTCGATCTGCAGCTTCCGGCGCGGCAGTACGAGCTGCTCGCCGAGCTGCTTCTTCGCACCCTCGAGTCGTTCGGCGACGCCGCCGAGGTCATGGCGCGGCAGGCTGGATTCGATTTCGGGCGACGATGGGCGGAGTCGGCCGCGGGTGATTCCCCCGAAGAGCTGCTGGCTCCCCTCGGCGAGGCGGGGGCCGAGATCAGCACTCACATGTGCCAGGGCAGACTGCATATCACCAACCGTTCCTGCCTCTTCCGGGAGGTGGCGGCCCACTGGCCTCACCTGGTCTGCATTCTCGACCGAGGGATCGCCGAAGGCATGCTCTCTCGCGCGATGCCCCCCTACGTTCTGTACGATTCGACCCGCCGGAGCGAGCACAGCGACGCCTGCGTGCACATCTTCGGTCCCGAGCCCGGCTCGGCCGGCGGCGACAGCACCCATACCCCCAGCCCGGAAGCTGTGTGCGGACGGGAAACCCAGCCTGCGACGGAGGACGCACGATGATCATCACCAAGCAGAAACCACTCGAAGACATCTCCGAGATGGTCAAGAAGCACAAGCACCTCTTCTTCGTTGGCTGTGGACAGTGCTCCACCCAGTGCCAGACGGGCGGCGAGTGGGAGGTCGAGGAGCTCGGCAAGATCCTTGAGGAGGACGGCCACAAGACGGTCGGCTCGACGGTGGTGTACGCCCCCTGTCACGAACTCGACGTGAAGCGGCACTTCCGCAAGCACAAGGAGCAGCTCGCCAAGGCGGACGCGATCGTCGTCCTGAGCTGCGGCGCGGGGGTGCAGGCCGCGGTCGAGGCCACCGACCTGCCCGTCTACCCCGCCAATGACAGTCTCTTCCTGGGCAACGCGTCCAGACACATGCACTTCGAAGAGAAATGCTCGGCCTGCGGCGAGTGCGTGCTCGAATGGACGGGCGGCATCTGTCCGGTGACCCGCTGCCCCAAAGGGCTGCTGAACGGCCCGTGCGGCGGCACCAACCACGGAATGTGCGAGGTCGACTCCGACAAGCCGTGCGTCTACACGCTCATCTACAACCGGCTTGAGAAGCTCGACGAGTTAGAGAAGCTGCGGGAGATCCGGCCGCCGAAGAACCACGCCGCCATCAAGCGCCCCGGCCTTATGCGTGAGGAGAAGTAGCTCGAGTCTCACCTGAGCCGGGCCGGCGATCGCCGGCCCGCGGCCTGCTGCCCCGTCAGCTGCCCCAAGCTTTGACCCTGCGGGCCACATCCCGTCCGTATTCCTCGCAGGCGGCCAGGTCGTCCTCGGTGGGAACGAACTTGAACTCGAGCGGATCGATCACGTCCAGACCCAGGCCGCGCAGCTCGGAGTCGACCCATTTGACGCCGCCTCCCCCCCAACCGTACGAGCCGTAGGCGCCCGCGAGCCGCGCCTTGGGACGCAACCCTTTGATGTGGGCCATGAACCCGCCCACCTTCGGGTACACCCCGTTGTTGAGGGTGGGGGTGCCGACCAGGAAGGCCCGGTGATCGAGGACGGCCTGCGCGGTGGCGGCGAGCGCGCTGCGGCTGATCTGAAAGACCGAGCACTCCACGCCTTCCTGCGTGATGCCGTCCTCGATGGCGCGCGTCATCTTCTCGGTGGAGTGCCACATGGTGTCGAAGATGATGGCCACGCGCGGAGGCGCCTCGAAGCGGCTCCATGCGTCGTAGGCCTGGACGACCCGCGAGATGTCGCCGGAAGTCCGCCACATGACTCCGTGGCTCGGGCCGATCGCCTCTATCTCGAGTCCGAGTTCCCCGATTCGCTGCAGCATCTTCTGGACCTGGTTGCCGAAGGGCATGAGGATGTTGCCGTAATAGTCGGAGGCCCGCTCCATGACCTCCTCGAGCCCCACCTCGTCCGCGAAACGCTTCGAGGTGGCGAGATGCTGCCCGAAACCGTCGTTGGGCAGCAGGACCTTGGCCTCCTTGACGTAGGTGAACATGCTGTCCGGCCAATGCAGCATCGGGGCCTCGATGAACGAAAGCGTGTACGTGCCCAGCGACAGCTCATCGCCGGTGGACACGACATTGAGGTCCCACTGGTCGACCTGAGAGCCGTATAGCTGCCTCAGGCCTTCAGCCGCCCGCTTCGAGCAGAACATCTTGACCGGCCCGACCTGATCCAGCAACCAGGCGATGGAGCCCGAGTGGTCCATCTCGATGTGATTGACCACCAGATAGTCGATGCTCTTCAGGTCACAGCAGCTCTTGACCCGCGCGAGCATCTCGGGCCCGAACCCCTCTCGTACCGTGTCGACCAGGGTCAGCTTCTCATCGGTGATGAGGTAGGCGTTGTAGGTGGTGCCGCGGGGAGTCTCGTACCCGTGAAAATCGCGGACGTTCCAATCGATGGCTCCCACCCACCAGATGTCGTCCTTTAGCCGGCACCTCTCCATGACGCCTCCTGTCCTTCGCATGCGCCCGGACCGAGGGGCATGCCGAGTTGCTGAGCAGCGGCCGGCATCATAACCGAAAACCACGGTTGTGAGCCGGAATAGGGACGGAGTGGTGGATCACTCCGGTGCTCCGAGGATGCAGTAGTAGCTGTCGGCGAGATTGTAGTCGATCTGCACCGAGCATTCCTCGCACAGGCAGCCCCTGCGCGCCACTTCGGCCGTGCTCTTGCCGCGGGCGCAATAGAAGCTCTTCATCTCGTCCGGCTTGCTCGGGCACTCCCCACACAGGCAGCGGCCGGCCTCCTCCGGGGCAAAAGGCACTCGCGTCATCGATCCCTCCCGCTGGGCGGTCGTCGAGCAGGCTGGGTTACGCCACCTCGTTGATGCGGCTCTTGGGCGCGCTGCAGACGACGCAGGCGTTCGGCGTCTCGTTCTCGTAGGTCATCCCACAGACCTCGCAGACGTAGAAGGTCTTCGCCGGAGCATTCGCCGGGTCGGCCAGAGCTTCCGCGAACATCTTCTCGTGGAACTTCTCGGCTTCGTTCGCCGCGAAGAAGGAGAAGTGGGCGTCCTCGTTGCCTTCGCTCGTGGCGATGTCCATGAAACCGGGGTACATCGTCACGTGCTCATAGTTCTCTCCGCCGACGCTCTCCTTCAGGTTCTCGGCGGTCGAATTGAGCCCGCCCATGACCTTGAGATGAGCGTGCGCGTGCACGGTCTCGGAAGCCGCGGCCACACGGAAGCGCTTGGCCACCTCGGGATATCCCTCCTCTTCCGCCTTCTTCGCGAACGCAAGATACTTCCGGTTGGCCTGGGATTCGCCCGCGAACGCATCGCCTAGATTGCTCATCGTGTCGCCCATCGGTGACGTTCTCCTCTCGTTCGTTCTTGCACAACCCGTCCCGCGCAACCGCGCAGAGGTGATTATCGCCGTACATCTCATCGCGCGCAATGACACCTCATGAAGATACTAGCCTGAATCCACAATGCAACCGCGCGAGAAACAGGTGGCAGGCAGCCCACCAAGTCACATCGGTCACGGGCGCCACTGAATGCCGTCGAACCACCGGTGCATGAGGACGTTCCACGGACCCAGCACGAACACGCTGAGCCGGTTGGCCGCCCACGAAACCGCCGTGGGATCGCCGGTCAGTGCCCCTCCGAGCGATACCCAGCCCGACCACGCGCTGCCGTTCCAGGACTTGTACCACAGGTTACTGTCCGCACCGCGCCCGAAGACATCGAGCCGGCCGCTTCCCGACGACACCACCACGGGGTTACCGACGAACGTCCCCCCGAGTGACTCCCACGCCGACGATCCCGAATCGCCATACGTCAGGTGCCACAGCGCGTTGTCGGAGCCCCGCGCGACGAGGTCCACCTCGTAGCCGTCCGTGACCACGCTGGGGTCGGAGCGCAGGTTCCCCCCAAGAGATGCCCAACCGCTCAGCGCGCCGTCGTTCATCTGGATGTGCCATAGGCGGTCATCGGCCCCACGCACGAAGACATCGACCTTGTGCTGACCCCGATGTACCGCCGCAGGGTCACCTGCCAGCTCTCCCCCGAGCAGCCGCCATTCCTGCCACCCCGTTTGGTTGCCGGGGAACAAAAGGCCGAAGGCCTTGCACCACAGCGCGTCATCCGTCCCGCGGGCGAACACTTCTACCCGGTCGGCAGCCCGCGCCAGCGCCACCGGGTCGCCGGCCATCTGACCACCGAGCGAGTAGCTCCAGCCCGACCAAGCGACGCCGTCGTAGCTCTGCCACTCGAGCGCGTTGTTCGATGACCCTCGGGCGAACACGTACAGCCGGCCGTTCCACGACATCGCCGAGGGGCCGCCGGCGAACACCCCCCCGAGCGTCTCCCAATTCGACCAGGCTGAGCCCTTGAATGACTTGTGCCACAGCGCATCGTCCGACCCACGGCTGATGAGATCCATCTCGTTCGTCGCCCCACTGATGGCGAACGGCGCCGAAGCGTGGATCCCGCCCAGGTTCTCGAAGTGGGCCCACGGGCTCTCGGTGGTGGTCGTGGTGGACGTCGAGGTGGTGGTGGTCGAGCTCGAGGTGGTGGTCGAAGCGGAGCCGGTGGTGGTGGTCGAAGCGGCGGTGGTCGTGGTGGTCGGGGACGGCAGCTTGCCGAGCAGGTTGTGCAGCACCTGAGCCACCTCCCCGCGGGGCATGTCCCCCCAGGGGTCGAGGCTGGTGAGAGAGAGACCGTCAAGCAGATAGTTGTAGTCCGCCCGGAGGGCGTTCGGGGAGTGGGTGGCGGAGTCGCTCCAGTCGGCGGCGCCGGCGAAGGAGGTCGGCGGGGTCGCGAGCAGGCCGGGAGCCACTGCATCGGCCGTGCGCACCACCATGGTGACCATCTGGTAGCGGCTGATCGGGCTGGCGGGGG
>JAJZQZ010000046.1 GCA_021802965.1 Actinomycetes bacterium
GCTGATGGGCCGGGCCATCACTCTCTACGAGACGCTAGCCCGCTGGATCGTCAGTACTCCCGAACAGGAACGGAAGGCCGGTACATTGCTGGCGGTGGGCCTGCCCACGCTGGTCTGGGGCTCGAGCCTGGGGCTGCTGCGCTTCCTGCCCCGTCCGCTCCGCCTGGCGGCGGAGGTGTGGCTGGCGGCGACGGCGTTCGCCTCCCGCGACCTGGGCTTGGCGGCCAGGCGCGTGAGCCAGGGTCTGGACCGCTCCCTTGAGGAGGGGCGCAGCGAGGTGGCCATGATCGTCGGCAGAGAGACCGCGCAGATGACCGAGGCCGACGTGGTGCGCGCGACGGTGGAGACGGTGGCCGAGAACACGAGCGACGGAGTGGTCGCGCCCCTGGTCTTCGCGGCGCTCGGGGGAGCTCCCCTGGCCTTGGGCTTCAAGGCCGTCTCCACCCTCGATTCGATGGTGGGGTACAAGAACGAACGCTACCTGGACTTCGGGAGGGCGTCGGCCCGCCTGGACGATGCCCTCAACCTGTTCCCGGCCCGGCTGACCGCCATGCTGGCCACTCTCGCCGGCGGGAAGGGGGTCGGCGCGGTCCGGCGCTGGCTCGAAGACCGGCGCCATCACGCGAGTCCGAATGCCGGCCTGGTCGAGGCTTCGTTCGCACAGGCCCTGGGTGTCCGACTGGGCGGCCCGGCTCGCTACGGGGGTATCGTGGTGGAACGTCCGGCCATGGGTGCGGAGTACCCGGCGCCGGTTCGCGCCGACATCGACCGGGCCATAGGGTTGAGCGAGCGCGTGGGCTACATGACCCTTGGCGCCGTGGTCCTTGGTGTGGTGCTGGCCGCTCCTAAGCTCGGGTCACGAAGGCGCAGCCGCGCCCCGGGCGGGAGGGGCACGTGACCGACGCCTTCGGCGACATCCACGGGGGCAAACTCCGGGAGGCGGCCGCCGCCCTCGGCCTGGAGGCCACGGCGATGCTGGACTTCTCGGCCAACGTCAACTTCCTGGGGCCCACGCCGGACGTGATGGCGGCGGCGCGGCGGGCGGTCGACGAGATGGCCTGGTACCCCCTGGATCCCCCGGCTCCCTTGCGCCGCGCCGCCGCCGCCTTCCTCGACGTCCCCGAGGACCAGGTCATACTGGGCAATGGGGCCTCAGAGCTCATCTTTCTCCTGATGGCGCACCTTCGCCCGCGCCAGGTGCTGATAATCGGTCCCACATTCACGGAGTACGAGCGGGCCGCGCGTGCCTGGGGGGCGGAAGTCGATGTTCTCTGGCTTCCGGAAGCGGAAGACTTCCGCTTATCCTTCCGGTTGCTCGACCGGGCGGATGTGCGGGCCCGCATCCAGAAGGCCGATCTGGTGTTTGTCTGCGACCCCAACAATCCAACGGGTTCCTCACTCGACCGTGAGGTGCGCGATTCCCTCCTCGATGCGGCCGCGGAGGCGGGGACCGTGGTGTTCGTGGACGAATCCTTCCTGGCCTTCACGGCGGAATGGCCCACAGGCAGCGCGACTCATTCGGCGGGGTGGGGCGGCGCGAAGGATCCCGGCGCAACCGGTCCCGGCACCGACACGCACCTTGTCGTGCTGCACTCGTTCACAAAGATCCTCGCCATGCCCGGGCTGCGGGTGGGAGCACTGGTCGTGTCGCCTGAACGCGCGGCGGAGATCGCCCCCCGGACCCCGCCTTGGAACATCAACTGCGTCGCACAGGCCGCGGCTATGACCGCCTTCGTCGACCCCCACTTGGCACCCGCGGCTCCGGCCGCGACGGCCGAGGCGCGCGCGACGCTGGCGGACGGGTTGGCGTCGCTGCGGAGCGTCGAGTGCGTGCTGCCCGCCGATGCGAACTTCCTCTGTGTGCGGTTGACGTCGCCAGCGGCTGGGGACATCGCTGTGCGCCTGCGCGACCAGCATGGGGTGCTCGTGCGCGATCTGTCGTCCTTCCCGGGCATGGGGCCGAGGTATCTGCGGGTCGCCGTCCGCGCGCCGGACGACAACCACAGATTGCTGACTGCTTGGCGGACGGCGGCCGGATCTGAAGAGGAAGCCGAAGTGTGTGTCGGGACGGGAAAGACGGCGGGCAGCGCCGTCGGAAGGGGGATGCTGTGAGTACGCCACGGGGGTTCCTCATCGCAGGCACACACAGCGGCGTGGGCAAGACCAGCATGGCGCTCGGCCTCATGGGCGCCCTCCGGCGGCGCGGGCATCCGGTAGCCCCCTTCAAGGTCGGCCCGGACTACATCGACCCCACCTACCACACCAGTGTGTCGGGTCGGCAGTCGCGCAACCTGGATACTTGGCTGATGCCTCCTTCGGAGGCCGCCGGCATCTTCTACCGTGCGGTAGCCGACCTGGGACAGCATGGGGAAGCACACCGCCGCCCGCGCGGGGCGCAGGCTCCAGTGGCTGTCGTCGAAGGCGTCATGGGCCTGTTCGACGGCCGCGCGGGGGGCGGCGAGCGGTGCTCGACCGCCGAGATGGCGAAGCTGCTCGACCTCCCGGTGATCTTGGTGGTCGATTGCTCTCACATGGCCCGCAGCGCCGCGGCCGTGGTGCACGGGTTCTCCACCTTCGACCCCGATCTGCAGGTGGCGGGCGTGATCCTCAACAAGGTGGCCGGGGATTCGCACGCCGAGATGGTCGCCGAGGCCCTCGCCGGCGGACTGCCCATCGTGGGGGTCGTCCCACGACGGTCCGACCTGCAGCTGGGCTCGCGCCATCTGGGACTCATCCCGACGGTGGAGAACGCCGCGATCGCCGAGGTACTGGAGCGGATCATCGACCACGTCGCCGAGCATGTGGACATCGACGCGCTCCTCGGTCTGGCTCGGCCCGTGCCGGCGGTGACCCCGGCGCGGACCGAGAAGCCTCCCACGCCGCACAGCCGGGTCGCCGTGGCCCGCGACGAGGCCTTCTCCTTCTACTACCATGACAATCTGGAGGTGCTGGAGGAGGAGGGTGCGGACCTGGTCTTCTTCAGCCCCGTCGCCGGCGAGCGTCTGCCTGCCTGTGACGCGCTCTACCTGGGCGGCGGATATCCTGAGGTCTACGGGGAAGCCCTGGCCGCCAATGTCGGCCTGCGCGAGGATCTCCGGCGGGCGGCCGCGGATGGGCTGCGCATCTACGCCGAGTGCGGCGGCTATCTGTATCTGGGCGGGGAGATCGAGTACGAGTCCCGGCGGTTCGGCATGGCCGGTTTGCTCCCCACCTCGACCACCCTCGCCGACAAGCGCCTGCGTATGGGATACATCGAGGCTGTCCCCACGGCAGCCAATCCGCTGGGGAAGGCCGGGGTGGAACTGGTGCGCGGACACCTCTTTCACTACTCCAGTACGGCGGGCTCAGACGCCCCCGCGTATCACGTTGCTCACAAGGGCGACACCATCGCCGACGGCTGGACCGACGGGAGCATCGTCGCCAGCTACGTCCACCTGCACTTTCGCGGCAGCCGCGCCGTCGCGCGATGGCTTGCCGGCGATCATCGAGGAGGCACGATCCATGACTGACGAGACCGCCGTGGTCGTCCTGGGCCACGGCAGCCGCAACCCCGCCGCCGGCCAGGTGCTGGAGAAAGTGGGCGAGCTGCTGGCTCTGCAGACTGGATGGGAGGTGGCCCATGCCTCCATGGAATTCAACCAGCCCACATTGGCTGAGGCGGTCGCCGACCTGTACGCGCGCGGGTTCCGGTCGATCATGGTCGCGCCCTACATGCTCTACGCGGGAAACCACGTCGCCCGGGACATCCCCGAGCAGCTCGAGGCGGTCCTGGACGACCACCCGGACCTCACCGTCGAGATCACCGAGCCCCTCGGGCTGGATCTGCGTCTGGTGACGGTGCTCGAGGGGCGGGTGCGCGACGCTCTGGGCGAGCAGGGGGCCGTCCCGGCGTCGGCAGTGGGCTCTCCCTCGGCCATAGAGGACAAGAGCTTCGAGATCATCTCGCGACTGATCCCCGACCGGTGGGACCGGCTCGAGGAGCGTGCCGTGGTGGTGCGGGTGGTGCACGCCACGGGCGACCCGGCACTGGCGTCGCAGCTGGTCTTCTCGGACCGTGCCGTGGAGGTGGGGGTCGAGGCGATCCGGAACGCCCGCCCGGTCATCTGCGACGTCAACATGGTGCGCGCGGGGCTGACGCCGTCGCTTCGGCGGTTGGGGGTCGATGTCCGCTGCCTCATCGAGGATCCGGCGACCATCGACCTGGCTCGGGCCGAAGGCCTGACCCGCTCCGTGGCTTCCATGCGGGTGGCCGGGGAGCGGCTCTCCGGGGCCATCGTGGCCGTGGGGAACGCGCCGACAGCCCTCCTCGAGATCGTCCGTCTGGCCCGGGAAGAGGGGATCCGGCCCGCTCTGGTGGTGGGGGTCCCCGTGGGTTTCGTGGCGGCCGCCGAGTCGAAGGCCGCGCTGCTGGAGTCCGATCTGGAGTTCATCACCCTTCCCGGCCTGCGCGGCGGCACGCCCATCGCCGTGGCTATCGTGAACGCCCTCGCCCGCCTTGCGGCTCCCGCGCCCGGCTTTTTCGCGGGCGCGCCGGTGGTCATCGAGGGCTGATGCATATCGCCGAGGGCATACTGCCCGCCGAGTGGGCGGTTCTGTGGGCGGTCCCGGCTGCCGCCGGGACCGCCGTCGGCCTGCGCCGGCTCGGCAAGCGCGCCAGGGTGGAGCCCTCCGTCGTCTCCCTGGTGGGCCTCATGGGTGCCGCCGTCTTCGCCATCAGCCTGATGCCCATCCCGGTGCCCGTGGCGGGCTCGGTCTCCCATCCCGCGGGTACCCCGCTCGCCGCGATCGTCGTCGGCCCTATGGCCGGCATCGTGCTGGCGGCCGTCTCCTTGCTTATCCAGGCCTTGTTCTTCGCGCACGGCGGGCTCACCACTCTGGGGGCGAACATCGTCTCCGAGGGCATGGTGGGCTCCCTGGTGGGTTTCGGGGTCTTTTGGCTGCTGCGGCGGAGCGGACGCTCGCTGTTCTGGGCCGGGTTCGCCGCGGGACTGATCGGCGACCTGGCCGTCTACATGACGACGGCCATCGAGCTGGCCTTGGCCCTCTTCCCCCGGGACGAGGTGGTTCGGCATTCCGCGGCCATCTTCCTGGCCTTCCTGCCCACCCAGCTGCCCCTGGCTCTGCTCGAGGGCGTCCTCACCGGCGGGATCCTGCGCTCCCTGGCCGAGCTGAGACCCGACGTGGCCGGCCGGTTGCGCCTGGGCGCCGGAGACCTGCCGGCGGGAAGCAACGCCGGGGGGTCCGCGCAGGACCGGTCCCGCCGCTCGATCTACCGCGGGGTGCGCTCCTGGTGGCGTTCGGCAGGTCCGCTCACCCATCTGGGCGTCGTCGCAGGCCTTCTGGCGGCCGGTGGTCTGGCCGCCTGGGGAACCGTATGGGCGGTGGCGATCTCCGCCGGCAGCTGGGTCGGGCTCGACCAGGGAGTCATGGGCAGGATCGCGGTCGAGCGGGGCCGGGGTCCCTGGACTCCCTTCGTCAATACCGATGTGGGCGATCTTCTCCTCTACGTCTTCTTCCTCGGTGCCTTGGCGGCCGGGGCGATCCTGGGTTGGATCGTGCGGGGCTTCCGCGCTGAGACCGCTCCGACTGAGCGAACCGGTCGCGGGGTCGCGCGCTACTTCCTGGGCGGGGCGGCCGCCGTCGCGGTGATCGCGGCGGTCTGGGCCGGGGCCGCTCCCGGTTTGCGCATCGGGCCCGTCAGCGGCAGCGGAATCGCCTCCGCGTGGCAGGTTCTGGCTCATCCCACCCGGCAGAAGGTCCTCAGCGCTCGGGGTGGGGACGTGGTGCTGTTCGTGTTCATGGTCTCCGGTCTCGCGTCGGGGATGATAGTCGGTTGGCGGACTCGGGCCCGTAGACACGGCAGGCTGCGCGTGCGCCTGCCCCATCTCCACCTGCACGATCTGCGTGCCGGCGACCTGATGACGTGGAAGGTCACCGGTATCCAGCGGATGGATGCCCGCGTGAAGCTGGGCGCCATCGTGCTCCTCCTGGTGCTCAACCTGCTCGGCGGATGGGCTGTATCCGTGGCCCTTCTCGTCGTCTCCCTCGCCGTGCTGTTGTTCTGGCAGCGGGTGAGGCTTCTGGCGATCGTCCTTCGGCTGGTCCCGGCGCTCATCGTGACCGTGATGCTGATCCTGCTCCGCGGCTTCACCGTCGACGGCCACCCGCTCTTCTCCCTCGACCTTCCTCTGCTCTCGCCCACACATTTCACCTGGGAGGGGATGTCTGCCGGTGCGGAGCTTGGAGTCGTGGTCCTCTCGGGAGTCTCGTTGATGCTGGTCCTGGGCCTGACCACCCCTTTGCCGGCCCTGTTGGCCGCATTGCGCTGGTACCGGGTGCCCGCGCTCCTGGTCGACGTCGGCATGCTGATGTACCGGTACCTCTTCCTCTTCGTGGAGGAGGTCGGGCGCATGCGCCAGGCGCAGAGATTGCGGGGTCCCGATGTGTCGTGGTCCAGATCCCTCGGTGGGTTCGGGAGATCCGGCGCCCACCTGCTGGTGCGCTCCCACGACCGGTCCCAGCGTGTGTATGACGCCCAGCGCCTCCGAGGGGGCGGCATGGACCGGTTGACAGAGCCCCGGCGGCGGACGATCGCGGGGAGGACGTGGTGAGCTACGCCGGCCCCTGGGGAGAACGGCGGATCAAGGGCGCCTCCGTGATGCTGGATGCGGCGCGCTACTCGTACCCCGGCGGCGTCGACGCCTTGCACGAGGTCGATGTATCGTTCCGCTCCGGGGATTTCACGGCCATCATGGGGGCCAACGGCGGGGGCAAGTCGACCTTGCTCAAGCTGGTGGTCGGACTGCTGCACCCCACATCCGGGGCCGTGCGTGTGGACGACGTCACGGTGACCCAGGAGACCTTCAGCGTCATCGCCGGCATGGTCGGCTACCTGTTCCAGGACCCGAACGACCAGCTGTTCTGTCCCACGGTCGCCGCGGACATCGCCTACGGCCCGGAGAACCTGGGCCTCCCCCCCGCTGAGGTGCGACGCCGGGTCGATTGGGCGGCCGAGACGTGCGGAGTGGACGAGCTTCTGGGCCGGCCGATCCACGCCTTGAGCTACGGCCAGAAGAAGCGGGTGGCGCTGGCCGGAGTGCTGGCGATGGGGCCCCGCGTCCTGGTGCTCGACGAGCCCACAGCCAGTCTCGACCCCATGGCAGAGGCCGCGTTGATGCGCCTCCTGAAGTCGCTGAACCAGCAGGGCCTCTCGATCATCATGGCCACCCACGATGTGGACCTGATCCCCCTGTACGCCCACCGGATCCTGCTTCTGCGCAAGGGGAGCGTCGCCGCTCAGGGCCCCCTCGAGGAGGTCTTCGCCGAGGCCACTCATCTCGAGGGTTGCGACCTGCGCATGCCCCGGATCGCCTACCTGTTCGACATCTTCACGACCGAATCGTCGCGGCCCTTGACCATCGGCCAAGCGCGGCGCGAGCTCGTGCGCATGGTGGAGCGCGGGCAGCTGGACCTGGTGCCGATCCTGCTTCGCGGCGTGGCCGGGGGATCGGCGGGATGAGGCGCGGCTACACGACCGGGGCGTGCGCCCAGGCCGCCACGGCCGCCGCGGCCTCTCCGCGCAGCGGGCCCGGGTCCGATGTCGGCGCGGCGGTTGACGGGGCGGGCGGGATGGTGACGGTGGACTTACCCGGTGGCGAACAGGCCTCGTTTGCTTTCACGCGGGACCCGGACGGGACCGTCTGGGTGATCAAGGACGCCGGGGACGACCCCGACGTGACCGACGGCCTGGCCATCGGGGCACGGGTGGAAGACTCGCCCGGCATCTTCGCCGTCAAGGCCGGCGCGGGCGTCGGCACCGTGACGCTGCCCGGCCTGCCCATCCCTCCGGGCGAGCCGGCTGTCAACCCGGTCCCGCGGGCCGCCATCCTCGACGAGCTAGCGCGCATGCGACCCGGCGGAGCCACGGTAACGATCCTGGCCCCGGGCGGCGAGGAGCTGGCGCGGAAGACCCTCAATCCCCGGCTGGGGATCGTCGGGGGCATCAGCATCCTCGGCACCACCGGCAGGGTCGAGCCTTGGTCGGTGGAGGCCATGAGGGACTCCCTCCTTCCCCAGCTGGACGTGGCCCTCGCCCAAGGACGAACCGACCTGGTCTTCGTCCTCGGCTCCAAGGGCCGAGCCCTGGCCGCGAAAGCGGGCGCCGATGAGCGCGCCCTGGTCGAGACAGCCAACGAGATCGGCTGGATGCTGGAACGCGCGGCCGAGCGCGGCGTCACGAGCGTGACGTTGCGAGGACACGTGGGCAAGCTCGTCAAGCTCGCGGCCGGCATCTTTGACACTCACTCGCGACTCGCCGATGCGCGGCTGGTCACCCTGGCGGCGTACGCAGGGGCGGCCGGCACGCCGGCCGAGGAGGTGCGCTCGATCCTCCAGGCGACCACCGCCGACATCGCGGCGGCGCGACTGATCGAGCTGGGCCGCGCCGACGTGCTGCGCGACGTCGCCGCCGCGGCCGCCGCGGCCTGCCGCGAGCGCTACGGCCTCCCTGTGGAAGTGGTGCTGCTGGACCGTGACGGCGTCGAGTTGGCACGCTCGGAGGCGTCGGCATGAGCCGCGGACGACTGCTTGTGGTCGGCACCGGGCCGGGCGAGGGCTACCTGACCGCCCGCGCGCTCGAGCTGCTGCGCTCCGGTGAGGTGTTCGTGGGCGGCGAGGCCGCCCTCGCCGCCGCCCCTGCTTGGGGACGGCGGATCCGCATCGCCGGGCCTCTCGAAGCCGTCATCGCTCAGGTGGGAGAGCAGTTGGCGTCGGGACGGTCTGTGTGTGTGCTCACCTCGGGCGACCCCGGGTACTTCAGCATGCTCGCCGCCCTCGAGCGGGCATTCCCGGGAGAGGCGGTGGTGGAACCCGCCGTGGCGTCAGTGCAGCTTCTCGCTGCCCGTTTGGGTGTGCCGTGGCAGGAGTTCGTCCACTTCTCCGTGCACGGCCGAGGTCTCGAGCTGAGCCCGCCCGACGATCGGCCGAGCGCCGTCCTGTGCGGCGGGAGCAACTCGCCGCAGGCGGTCGCGGCCCATCTCCTGGAGCGCGGTATCTGCGGTCGCGCGGCCGTGGGAGTGCGCCTTGGCTGGTCTGACGAGCAGGTGATGGTCACCGATCTGGCCGACGTCGCCGGCCGGGCGTTCGGGTCCCCCGCCGTGCTTGCCCTCTTCCCCGAAGCCTGGTGCGCTGAGGGCGGGTGGGAGCCTCGGCTCCGGGGGGAAGCACCGGCTCTTGGCGCCGGTGCCCGGTCTTCTGGCGGCTCCTTGGCGGCTCCTGGTATCCGGGACGAGGAGTTCGAGCGCATCGACAAGGTGCCTCTCTCGCGATGGGAGGTGCGGGCCGTGCTGGCGGCGGTCGCCCGTCCGGGCGACCGCCGCGTCATCTGGGACGTCGGCGCGGGCAGCGGCGGCTTCGCCGTCGAGATGTCCTTGCTGTCGCCGCTCGCTCGCGTGCTCGCCTTCGAGCGGGAAGAGGCCGGCTGCCGAGCGATAGCGACCAATGCGCGACGCTTCGGGGCGCGGGTCGAGGTGATCCAGGGTGCGGCTCCCGATGTCTTCGGCGGCGTGCTCGAGCAGGCCGGAGACGAAGGAACCCCCGCGGGCCGGCCGGACCTCGTGGTGATCGGGGGATCTGGCGGCCGCCTCGAGGCCGTGTTGGACTCATCGGCCCGGGCCCTGAATGAAGGTGGGCGGGTGATAGTCACGGCCGTGACGTTGGAGACCGCGGGTATCGCCGCGAGCGCGCTCGGCGTCCGGCCCTGGGCGGGATTCGACGCGCTTCAGCTGGCTTCCGCCCGTCACGACAAGGCAGGCATCATGAAGGGGATGAACCCAGTGACGTTCATGTGGGCGGACAAGGGCGGCGTGTCGTGACTCCACGGGGCACCCTTTTCGCGGTCGGCCTTGGGCCGGGAGACCCGCGGCTGGTCACCGTGCGGGCGGCCGAGATCTTGCGCTCCGCCGCGGTCGTCGCCTACCCGGTCGACACGGCCGGCGATCCCGGCCGTGCTTACCAGATCGCCCGCCCCTACCTGGGTCAGGACGTGACCGAGCTGCCTCTCGTCATGCCGATGACCTCCGACCGGTCCGCGTTGGAGGCGGCCTGGGACTCCGCGGTCGCGGCTATCTCAGCGGAGGCAGAGATGGGCCGGGACGTGGTTTATCTCTGTCTGGGTGACACCCTCCTCTACGGCAGCTTCGGCTACCTGCTTGCCCGCTATCGCGGTCCTGTCGAGGTGGTGCCGGGAGTCATCTCCCCGGTGGCCGCGGCCTCCGCCCTGCGGGAGCCCCTGGTCGAAGGCCGCGAGCCCCTGGTCGTCGTGCCTGACGGCGGCGACCTCGAACTGCTCTGCGGGGCGCTCGACCTGGGCGGCACCGTGGTGATCATGAAGCCTTCCCGGCTGAGTACTGACGCGGTGGCTCTGATCGAAGCATCCGGGGCCTTGCCGCGCGTGCGGGTCTGCCGCGACGTCACCCTGGACGGCGAGCAGATCTTCGCGCCCGGATCGGGGGCCGACCTCGTCTCCCTGCCGTACTTCTCGATAGTGACCATCCTCGCTCCCGGAAGGGAAGGCTCATGAGCCCCATCCTGTTCGTCGGAGCCGGGCCCGGCGACCCGGAGCTGATCACCCTGCGCGGCGCCCGCGCCCTGGCCGAAGCCGACGTCGTGGTCTGGGCCGGTTCTCTGGTCCACAAGGCGCTCCTGGGCCACTGCCGCACCGACGCCGAGATCCACGACTCCGCCGGTATGGACCTTCCCGCCATCATCCAGGCGATGGCCGAGGCACACGCGCAGGGCCGCTCGGTGGTGCGCCTGCACACCGGGGATCCCTCCCTCTACGGGGCGATCGCGGAGCAGATGCTCGAGTTGGACGCCCGCAGCATCCCCTACGAGGTCGTGCCCGGGGTCAGCTCCTTCGCCGCGAGCGCCGCTGTGCTCAATGCCGAGCTGACCATGCCCGGCATCTCGCAGACGGTGATCCTGACCCGGCGCGCGGGCCGCACGCCGGTGCCGGCCGGCCAGGACCTCGCCTCGCTCGCCGCCCACCGAGCCACCATGTGCATCTTCCTGAGCGTGGGCCAGATAGAGGAAGTCGTCGCCGACCTGCTGCTCTCCTATCCGGCCGAGACCGCCGCGGCGGTGGTCGCGAACGCCACTTGGCCCGAGCAACGCGTGGTGCGAGGCAAGCTCGGGGACATCGCCGAGCAGGTCGGCCAGGCGGGCATCGGGAAGACGGCGATGATCGTGGTGGGCGACGTCCTGGCCCGCGCCGGCGAGGCGTCCCGGCTCTACGACCCCACGTTCTCGCATGGCTATCGCACCGCCGAGTCCGCGGGAGAAGCGTGACCGCCATGGCCCCCTCGGGAGCACAGCGCAGGATAGCGGTCTTCGCCCTGACGGAAGACGGTGCCGGCATCGCCGGGCGTGTCGCCACCGTGCTGGGCGGCAGCCTATGGCTGCCCAGAAGCCTCGCGGTGGCAGGAGGTGCCGGGACGCACCGGTTCGGGCGGCTCGGTCCGGCGCTGCGGAGCGCGTTCCGCCGCTCTGACGCGCTGGTCTGTGTGATGGCCACCGGCGTGGTGGTCCGCTCGCTGGCGCCGGTTCTGCAGGGCAAGCGCCAGGATCCCGCCGTCCTCTGTCTGGACGAGCGGGGTCTGTTCGTCATCCCTTTGCTCTCCGGGCACGTCGGGGGCGCGAACGAGCTGGCGCGTTCGCTGGCGGACATGCTCAGCGCACAGGCGGTGCTGACAACTTCCTCCGACGTGCAGGGCTTGGCGGGTCCGGATGTGCTCGCGGATCTGCTGGATGCGGAGGTGGGCGACCCCGCGGCGCTGCTTCCCGTGTCGGCGGCGCTGGTGAACCACCGCCCCGTCGACCTCTGGTTCGATCCGGGCGAGATGGGAGGTGCGGAGGCCTTCCTCAGAGAGCTTTTGGGATATCAGCCGCGGGTGTTCCGGGCCGGCGAGCTTCCGGTGCCGGCGTCGGTGTGGGCAGCCGAGGGTGGCGCGACCAGGGCTGTGTTCGTCACCGCTCGGCTGACGCCGGCTGAAGCGGGCGAGGAGCTTGCGGCCCCTCTGCATCTCGTGCCTCGGTGGACGGTAGCGGGCGTGGGCTGCAAACGGGGGACCGCACGCGCGGCGATCACGGGAGCGGTGCGGACCGCGCTGGCTCGCGCGGATCTCGACCCACGGGCGCTCCGGTCGATGGCGTCGGTGGAGGCGAAGCACGACGAGAGCGGCCTCGCCGGGGCGGCCGCCGAACTCGGCCTGCCGCTGGCTTTCGCGCCCGACGAGGAAGTGGAACGTGTCATGGCCCTCCATGGGCTCGCCGAGAATGCCTTCGTGCGAGAGAACGTCGGGGTCGGGGCGGCGGCGGAGCCGGCCGCCCTCTGGGCCTCGGGCGAGGGCGCCACGCTGGTGCTCCCCAAGCAGGCGGCGGATGGGGTCACGGTGGCGCTGGCTCGAGCCGACGGGGGCAGGATGCTCCGAACCGGAGAGACGAGGTGGGGCCGATGATCGTGGCGGTGGGTATTGGTCCAGGGGACGAAGCCCTGCTGACCGGAGAAGCGGTCGACGCCCTTGCCGACGCTGAGGTCGTCGTCGGGTACGCGCCGTACGTCGAGCTGATCTCCGGTCTTCTTCCTGTGGGCGCCCAGGTGGAGACATCGGGCATGCGTCAGGAGGTCGAGCGCTGCCGGCTTGCTCTAGACCTCCATCGAGCGGGCAAGCGCGTGGTCGTGGTCTCGAGCGGCGACGCCGGCATATACGGCATGGCGGGCCTGCTCATGGAGCTGGATGCGGAAGCGGAAGTCGAGGTGGTCCCCGGCATCACCGCATGCCAGGCTTCCGCTGCCCGCTTGGGCGCTCCGCTGATGAACGACTTCGCCGTGCTCAGCCTGAGCGACCTGCTGACTCCACGAGCGGAAGTCCTACGAAGGGTGCGGGCGGTGGCCGCGGCGGATCTGGTCGCCTGCCTCTACAATCCGACCTCTCGCCGACGCCGACCACTCTTCGAGGAGGTCGTCGCGCTGTTCCTGGCGGAGCGGGCGCCCCAGACGCCCGTCGGTTGGGTGCGGAACGCCTACCGCGAGGACGAAGAGGTCCACCTGACGAACCTCGGCTCGTTGGCGGCCGAGCCCATAGACATGTGGACGACGGTGGTGATCGGCTCCAGCCGCACCGAGGTCATGGGCGGGCGCATGGTCACGCGGCGCGGGTACGCGGACAAATACGAGGATGCCCGGAAGGCGCCGGGTGAGTGACGCGATGAGTTCGTCGTCGGCGGAGGGTCGTCACCTGTATCTGCTCGGAGGTACCGCGTTCTCCCGGCGCGTGCTGACCCGGCTGGAAGGCGCCGGATACAAGGTTCGGCTCTCGGTCGCCACGCCCTTGGGCGCTGACGAGGTCGATCGGCCGCCGGCGGGGGGCGTGCAGGTGGGGCGGCTGGACCGCGCGGAGCTTGCGACGGAGCTCGAGCGGTGGACGGCGGCCGCGCTCATCGACGCGACGCACCCCTACGCCGTCGAGGTCAGCCGGACGGCCCGGGAGGCGGCCGCCGCGGCCGGCGTCCCGCTCTTCCGCGCGACCCGGCCGCCGTGGCAGCCTCCTTCGGGCAGCGGTCCGGTCCGGTTCTTCGACTCCGAAGTGGAGGTGATCGAGCAGCTCCGGGCATCGGGCCGCCCGGCTCTGTTCACCGTGGGGGCGAAGGGCCTGCAGCCCTTCGCCGGCTCCGGCCTCCGGCTCGCCGCCCGGGTGCTCCCCTCACCCGACTCGGTGAGCGCTGCGCTCGGCGCCGGCGTGGCGCCGGCCGACCTCATAGCCGCCTACCCACCGCACGGAGCGGAGTTCACCGCCGCGTGCATGCGCCACCTGGGCTGCACGGTGATGGTGAGCAAGGAGTCGGGAGCTGACGGCGGCCTCGAAGAGAAGGCGGCGGCCGTCGAGATGGTGGACGGGGAGCTCTTCGTTCTTCGCCGGCCGAGGGAAGCTGGATACGTGTATCACGACGTGGCAGCACTACTGAAAGGACTCGAGGAACAATGGACAACATCCTGATCCACGGCCAGAGTGACGTGCTCCAGGCATTGAGAGGGGCCCAACAGCCTGCGTTCGTCTGTACCATCGCTTCGTCGGACACGGCCGCCATCGAGGGTCTGAGCATCGCCGGCGCCTCCGCCGAGATGCGCAAGTACACCGCGCCCTCCGACATGGAGGCCCTCTTCTACGGCAGTGCGCGCTGCATCCCGGGTGTGGCGGCGACTCCCGACGGCATCCCGTCCCCTGTCATCATCACCATGGCCGCGATAGGGGCCACCAAGCTCCCGATCTTCGTCGTCGACGCCGGATGTGAGGTGGCTCCCCAGACGCCCTATTTCAAGCTCGGGGCGGCGCCCGCGCGCTCGATCGTGACCGGTTCTACGGTCGACGACGTTCCCGGTCTTTTTGAGCGAGGCTGGTACCTGGGCGAGAACCTGGCGAAGCTCACCGACTTTCTCATCCTGGGCGAGTCGGTTCCGGCGGGCACCACCACGGCCCTCGCAGTCATGCTCGCCTTGGGCATGGACGCGGAGGGCAAGGTCTCCTCGACCATGATCGGCGGAGCTCACGATCTCAAGGCTGCCATCGTCGCCGAAGGGTTCGCGGCTGCCGGGATCAGCAAGGGCTCCTTGAAGGACGATCCCCTTGCGGCGATAGCGGCGGTGGGTGATCCCATGCAGGCGGTCGTCGCGGGCATGGCTTCGTCAGCGTCGCTTTCGATCCCCGTCATGCTGGCCGGGGGCACCCAGATGGCGGCCGTGGCGGCGGTCATGGACCGTGTGGGCAAGGCCGACATGGGCAAGGTGTGCATCGGGACCACGCGCTGGGTGCTCCGCGACCAAGACGCCGATATGATCGGTCTCGCCATCCAGGCGGGCTGCCCCCGCGTCTACGCCGCCAACCTGGACTTCGGCAGCGCGCGCTTCGACGGCATGCACATCTACGAGGCCGGGCTGGTCAAGGAGGGTGCCGGAGCGGGCGGCGCGGCGGTCGCGAGCCTCTCCTTCGGAGGTCTCGAACCGGCCGAGCTTGTCTCGCGGATCGAGGATGTCTACGAGGCCACCGTCCTGCCGATGCTGGGCGGCGCGGCAGGCGCGCGCTAGCGGGCCGTTGAAGGGATGACACTTCGCCCCCAGGGCGCGATGAACGAGTACGACGCGGGCGCGGGCGACAGGACCCGCCGCCCGCTGGTGGTGGCAGACCTCCGCCCCTTGCTGGGGTTCTTTTCCCGGCTTCCCGTCGGAGCCTCGGCGTCTCTCGAGGCGGTGGTCGACGCGTTCCCTCTTGTGCCGGTGGTCGGCTGGATGACAGGGGCTGTCGGCGCCGTGGCCTGCCTGCTGCTGGCCCCGCTCCTGCCGGCGGCCGCGCTCGGAGCGATACTCCTCACGCTGGTCGTGGGTCTCACCGGACTCAACCAGACAGATGGGTTGCTCGACCTCGGCGATGGGCTCATGGTTCACGGCGACGCCGAGAAACGGCTGCAGGTCATGCACGATCACTCGGCCGGCGTCGGCGCCGTGGGCGCGGTGCTGTTCACCTACCTGCTCGCCTACGGTGCTCTCGTGGGCATCGTGCAGACATTGGCGGTCGGGTCCGGGGTGCTCGGGGGGCGGCCGGACTGGTTCGCCGAGGATGCGTTCAGGGCGGCGGCGGCCGTGGCCGCCGCCGAGATCCTGTGTCGGGTGCCCTATCTGCTTCTGAGCGTCAACGCCAGGGCGTCCCACGGCGGGCTCGGTGACGCCTTCGTGCGTGGATTCCGGGTACGGCACCTGGTGGTCGGACTTGTGGCGGCGACCCCCGGGGTCGCGCTTTCCGCCTGGCTGGGATGGTTGCCCGCGTTGCTGGCCGCGGCTGCGGCGGTGGGTGTGGGCCTCGGGCTTCGCCGCACAGCCGAGCGGTTGCTCGGGGGTGTCGGGGGGGACGTCATGGGCGCCTCTCAAGAGGTGGCGCGAACGGCCGTGCTCTTGGCGCTCTGCCTGGGCCTGGGGCTGGAGCGGCTGCTGTGAGCTCCGCGCCCTCCGCCGCCGACCCCGCTCCCGTCGGCTCGATCCCACCCGTCTCCCGGCTCCTCTTCGGCACAACGTCCTATGTCGTGCCCGCCGACCTGCTGCCCAACGTGCGTCTGCTGGCCCCGTTCGTCGACGACATCGAGGTCGTCCTCTTCGAGGGTGACTCGTCGAACCTGCCGACACGGGCCGTCGTCGCCGAGATGGGGAGGATAGCCTCGGACGCGGGGTGCGGTTTCAGCATCCACCTCCCCCTGGACGTGGGCATCGGGGAGCTCGATCCGGCGGCGCGTCGGAGGGGTCAGGACGTCTGTCTGCGCGTCATCGACCTCACCCTCGGGCTCGAACCGCACGCGTACGTGGTCCATCCCGAGCTTCCTCTCGTGTACCATCCCGCCTTGGGGGAGCCACCCGAGCCCCTCGACTGTCTGCCCGCGGAGATACATGCCGGATGGCAAGCGGCCCTCAGCGAGTCGCTGGGCCGATTGAGGGTGGAGACCGGTCCGTACCCCTTGGCCGTGGAGAACCTGCAGTTCACCTACGCGTGGGTGAAGTTGCTCCTCGAGCAGCACGATCTGGGAGTCACCATGGACGTTGGGCATCTGCTGCTGCACGGGGGAGAGGTCGCCGGCCACGTGCGGGAGTTCGGCGAGCGGCTCACGGTCGTGCACATGCACGGCATTGTTGAAGGCCGAGACCACCGCGAGATCGGTTCCTTCGCGCGGCCGGAGCTGGTCGAGATGCTGAAGACCATCGCCGCGGCCCCCACGTCCAAGCCCGTCTGGTCGAAGCCCAGCGGGGGGCAGCCGGATGGGCCGGGAGCCCGGCGACCGGAGGTGGTCGTCAGCCTGGAGGTCTTCGGGTGGAAGCCCACCGTGCCGTCGCTGCGGGTGCTGGCCGACGTGCTCGAAGGTGCCCGCGTGTCGGAGGCTGTTGGTGTGCTGGACGGGCGGGGGGCCGCGAGGCGGTTGCGGTCGGGCGCCGACGCCATCATGCGGGCTCTGCCTACCTGGGACCCGGCTGTGGAGGAAACCTAGAAGGTAGGCTCGGCAGCCTGCCGGTCGGCAGCGTCTTTGGTCCCCGGTGCCAGCAGCGCGTTCAGCATCTCGCTGACCAGGACGGCCATGCGCTCCAGCGCCACGGCGTCGGGATCGAGGGCCCACTGGATGGCGAGCCCATCGAAGATAGCCACGAAGAGGGTGGCTATGTCGCCCAGCCTCTGGCCGCGGTCGTCATCGGCTTCGGGATCCAGACATTCCACGCTGGTCTCCCGATACCACTCGTAGAGCTGGGCCATGCGCCCGCGCAGATCCTCGTTCCGGCGAGCCGTCGGGATCACGTCGATGGTGGATATGAACTCGGGCGTCTGCATCAACGACATCGTGTTCTTGACGTGCTCGACTACCCGGGTCTCGCCTCGGGGAAGGCTTTCGGCTTGGGCGACAAGCTCTTCCACGGCCTCATGGATCAGGGAGTCGACCACGGCCGCCACCATGGCCGCCTTGCTGCCGAAATAGTAGTTGACCATGGCCCGATTCTGGCCCGCCGCCTCGGTTATCTTGGCCACGCGCAGCGCGTCGATGCCGCCGTCGATCAGCAACTGTTTGCTGGTCTCGATGAGTGCGGCTGCCCCGGGAGGCAGTCCCTCGAGGGGAGTCCTGAGTGTATTCGAGGTGCGACGCATCGAAGGTCTCTCTTCTCAGAGTGCGTGTCCGGGGAAAGCTTACCATCCTCCCTGGAACGACCTCTGCGATTGCGCTTGACAGACTAAACAAACGTTTATATGCTGACTTTCACGTTACTGCCTAGGGAGGGTCTATGCAAGGCCCGCTGCAGTCACGCGATATGGTGGCGCAAGGGGCCGTTCTCGTGAAGCGGGCCCACCAGGGGGAAGTGCCGACGAAGTCTTCATCACGAGCATCGCATCGCCCGCGTTCAGGGGGGCATACGATCCCATCGTGGCGGGCTGTCCGACGTCTGGTCCTGCGCGTCTCCTTCGACATCCGGCGACAAGGAGGAAGAACGTGTCCGCTAAGTTGACGAAACAATCCATGATCTCCGAATACGAGATATCCGATCTCAGCTA
>JAJZQZ010000047.1 GCA_021802965.1 Actinomycetes bacterium
CCCCATCGTAGCCTCGTTCCTCACCAGCCTATTGGACCTGCATCGAAAGGCGGCGGCTCCCTTCAGGGAGCCGCCGCCGTGTTCATCAGGGAAGAGTGGCTCGGGCGTCCGCCGCGCAGGCCCCGGCCCCGTCTGGCGTCAAGTCTGCATCTTCACCGCGTAGCAGCACATGTTGGCGTCGAGGGCCTGCTCTACGAGTGCCCAGTCGGCGCCCGCTTCGGCAACCCACTTCTCTGCGATGGCTTTCTCGCCCCCGCCGGACTTGCATCCCAGCTGATACACCGTGATCGGCTTTCCGCCGATGGTGATCTTGCCCCCGAGGGCGCTCCGCATCGGCTGGTGCATCAGGCAGAAGGGGCTCACTCCGGCTCCTTCCCCGATCTTGAGCTGGTCGGTGATCTGGCTGCCCTTGTTGTAGACCTCCATCAGCTCCGCGTAGCCTTCGGGCAGATTCCCGAACACCGACTTGTAATCGGCGACCAGTTCGCGGAAGGGGCACTTCGGCAGGCCGAACACGCCGCCGCCGAGATGGACGGCATGCCCTTCGATGGTCGAAATCGGGTTCTCGTTGCCCTCTATGGCCGCCACGAAGTCGTCGACGGTAGCGAAGTCCACCGGCGTGAACTGGTCGGCCACTTTGAGGGCCATGCGGATGAGGGTCCCTTTGGCCGGTACGGCCCCGCTTTGGGCGATGACTGCCCGAATGAGGTCGAGGAAGGTGAGGTGCGAGATGTCGAGGGCTTGCGTTACTGCCATGGTTCCCCCTGTGGAGTGCGCCTTTGGTGACCGTGTCTTCCGTCTTTATTCGGCCGGGCGGGGGGAAGGCTTTAGTTAGTGACCCTCGTGGTTTCGTGCACGCGTCCCCATCGAGGATCGCTTACTCCTCTACGTGTAGCCGGTAGCCCACCCCGGGCTCGGTGGTCAGGTAGGTCGGGCGCGCGGGGTTGGGCTCGATCTTGTGGCGAAGGTTGCTGATGTTCACCCTGAGGAGCTGGGTCTCGGTCTGGTAGGGGACCCCCCAGACCTCCGTCAGAAGGTGCCGATGCGTGAGCACCTTGCCGGGGTGGCGCACCAGCGCGCGCAGGAGGTCGTATTCGGTGGGAGTCAAAGAGACCTCGCGACCGTCGACCGTGACCCGACGCCGACCCAGGTCTACGATGAGGCCGCCGGTCCGGAAGACGGGATCGCTGGTAGCGCTGACGCTGCGGCGCAGGACCACCCGAATCCGGGCCATGAGCTCGTCGATGCCGAACGGCTTGGTCAGGTAGTCGTCGGCACCGGCGTCGAGCGCGGCCACCTTCGTCCGCTCTTCCTCGCGCACGGACAGGACGATGACGGGTATCGCGCTCCACGTGCGCAGGCGGGCGAGCACCTCGGAGCCGTCCATGTCCGGTAGGCCCAGATCGAGGACGACGACGTCGGGGCGGTGAGCCGCCACCTCATGGAGGGCTTGGATGCCCCCCGCCGCCTCGAACACGATGTGACCGAGTGCGGTGAGAGTGGTGCGCAGCAATCGCCGGATGGCACGTTCGTCGTCCACTACAAGGATGCGCAGTCCTCCGTCGGTCATCGGATATGTCCCTCGTCGCTCATGACACCTCCGCCGCCCCGCTCTCGCCTTCGCCGGGCGAGGCCGGCAGTGCGACACTCATCACCGTGCCTCCGCCTGGACGCCGCTCCGCCCAGATCCGTCCCTTGTGTGCGCTTATTATCCCGCGGCTGATTGAAAGGCCCAGGCCTATGCCGCGGGACGCGTCGATCCACTCTGGGACGTGGTCGCGCGAGGTGCGGTAGAACTTGTCGAAGACCGCCTCGAGATCCTCCTCGGGTATGCCCATGCCGCGGTCGGCGATGGTCAGGCGGACCCCGGAACCGTCGCGGCTACCGGTGATCTCCAAGGGCGATCCCTCGGGCGAGTAGGTGAGCGCGTTGTCCAGCACGTTCACGAGCACGTGTACCATCAGCACCGAGTCTGCAGCCGCGGGCGGAAGGTCGGAGGGCAACACGATCTTCACCTCGCGCTCTTCCAGCCGTTCGTCGAGTTGCGCCAGCGCAGCCCCGACGAGGTCCTCCAAGTCGATCGGCTCCGCCGTCATGCGTAGGGCTCCGGACTCTAGCCGGGTCATGTCGAGAAGGTTGCCCACGATGCGGTTGAGCTCAGTGGCCTCCTGCCAGGCGGTCTCCACGAGCTCGGCGCGGGCCTTGGGGGTGAGGCCGGGGTCGTCACGCCGGCCCCCTTTCCCGCGGAGGGAGCTCAAGACCCCGGCGATGGACGCCAACGGTGTCCGCAGCTCGTGGGACACGGAGTTGAGAAGGGCCGACTGCAGGGCCTCGGTGGCTCGGAGCAGCTCGAGCTGGTTCGCGGTGTGGGCCAAGTCGACCCGTTCGAAGGCGAGGGCGGCCAGGGTCGCGAAGGCCTCGGGCGCGCGGCGCTCGGTCGCCGAAAGGGCGCCATCGACCTCGGGGAGGCCGACACCCAGCACTCCCATGGTCCCTCGGGAGGTCAGCAGGGGCAGGTATAGGTGCGAGGCGCCGGGAAGGGTTTCCGTCCCCCGTCCTGCTGGTCTTCTATGGTCGAGCGCCCACGTGGCGACAGCGAGCTCGTCTTCGTCGACTCCTTCCGAGCCCGGCGCAGGGTTCAGCCGGTCCGCATCGCGGAGCAGGATGACAGCCTCTGCGCCGATCACCTGCCGGACGTGCGACCGTACGACAGCTGTGATGGTCTCCGGCCCTGCCGCCCCGGCCAGTTCCCGGCTGAGCTCGTAGAGCTCGGTCGTCTGGAGCTCTCGCCGGCGCGCCGCGCGCGCCTGCTCACGGACCCGCGCCGCCAAGGAGCTGACGACCAGCCCTACGATGAAAAGACCGGCGAACGTCAGCAGGTACTGCGTATCGGACACTGCCAGCGTGAAGCGGGGAGGGACCATGAAGAAGTCGAAGGCGAGCACGCTCAGCAAGGCGCTCAGGATGGCCGGACCTCGGCCCAGGTACACCGCGACGACGACGACGGCGGCTAGGTAAGGCATCACCAGGTTGGTGGGCTCGATGTGATGGGCTAGGGGCCAGCCGATCAGCGTGGCGATCACCACCGGCGGAAGGCTGTACAGATGGGCCTGCCACGGTCGTGCCGGCCGCGTGAGCTGCACTCTGCTCGCGCTCGTCGGAGGACCGCTGCTGATGACGTAGACATCGATGGGCCCGCTCAGCTTGATGACCCGGTCGACGACCGAGCCGCGGACGAGCTCCCGCCAGCGGGGCCGCAGGGGCTTGCCGGCGATTATCTTCGTCACGTTGCGCCGCCGCGCGTAGTCGACCAGGGTCTCGGCGACCGAAGACCCGGGAAGCGTGTGTACCCGCGCACCCAGCCGCTCGGCGAGCGCGAGGTTGGCCAGGGCTTGTTCGCGCAACTCGGGCTCGGTGGCGTCATTCGGCGTCTCGATGTACAAGGCGAGCCACTCCGCCTTCAGCTCGTCTGACATCCGCTTCGCGGCACGCACTAACCGCTCGCTCAGGGGGCTGGCGCTCACGGCCACGAGAAGACGCTCGCCTGCCGCCCAGGGGCCGCTGATGGCGCGCGTGCGCATGTACGCGAGCATCTCGGCATCGAGGCGTTGCGCGACACGCCTCATGGCGATCTCCCGGAGGGCCGTCAGGTTGCCCAGGCGGAAGAAGGACTCCGCGGCGTCGGCCGCCTCCTCGGGCACGTAGACCTTACCTTCAGCCAGCCGGCGCAGCAGCTCCTCGGGCGGAAGGTCGACCAGCTCGATCTCGTCGCTTTCGTCGACTACGGAATCCGGGATCGTCTCACCGACTCGGACGCCGGTGAACTGAGCGACGACGTCGAGCAGGCTCTCCAGGTGCTGGATGTTAAGCGTGGTGTAGACGTCGATCCCGGCGTCCAGCAGCTCGTCCACGTCTTGGTATCGCTTGGGATGTAGGGCGCCCGCCGCGTTGGTGTGGGCCAGTTCGTCCATCAGGGCGAGCCGGGGAGTCCGCCTCAGCACCTCGTCGAGGTCGAGGTCGTTCAGCGAGGCACCACGGTACTCCACCGTGCGCCGCGGGACGATCTCCAGCCCCTCCAGAAGCCGCTCCGTCTCGCTGCGCCCGTGTGTCTCGACGAGGCCCACGACCACGTCGACGCCCTCAGCCTGGCGCTCGCGGGCGGCTTCAAGCATCGCGTAGGTCTTGCCCACACCGGCGGCATACCCGAGGAAGATCTTCAGGCGTCCGCGGGGCGCGCGATCGTCTGTCTGCCGCAAACCGCCTCCTCCCGGGAGGCTGTTTGCGGCCTACCGGACAGGTTCGATGTATTCAGCCCGCAGAACCGTGATAGAGGTCCCGCCACCGGCGTCGAGCCGTATGGTCCCCGCGGATGTACCCCAGACGTCCACCAGGCTATTCGCGGGTACGTTCCCGTTCGAGAGGACGAGGATCTGGTCGCCGGGCCCTCCGCTGCGCCTCGAGGCTGCCGTAGCCCATACCATGACCTGCTGGCCCGCATCGGTCAAGACCGCGTCGCCCGCGTACCCTCGAGTGTGGACCGGTCCCGTCCCGACACTTCTGGGGTCCTGCGCCAGGCTTCGGATATCCACGAATGACGCCTGCGCCGTGTATTCGCGGAAACGAAGGTCCGCGGCTCGATGCTCCAGGACGAAGAAGCCCATCACGAGCATCGCGGCCATCAGGAGCAGAGTCGCGGCGGCCGCGTGCAGAGCCTTCCCCGGATACGGCCTGTCGAGCCTTGCCATGATGGTGCCCACACCACGGCCTGACCTCGGCCCTTCTGTCGCGAGCGATCTTTCCATGGCGCGTCCTTCAGCCGGTCTTCGTTTCTGCCTACCTCCGTTGTACCAGCCCATCCGTAACCGCGGGGCAAAGGAAAACGGCCCCAGCATAAAGGAGTCATAAAGGATCGCGCAGGCGGACTGATCGTCCGTTGACTGTGGCGCCAACAGGGGTAGCATCGTGTTTAACGAACTGCCTAATCCCCAGCCAGGAGCGCTAGGGGAGCGGGGGACCCACCAGGTGGCCGGTCTTGTCCGGACGCCGGGGCGAATCGGCGGCGAGCTTGTCGGATCGGCCGCTGTAGGGCTTATCTTCCGAGCCCGAGCCCGTCAGCTAACCTCGTCGGCGTAGCGGAAGGATCGTACATACATGGTTTCTGTAGCTTTGTCCTTGAAGCGCCTGCTGATCGGCCGCCCCATCCCGACGGCAGAGGAACAGGCGCACCGTCTCTCCAAGCGCATCGCCCTCCCGGTGTTCTCGTCGGACGCGATCTCCTCGACGGCGTATGCCACCGAGGAGATATTGATCGTCCTGTTCCTCGCCGGGTCGGCCGCGCTGCACCTCGCGATCCCGATAGCGGTGGGCATCGCCGCCCTCCTTGCCATCGTCGCCGTCTCGTACGAGCAGACGGTGCATGCCTATCCGAACGGCGGCGGCTCGTACATCGTGGGAAAGGACAATCTCGGCACCGTGCCGGGCCTGGTCGCCGCGTCGTCCCTGCTCGTGGACTACGTGATGACCGTTGCCGTGAGCGTCGCTTCGGGGGTCGCCGCCATCGCCTCCGCCTTTCCGGGCCTGTTCGCCTGGCGAGTGCTCATCGCCGTGGTGCTCGTGCTTCTCGTGGCGATCGCCAATCTCCGGGGACTCAGGGAGTCGGGAAGGCTTTTCTCCATTCCCACATACTCCTTCATCCTGTTGTGCAGCGGCTTGATCGTGGTCGGGCTGATCCGCTGGGCTACGAGGACGCTGCACCCCATCCCTCACGGGCTGGCCGAACCGGCGGCGAGGACCATGGGCCTGTTTCTCATCTTGCGGGCGTTCTCGGCCGGTTGTTCGGCTATGACGGGGACCGAGGCCATCTCCAATGGGGTGCCTGCTTTCAAACCCCCCGAGAGCCGCAATGCCGGCATCACCCTGGGTATCATGGCCGCCATCCTCGGCACCTTCCTGATCGGGGTCACCTGGCTCTCCCACGTGCTCGACGTGTGGCCCAAGCTGGAGGACACGGTGCTCAGCCAGGTTGGTCGGTCTGTCTATGGCAATGGGACCGTGCTCTACTTCGCCCTCCAGATCGCTACCATGGCTATCCTCATCATCGCCGCGAACACCAGCTTCGCGGACTTTCCGCGCTTGTCGTCCATCCTCGCTCGCGATGGCTTCATGCCCCGGCAGTTCCAGAACCGGGGGGACCGCTTGGTGTTCTCGAACGGCGTGATCGGGCTCGCTCTGATCTCGATCGTCTTGATAGTCATCTTTCAGGCCAACGTGACCCGGATGATCCCTTTGTACGCAGTCGGCGTCTTCACGAGCTTCACCATCTCCCAAGCGGGCATGGTGGTCCACTGGTACCGGCTGCGCGAGAGCGAATCCGGCTGGCGCTGGCGCGCGGTCATGAACGGCGTGGGGGCGGTTTCGACGGCGATCGTCTCGGTGGTCATCATGGCCACGAAGCTCCCCGAGGGAGCCTGGATCGTCCTGATCGCCATCCCGGCGCTGGTCGTGCTGTTCCACTCGATCCACCGGCATTACGAGCGGGTGGGACGTCTTCTGCGTCCCCAGGGGCCGGAGGAGCTGGCAGAGCTGGGCCGTGCCATGCTGGTCGAGCCCAGGACGACCGTCGTGCTTTTCGTCAGCCAGGTCAACGCGGTGGTGGCACGGTCGTTGTACTTGGCGAAGGCGCTGGGCGAGGCCGACACCAGGGCGGTCACGATTAAGGGGGAGGACGCGACCCTGGATATGCTTGAAGAGCAGTGGGCCGAGATCGGCACCGACGTCCCCCTGGAGGTCGTCGAGTCTCCCTACCGGGAGCTGGTCAGACCCGCCGTCAAGTACATCCGGTCGTTAGAGCCTGGTCCCGACCATATGGTGGTGGTCGTCATCCCCGAGTTCGTGGTGGACCACTGGTGGCATGCCTTCCTGCACAACCAGAACGCCCTGCGGCTGAGGGGAGCGCTCTTCCTGGTGCCCTGGGTGGTCGTCGTCAGCATCCCGCTGCGCGTCGGCTCGGCCGAGCAGACGTTCGCGCCGGTCGCGGTGACTACACCTCGGTCGAGAGAGGCATCGACCGCGAAGCCAGGAGGCGGGCGTCTCCGTCGGACCGCGATCCGTCGGGCACCAGGTAGACGTTCGTGAAGTCGACGCACATCTCGTAGGCGGCGTCCAGGTCGAAGCTGTCGCGGTCGAAGAACCACTGCAGCACCAGGCCGTCCATCATGCCCAGCAGCATCGAGACGGCTCGACGGGCGTCGACAGCACGGAACTCGCCGCTGTCCATGCCCTCCCGAACGATGCGCTCCATGTATGTGCGGTATGAGGTGTAGATGTGCTGGGTGTACTCCTGCACCTCGGGCTGGCGGATGGCCTGGGCCATGTAGTCGATCACGACGGTGTAGTAGCGGCGGGCCCGCTTTTGGTTGCCGAACAGGTTGGTGAAGATCTTGCTGAGCTTCTCGGCCGCGGGCGCGTCGGCGGTGCAAAAACCCTCGAAGTCGGCGGTGAGGCGGGAGACGATCTGTTCGAGCACCGCGAGGAAGACGTCTTCCTTCCGCGGGAAGTAGTACGAGATCAGGCCCTTGCTCACACCGACGCGTTCGGCTATGTCGGCCAGCGTGACCTGGTTGTAGCCCATGTCCAGGATGAGGCGGAGGGTCGCCGTGACGATCTCGTCGCGCCGGGCGTCCTCTTTGTTTCGCGGTCGAGCCATGTGTCGCCCCTGCCCTGGTTTCCTGTGAGTCCAAGTCCCTCGTCGGCCGTATCGGGGTTTCCTAGTTGGCCGACCAGATAACTAACACAGAATAGCATGGGCCGGGCGCCTCCCGGCAGCGTTCAGGAGAGCAGGTTCGGAGTCGGCGCGGGCGGGTAGCTGCACCTGCAGCCTTCCCAAAGCCGGCGCCACTCGGTAAACTGTGATTGACTGAACGGCCAGCCAAGTAACCCGGCGACCTCGGTGGGGCTGGGCCTCAGGCTGGGCGCGATCGGCGGCGGAGCCCGAGCCGCGATTCTCAACGAGGAGGACTGAATGATCGTTGCGGGCGTCGACGTCGGAGCCAAGAACGTCCATGTCGTCGTGCTTCGGGACGGCGAGACCGCCGCCCGCGTCACCGTCCTGTCCGGCTTCGAGCAGGAGGAGTCGGCTCGCAAGGGGCTGACGGACGCCGCTGGTGCCGCTGAGGTCTCCTTGGGGGACATCGGCTATATAGTGGCCACCGGAGTGGGCCGGAAGGCGGTCGCCTTGGCCCAGCACATGGTGACCGAGGTGGCGGCGGATGCACGCGGCGCGGTCGCCCTGGTGCCGTCGGTGCGTACCATCATCGATGTGGGCGCCGACGAGGCTCGCGCCATACGCGTGGATGCCGGCGGCAAGGTCGTGGATTTCGCCGTGAACGAGAAGTGCGCGGCCGGAGCCGGCGCCTTCGTCGAGGCGATGAGCCGGGCCCTGGAGGTCAGCCTGCAGCGCTTCGGTGAGATCTCCCTGGAGTCTACCGGGTCCATCCCGATGAATGCCCAATGCACCGTCTTCGCCGAGTCTGAGGTGGTCAGCTTGATCCACTCGAACACCGAGGAGAAGGACATCGCGAAGGCCGTCCACGACGCGATGGCCGGACGGGTGTCGGCGATGGCCCGTCGCGCGGGTGTGGAGGACACCGTCGTCATCGGCGGTGGGGTGGCCAACAACGCGGGCTTTGTGAAGGCGCTCAAGGACACGCTGGGTCTGGCCGAGCTGAAGGTGCTTCCGGACCCCGACTACCTGGGGGCCTACGGGGCCGCGCTGATCGCGGCCCAAAAGGGAGAAGCGGCATGACGGAGCAGGCCAGGGAGTTCTGGCGGTGGAGTGAGACGGCCTACCAGACCGACGACGTCGATTGGCGGTCGGCCGGCTCCATCACCGTCGGGATCGACGTCGGCTCGGTCAGCTCCCAGGCGGTGATACTGGCGGGGGGCAAGCTCTACTCGTTCTACTCGACCCGCACCGGCTCTAACAGCCCGGACAGCGCGAAGAAGGCCTTGTCCGGGGCGATGGACGGCACTGGGATGAGCACGGACGACGTGTCCTACGTCGTCGGCACCGGCTACGGACGGGTGAACGTGCCTTTCGCCAACCGGGCGATCACCGAGATCGCCTGCCACGCGCGGGGGGCCAACTTCATGGCTGGACCGACCGTGCGGACCATCCTCGACATGGGCGGCCAGGACTGCAAGGTCATCCGCTGCGACGACAAGGGTAAGGTCCAGAACTTCATCATGAACGACAAGTGCGCGGCGGGGACGGGCCGGGGCATGGAGGTCATCGCCGACACCCTGGGCGTGCCGATAGAGGACATCGGGCGGCGATCGTTCGAGATCGACTCCGAACCGGAACCGGTCTCGAACGTGTGCACCGTCTTCGCCAAGTCGGAAGCGACAGCCCTGTTGAAGGCGGGGTGGTCGGTCAACCGCGTCCTCGCCGCGTACTGCGCGGCCATGGCCGAGCGGGTCTCCAGCTTGATCGACCGCATCGGCATCGAGCGGGATTTCTTCATCACCGGCGGCATCGCCAAGAACGCGGGAGTGGTCCGGCGCATCGAGCGCATCACCGGGGTCGAGGCGCTCAAACTGCCCGAAGGGTCGAACCTGGATCCGCAGGTGGCGGGCGCTCTGGGCGCGGCGCTCTTCGCGCATGCGCTGTTGAAGAAGGAGCAGAAGGAACGGGCGGCGGCGGGAGCGGATTTGTGATCGCCAACTACGGCTACCGCGACGGCTCGGGCGAGTACTACATCACCATCGACACCGATCGGTGTATCGGATGCGAAGGGCGCTGGTGCGTCGCGGCCTGTCCGCAGGGGCTCTTCGCGATCGAGATGGACGACTACGACGACGAGGTGGCGATGATCGTTGTGCCCGGGCGCAAGCTGCTCAAGGAGAAGTGCTCGGAGTGCAAGCCTGCCGGCGAGCGCACCTTCCTCCCCTGCACGTCGGCCTGCCTCCCCGGCGCGCTGTCGCATAGCTGGTAGCCGTGACTCCCGTGCTGACCATAGACGGGGTGCGGGTCGAGGCATCTCCGGGGGCGACCGTGCTCGACGCGTGTGATGCCGCCGGTGTCTACGTCCCGCGGCTCTGCGCGTATCCGGGCCTCCGGTCCACGGGCGAGTGCGGGCTCTGCTACGTGTCCATCGGGGGTGAGACTTTGCGGGCGTGCTCGGTCGCGGCCGACACGGGGATGACGGTCGACACCACCAACGCCGAGGCTCGCTCACTTCGGGCGGCGTCGATGCGGGTCATCCTGGCCGGCCATCCCCACGTGTGCCTCAGCTGCCCCGAGCGCGATGGGTGCAGCCGGGACGAGTGCACCTACAACAACCCGCCCGAGGAGCGCTGCTGTGGCGAGTTCGGTCGCTGCGAGATAGCGAAGGTGGCATCGTACGTCGGGGGGCTGCCGGATGCACCCGCCTACGTCCATGGGTGGCGGGGCCAGACCCTCGATCAGACCATCCTCTTCGAGCTCGACCTGTGCGTCGGCTGTGGCCGGTGCGTGGCGGCGTGCGACGGCCTGGACGAAGCGGGGTCCGCCCTCGAGTTGGTGGATGCGGTGGTCAGGCCGAAGGCGGGGGATCTACGAACCTCGGGTTGCACGATGTGCGGGGCGTGCGTCATGGTCTGTCCGGCGGGCGCGTTGACGGCCGCCGGAGGGAGAGGCGACGACTGGCTCGCCAAACGCAGAGAGCGGACGAGTCTGCACGAGCGGGTCCTGCCTCCAGAGGACCTACTGCCCTTCACCGTTCGGGTGATCGAGGCCCTGGTCCCGGCCAAGGAAGGCGTCTTCCAGCTGTACGGGCAGGGTGGGGACACGCTGCTGATCAGCGGCGTGATCGATCTGCGCGCCGGGCTCCTGCGGACTTTGGAGGGAGACGTGGCGCCGCGGGCCTGCAGCTTCCGATTCGAAGAGGACGCATTCTACACTCAGAGGGAGAGCGAGCTGCTCGCTCGGCACCTTCAGAAGCACGGCTCCATGCCCCAAGGCGATGTGCTCGAGGGTCTGTTCGACGAGGACGACGACCTGTGAGCGCGCGACCGGCCGACCCGGATCTGCGCCGGCGACTGCTGGCCGACGGGTGGGAGGAACGCTTCTCGGCCTCGGGCTTGCGCCTGGAAGAGGCGGTCCTCTACTACCGCTCACTCGGCTTCGAAGTGAGGGTCGAGGAGCTCTTCGAGGCGGCCGCGGACGGGACGTGCACCCAGTGCTTCGCCGTTGACGGAGCCGACGGGCCCACTGGTATAGTGTTCACCCGCGGTGAGGCCGCTCCTCCACCGGACAAAGACGGGCTCTTTGAAGAATAGGAGCGGCGGCAGGACGATGAGGGGGAAGCGAATCACGTGAACATCGGCTCCGACGCCGTCTTCAAGATCGTCAATCTCACCCTCCCTCACCTGCGGGAAGGGCTGGACTTCGACAGCGCCGCCGCCGCCGTGCGCGCGATCTACGATGTGGTCGGCGTATCGGCTGTGGCTATCTCCGACGCTGAGCGCATCCTTGCTTTCGTCGGCGCCGGGTCCGACCATCACGAGGTGGGGCGCAACATCCTGACCCACCTGACCATCGAGACCCTCAGCACCGGCAAGGTGAACTCCGTCCACGGGCGAGCGGCCATCGGCTGTCCCGTGCACGGGTGCCCGCTTCGCGCCGCCATAGTGGTCCCGCTGCGGACCCACGACCTCATCGGCGGCTGCCTGAAGTTCTACAATGTCGACGACGTGCCCTTCTCGATCGAGGAGGTCGAGTTCGCCGATGGCCTCGCGCGCATGCTCTCGATCGAGCTCGAGTTGGCCGAGATCGACATCCAGAAGAAGCTCGCGAGCCAGGCCGAGCTCCAGGCTCTGCAGGCCCAGATCAGCCCGCACTTCCTGTTCAACACCTTGAACACCATCGCCTCATACTGTCGTCGGGACGGCCTCCGTGCCGAGGAGCTCTTGGTCGAGTTCGCCGAGCTCTTCCGTCGCAACTTGAAGCAGCACCGCGGGCTGGTCAGCCTGCAGGAGGAGCTCGACTTCGTCGACAGCTACCTGCGCTTCGAGCAGTACCGCTTCGGCGATCGGCTGCGTATCGAGCGCGTTCACGATCCCGCCTCCCTCGCTGTACGCGTGCCCCCCTTGGTGCTGCAACCCATCGTAGAGAACGCAGTGGCGCACGGGGTCGGCCGACGGGTAGAGCCTTCCACAGTGCTGATCCAGAGCTACGTCGACGGCGAGGACGTGGTCGTCGCCGTCCAGGACGACGGGCCTGGACTGGAGCCGGGCGGCGAACGCAGGCTGACGCATGCGGGCCACGGCATCGGGATGCAGAACGTGCAGCGCCGCCTGCAGGGCATCTTCGGACCGGACTACGGGCTGGAGGTCAAGACCCCGGTGGAGGGGGGCACCCGAGTCGAGATCCGGGTGCCGCGCCGGCGAAAGCGGTTGCAGCAGACGAGCGAAGCGCCGCCTGTGGCCCGTGTCGGGCGGGCCCGCGGGCTTCGGGGCTGGGTGGAGTAGGGGGGAAGGATGTATCTGCGTGCGCTGATCGTCGACGACGAAGCCCCGGCTCGCGCTCACCTGCGCGACCTTCTCAGCGAGGTCCAAGGTGTGGAGCTGGTCGGTGAGGCCTCCAACGCGATGGAGGCCGAGAAGCTCCTGAGGGCGGTCGAGCACGACGTCGTCTTCCTCGACATCCGGATGCCTGGCATGGACGGCGTCGAAGCGGCCGAGCACTTCGCCCAGCTGCCCAAGTCGCCATACGTGATCTTCACCACCGCGCACGAGGAGTATGCCGCCAAGGCATACGAACTCGGTGCCGCGGACTACCTGCTCAAGCCCATCAGCAGGAGTCGCCTCCTCAAGGCGGTCAACCGGGCGTGGGAGCTGCGGGTAGCCTCGGGGGCGGCGGCCGCCGGCCGACCCCTGCCCCCCGGCCCCGCCAAGAGCAAGGACGGACGGACCCTCGAGTACGTGACGGCACGCCGGGGGCACAAGATGGTGCTCGTGGGGGTCGACGATATCGCCTACTTGACTGTCGAAGGCGAGACCGTCTACGTCTTCACCGCGGCCGACTCCTTCGTCGCCCTGGCGCCGTCGCTGGACCAACTGGAGCAGGGTCTGGCCGGCGCCAACTTCTTCCGTACGCACCGAGCGTACCTCGTCAATCTGCGCTACGTGGACGAGGTGGTTCCCATGTTCAACCGCACGTATGAGCTGGTGATGAAGGACGGTCGCAAGAGCAGAGTGCCCGTGAGCCGCCGCAAGGCGGTGGAGTTGCGCGATCTGCTGGGGTTTTAGGGGGGTTTGAACAACGGAGTCTTGGAGCTCGTTCTGCAAGCAGCGATCGAGGGAGGAGATAGGCGATGGCAGAGGCAGTCCGTACCGAGGTAGCAGGTGGCATAGGCCGGTTGATCATCGACGACCCGCCGATGAACGTGCTCACGATCCCCGCCATCGAGCAAGCGGTCGCCGGGCTGCACCGGCTCGAGGCCGATCAGGGGGTGAAGATCATCACGGTGCAGGCCGCCGGCGACAAGGCCTTCTCCGCGGGTGTCGATGTGGCCGACCACACTCCTGAGAAGATGGAGCACATGCTCTCCACCTTCGAGGAGCTCTGCCTGGGGCTGCACCGCTCGCCGAAGCCTACCGTCGCCTTGGTCAAGCGCATGGCTCTGGGCGGCGGATTGGAGGTCGTGGCGTGCTGCGACATGGTGCTCGCCTCTGATGCGGCCACCTTGGGCCAGCCGGAGGTGAAGGTGGGTGTTTATCCCATCATCGGCGTGGCCCTGTTCCCCAAGATAATCGGGGCGAAGGCGGCGAACGAGATCGTCTTGAGCGGGGCCATCTACTCGGCTGAGGACTGCATGCGCATGGGTCTCGTGAACCGGGTCTACCCGGATGCTTCGTTCGACGAGGATGCCGAGAAGTACCTTTCCGGACTGCTGCGCAACAGCGGCGTGGTGATGAGCTACACCAAGAAAGCCGTCCTCGCGGGCCTCGATCGGGATATTGACTCCGCTCTGAAGGAAGCCACCAAGATCTACGTCAACGAGCTGATGGCGACCGAGGATGCCAACGAGGGCCTGCAGGCTTTCCTCGAGAAGCGACGTCCCACCTGGAAGGAAGCCTAGGAGGATCGACTGTGGGCATGCGCATCGCGATCATGGGCGCGGGCGCGTTGGGCGGTACCTTCGGGGTACTGATGGCCGACGCGGGCTTCGACGTGACTCTGGTCGACGTCGACGTGGCGAAGATCGAAGCCATACGTGCCGAAGGGCTGACCCTGATCATGCCCGACGGCACTCGAAAGACCCACATGATGGCGGCCACGACCGACCCGAGCGAGGTCGGGATCGTCGATCTGGTCCAGATCTCGGTCAAGGGCTACCACACCGCCTCGGCGGCCGAGTTGGCCCGCCCGATGGTCGGTCCGGACACCTACGTCCTGTCGGTGCAGAACGGCCTCAAGAATCTGCAGCGCATCGCGGCGGTACTTGGAGAAGAGAAGGTGATCGGCGGAGTGACGGCTCATAGCGCCATGCCTCTCAGCCACACCCTCATCAAGTACAACGGCGGCCTTGGGGGGATCTACATCGGGCGCTACGATCGGACTGAAGACCCCGGAGTGGATCGGCTGGTGGAGGTGCTGAACGCCGCCGGCTTCGAGACGCACCGCATCCAGGGGGACGTGCGCATCCCCATCTGGCGAAAGCTCCTGGCCAACATCTCCTGCAATGCCGTGGCCGCGCTCACAGGGTTCACCGGCAGCCAGCTGGTCGGCTTCGAGCCCACGAACACTTTGATCAGAGCCCTGGCCGAGGAGACGGCCGAGGTGGCCCGGGCGCAGGGTTTCGATTTCGCCGAGCTAGATTACGCCGGCGACTTCGCCATCAGGGCGCTCTCCGGGGTGGGCGACAACAAGATCTCGATGCTCCAGGACATCGAAGCGGGTCGGCGTACTGAGATAGACACCCTCAACCTGGCCGTGGTGGAACGGGGTGAGGAGTACGGGGTGGACACACCCCTCAACTGGATGATCGGCATCTTGATCCAGGCTCACGAGCAGCGCTTCGCCTGGGAGCGAGAGGCGAAGGCGGCTGAGGTCACCGGCACGAACGCACGCACGTAGAGGAGAACGAGTGAACATAGCTGACGCGCTTGACCGCAACACCATCTTCTTCCCCGGGAACGACGCCCTCGTCGAGGGGGACCGCCTCTGGTCGTACGTCGACTTTCGGCGGGACGCCGACCGATTCGCTCATGCCCTCGTGGAGCTCGGCGTGGGCCACGGCGACCGCGTCGCCATCTTCATGGGCAATTCGGCTGAGTTCGCCATCGTCTTCTACGGCATCCTCAAGGTGGGGGCGATCGTGGTCTCGGTCTCGTCGATGTGCCGCTGTGAGGAAGTCGACTTCATGGTGAACGACTGCGAGGCCCGGGTGCTCCTGGCCGGTCAGTCGTATCTGGGCGAGGTGCCCGCCCGCGACGCCATGCCTCTCGTCGAGCACGTGATCTCCGTGGGCACCAAGGCGCCCGGCGCCTCAGCCGCCGCCGCCGAGCTTGCCGCCGGTGTGGACCACGACTTCTGGACTCTGCTCGAAGGGCGCCCGGAGAGCTTCGCCACGTTCAACACCGACCGGGATGACGGCGCCGAGATCATCTACACCTCGGGGACGACGGGCAAGCCCAAGGGCGTGGTGCTGACGCACGGCAACGTGACCTCGAACACATACAGCACGGTGCACGAGACCGGCATCACCCCTGAGGACCGCAATCTCTGCTTCCTGCCCATGTACCACTCCTTCGCTCAGAACTTCATCTTCAACGGGGCGATCCGAGGGGCGGCGGCGCTTCTCATCCTGCCCAAGTTCGATATCGAGCCGGTGCTCAAGGTGATGAAGGAGCAGCGCGCCACGCGCTGGCATGCGGTGCCGACCATCTACATCCTCATCCTCAACCATCCGGACAAGCAGGCGGTCGACGAGGCCTTCGCCAACGTCCGCTTCTCGTTCTCAGCCGCGGCCAGCATGCCGGGCGAGGTCGCGCGGCAGTGGCGCGAGCGTTTCGGGCTCAAGATCAACGAAGGCTGGGGGCTCACCGAATCCACCCCCTCGACCACGTACAACCACCAGTTCCGCCACAAGGAAGGCTCGGTGGGTACGCCCATCGAGAACGTCGAGGTGCAGGTCTGGGACGAGAACGACCAGCCTCTGTCGGTCGGCCAGGTGGGACAGCTCGTCATCAAGGGCCCCAACGTGATGAAGGGCTACTACAACAACCCCGAGGCGACGGCCGAATCCATCGTCCGTGGCTGGCTCAAGACCGGCGACGTGGGCATGATGGACGAGGAGGGGTACTTCTTCATCGTCGACCGCATCAAGGACATGGTGAACTCGGCCGGCCTGAAGATCTGGCCCCGAGAGGTAGAGGAGGTCCTCTACAAGCATGACGCGGTGGCGGAGTGCGCGGTGATCGGCGTCCCCGACCCGCTCTTCGGTGAGAACGTCAAGGCCTGCATCGTGCTGCGGTCGGGTGCTGAGCTCGGCGTCGAGGACGTGATCGTGTACTGCAAGACGCATCTGGCCAGCTACAAGGCCCCGAAGATCGTCGAGTTCATGGAGGCGCTCCCGAAGAGCGCCACGGGCAAGATCCTGAAGACCGAGCTGCGACGGATGGCGTCGGAGGGGTGCGAGTGAGTCCCGCGGCGGGGATGCGCGCCCTCGAGCGCTTCAGGGAGGTCGCGGCCGATCCGCGGGCCGAGCTCGCGCGCGTCAAGGAGCGTTCCGGGTTGGCGGCGGTGGGCTACTTCGACAGCTACCTGCCCGAGGAGCTGATCATGGCCCACGGCCTCATCCCGTACCGGGTGACCGTCGATGGTCGCGATGATGTGCGGTCGATGGAATACATCCAGGCGTATGCGTGCCCCGCCGCGCGCAACCTGCTCGATCAGGCGCTGCGTGGCGACCTGGATCTGCTCGACGGAGCGCTCTTCACGCGCTACTGCGACTCCCTGCGGGGCGTCTTCGCCGTCTGGGACGCCGAGCACCTCACCCCCTACGTGGATTTTGTCCGCTACCCCACGGTGACGACCACCGAAGCGGCAGTGCAGTACCTGGCGGCCGAGCTGCGCGAGGTATCGGCCCGCATGGCGACGGCGCTCGACGCGCCCGTCGACGAGCATCATCTGCGCGAGGCCATCGTGGCCTGCGATCGCAAGCGGGCCCTGGTGGCCGAGCTGGCGCGCCGGCGCGCCGCGCGCGAGATGGCGCTGCAAGGCAGTGACTACCTCGGTATCCTGGTGGCAGCGACCACCATGCTGCCCGACGATTTCACCCAGGAACTGTCGGCCCTCATGGCTCACCCGCCCGCGGGCGAACCGGGCGACGCCCTGCCGGTGGTTCTCTCCGGCACCACCTTCGATAACGTGCGGCTCGCGGCCTCCATCGAGCAGGCCGGTCTCTGCCTCGTCGCGGACGACCTCGCCTCCGGCTCCCGGTGGTACGGGGTGCAGGTCGAGGCCATGATGGGCGCGGCGCCGCTGGTCTCTGGCGGCGGTCCCGGTGCCGTGGGGGCGACGGCGGAAGCCTCGGCCACGGCGACAGGCGGTCCCTCGCTTGCCGGCGGCGCCGGAGACCCGTGGACGGCGTTGGCTCGGGCCTACCTGACCAAGCCGCCGTGCTCGGTCAAGGAGCCCGCGGAGCCCCGGGCCGACCACCTCCTGGCTCAGGTACGCGCTTCCGGAGCGGCAGGCGTGGTCTTCTACCTGACCAAGTTCTGTGAGTCTGAAGAGGTGGAGTGGCCGTACTTGCGCGACCGCCTCGAGGCGGAAGGGGTCCCTGTGGTGATGATCGAGGGCGAGCATCGCAGCGCCGGGTTCGAGCAGGTGCGTACGCGCCTGGAGGCCTTCCGCGAGCAAGTGGAGGGGTTCTGATGGGTGTCCGGCTGGAGGCCACCAACAACCTGAAGGTCCTGATAAAGGGCTACTACGACGACCTTTTCGCCGCCGACGACGAGGGCCGTCCCAGCGCCTGGCTGAACGTCGGGGTGCCGTGCGAGATCTTCTACGCGATGGACATCTTCCCCTTCTACCCGGAGAACTACGGCGCGGCGTGTGGGACCATGAAGCTGACG